>DATEPM010000066.1:0-4413 GCA_035273185.1 Gemmatimonadaceae bacterium
CCGGCTTCGGCGGCTCGAACTCCTTCTCCGGAATCTTGAACACCGTGTTCACCGACGCGTCCGCCCACACCCCCAGCACCCGCTGCGCCACGTAGTCGCCGATCTTCGGCCCGAACTTGAATCCCTCGGCGTTCCCACCCGCCGCGATCCACACATTGGAAAGCTCCGGGTGGTGATCGATGATGAAGTTGCCGCTCGAGGTGATCTCGTAATGGCAGGCGTGCGTCTGCGCGATCGGCGCATCCTTGAGCAGCGGGAAACGGTGCGCCACGAACCGGCGCGAGCCGTCGAGCCGCTCCTGGTTCGCCCAGCGGTCGCTCGTGTCGGGATCCAGCTGCTGCGGCGGCACCTCGGCCTGCGCCTGCCCGCTCTGCTTCGCACCGCTAACGCCGCCACCACCCGCATTGGCGGCGTTGGAGCCGACATCCACCGCGGGCGCATTGAGATCCGCCGTCGCGGGCTTCTTCTCTGCGACGGCCTGCTCGGGCGGTCTGGGGCCGTGCTCCGTCCCGCGCACGCGGAAGCCGCGGTTGTCCACGGGCAGCGCGGGCCAGCCGGTCACCCCGGGAAAGTTGAAGCTCGGCAGGTTGGGATAGGTGAACCGCTCGTCACCCACCGGCGTGGCGTAGTAGCACACGTAGCCGATCGGCACGCGCATCTTCTTGGCGAAGAGCTCCGGAAAGGTCTTCCCCAGCCATGCGCCGACGGCATACACGAAGGTGTCCGCCCGCAGCGTGGCGCCGGTATCCAGCGCGATCTCCACCAGCCGGCCATTCTCGATCTTTGATGGCGTCGCCCGGCCGATCACGATCTTTCCACCCAGGTGCTCGAACGCCGCCGACACCGCCTGCGCCCCCCGCCGCGCGCGCACCACGCCGGCATCCGGCTCGTGCAGCACCGCCGTGATGTCGTCCATCGAGATCACCGGGAACGAGCGGCGCACGTCCTCCGGGTTGAGCACCTCGTAGGGGATCTTGTGCCGGTCCCACCAGAGCTTGCAGCGGAGCTGGAAGTTGTCCCAGTCCTCGCGGAGGATCAGGTCCCCCGTGACGTGGAACAGGTTCAGGCGCAGGTCGCGCCCCCACTCGTCGTCGAAGGCGCGCCAGCGCTGCATCGCCTCGCGCGCCCACAACATCCACAGCTCGCCCAGCGTGCCGGGCCGGTCGCCGTACGAGGAGCGCACGCCGCGGCTCTCGTCGCCCGAGGTGGAGCGCGCGTTCCCGGGACCGTAGGCGTCCACCAGCGTCACCTTCACCCCGGCCTTGCGCAGGTGGTACGCGGTGAAGCTCCCCCAGATTCCCGCGCCGATCACCACGACGTCCGGCGATGCCCCCGCGGGGCGCACCGACGCGCTCCGCGTTGCCTCTGGAGTCGCCGCGGCCTCGGCGCTCGCCGCCGGCCCCAGGAGCATCATGCCGGCGCCTGCACCAGCCACTCTGATGAAATCGCGCCGCCGGAGCGCGCTGGGGGACTCCACGGTGGCAATCGGGTCGTCGGCCATACGATCGTGGGGCGTAGGGCGGGGGGCGGGAGGAGGAGCGCGGCGAGCGGGAGTCTGTCGCGCGAGAACATGGCGCTCGGCGGCGGAGAACGCAATCCGCATCAAGAAAGCGGAGTGGCGCCGTAAGGCACTCAGGCGCCGCATATTGCCGCATATTTAGGAATCGGGTGCAACTATAGAAATCCACACAGTGAGCCTTAACTGACATGGCGCGGATGGTCGTGATCTATCGGACGCCGAAGGACCCTGCCGCCTTCGACGCGCATTACATGAACGTGCACATACCGCTTGCCAGGCGACTGCCCGGGCTTCGGCGCTACGACATCAGTCGGCGTCCCATCCTCACGCCGGCCGGCGATCCGGAACCGTACCTGATTGGGACGCTCCACTTTGACGACCTGGCAGCCATCCAAGACGCATTCGCCACCCCTGAAGGGCAGGCCTGCGCGACAGACCGGCGAGTCCTCGCGCCGGACGATGACGACGTGCAGATGTACCTGTTCGACACGTCTGACGTGTAACCACACGCCGCCACCGCGGCAATCGTATCTCGACGAGCTCGCGCAGCTACTGGCCAAATCCGCGTCGGTCGATACTTTCGTACCACCTTCGTGCCCTACCCGGAGCAGCTAGCGTTCTGGCCCTGGCGCGTTCAATCTGATTTCGATGGCGAATGCGGTCTTCCACTCCACGCTCATGACACCGGGAGACGCGAGATGCGCGTGAGACGATTGCCGGCCGTCACCTGGATTTCCGCCCTCGCCGCCCTCGCCGCCCTCGCCACCATCGGCTGCGCGAGCGCGCCCGCGACGAACGTGCGGACGCCGCTTGGTGCGTTCCTCACTCCCGCCGCACGCACCGGAGCGCCCGTGCCGCTGCGCGTGGACCCGAATGCGCACGTTGTCTTCTCCACGGCGGCCAATCTTCCGCCCGCGCCGTACACGGCAGCGCAGGCCGAGCGCGGCGAGCATGTGTTCGCCGGCGTCTGCGCCAGCTGCCATCAGCGCGACCAGTTCATCGGCCAGGCCTTCGTCGACGCCTGGAAGGACCGGCGCGTCTCCGACCTCTACTCCCTCGTGAGTGGCACGATGCCGGTCAACAACCCTGGCGGCCTGAAGGAGGACGAGTACCTCGGCGTCGTGGCCTATCTCCTCAGGGCGAACCACGCCACCGAAGGTGCGCCGGCAGACTCACTCCGTCCCGACAGCACCCTCCGCGCCTATCGAATCGCCGTGCACGCCCCATGAGCATGCGTGCGCCCTGGGTCGTCGTGCTGGTCGCTGCGGCATCTCCTCTCCAGGGGCAGCCGGACGTCAGGCCGACCAACGACCTCCCGAACCCCTACCGCATGGTCGCCGGGTGGGCGGTGCTTCCGGAGGGGCGAGCCTGGGGATCAACGAGCGCGGTGGACGTCGACCGCGACGGAACGAGCATCTGGGTGGCCGAACGCTGCGGGGCGAACAGTTGCGCCGGGTCGAAGCTCGATCCGGTGCTGAAGTTCGACTCCACGGGCAAGCTCGTGGCCCACTTCGGTGCGGGGCTGATGCTCGCACCACACGGCATCTTCGTCGATCGAGATGACCATGTCTGGGTGACCGACTGCGCCTGCACGGGCGCAGGCCGCGGCGCGGCAGCGGCACCTCCTGCCGATTCCGCGCCCGCGCTACCCCCGGGGCACCAGATCTTCGAGTTCAGCTCCGACGGCACTCTCCTGCGCACCCTCGGCGCGCCGGGCGGCGCGCGCGAGCCGGGCTACTTCTTCCAGCCCAACGACGTCCTGGTCGCGCCGGGGGGCGAGATCTTCGTCGCGGAGGGCCACTCCTCGCGACCGGGCAGCACCGCCCGGATATTGAAGTTCTCGAAAGACGGCAAGCTGATCGCCGCGTGGGGGAAGCTGGGGAGCGGCCCCGACGACTTCGACCAGCCGCACGCCCTGGCCATGGACTCGCGCGGCCGGCTCTTCGTCGGCGACCGCGGGAATAATCGCATCAAGATCCTCGACCAGAACGGGCGGCTGCTCGACACCTGGTACCAGTTCAGCCGCCCCAGCGGCATCTACATCGACCGCAACGACTCGATCTACGTCGCCGACTCGGAGTCCGGCTCCGTCGCGCGCGCGCGCACCGGTTGGCGCCGCGGCATCCGCATCGGCAGCGCGCGCAAGGGCCAGGTGGTGGCGTTCATCCCGGATCCCGCCGTGAACCCGCCGAGCACGAGCTCCGCGGAGGGTGTGGCGGTGGACAAGGACGGCGTGATCTACGGGGCGGAGGTCGGGCAGAAGGACTTGAAGCGGTACGTCAAGCCGTGATGCTGATTCGGCGGTCGGTGTCGATCAGCCGTAGTCGTTCATCGTTCAACTAGAACCGCCTCTCCGCGCCTGTCCGCAGTTTTCCGCCGTTCTCCGCGGCCCCGCAGATTCTACTGAGAGTGTCGACAAGCAGCGGGGCGAAGGGCGCCTGTTGCACGCCTCCGCCCCGCCACTTTTCCGACCAGTTCGCCCGGCTCGCGGTGCTATTTGCGCGGGAGCGCCAGCGCGACCAATCCGGTGCTTGAGCCCTGGCCGGTGGCGAACACGATGTATTGCCGGCCATGGTCCATGAACGTCATCGGCACCGCGGTGTTTCGCGTCGGGATGTGTACGGAGCCAAGCGGCTTGCCGGTGGCTTTGTCGAGCGCGAACAGCTGTGGCGAGCGATCCGGGCCGGCAGCGTGTCCGCCGGGTGCCCCGAACTGCGCGCCCGCTCTGCCCCCGCCGCCGCGGCCAGGACCGTAGATCACGAGCGTCTTCGTCGTGATCACCTCCGGTTGCCCGCCGAGTGCCGGAATCTTTGGAAGCGTCACGCCGGCGAACAGAGGATCCGTCGTGGTCACTTCGCGCCAACGATTCCCGTTCGGCACCCACCACTTCTTGT
>DATEPM010000067.1:0-18621 GCA_035273185.1 Gemmatimonadaceae bacterium
GACGCCGTCGCGCGGTCCGGGGCGCCCGTCGCGACGATCACCGGGCTCGGGGCCGACCGCCTGACGAACGCGCGGCGGGCGATCGAGACGGCGCTGGCCCGGCACCGCGCCAGCTGAGCCGTCGGCGACGGCCGGTGCGCCGCACGCAGCGCCTACTCCACGACGACTCTGCCCAGCTCCCGCCGGAAGAGCACCCGGATGCGCAGCGCAAGAAAAAGCGCCACGGCGCCCAGTGAGGCCACGAATCCCCACCACAGGCCTGCCGCACGCAGCGGTGTGTGAAAGCCCAGCGCGATGCTCACGGGCAGGCCCAGCATCCAGTAGCCCGCGATCATCGCGAGCAGCGGCGCCCTGGTGTCCCCCATACCGCGCAGCACGCCCGCGCCAACCGCCTGGGCGCCATCGAAGATCTGGAAGACGCCGGCCACCGGGATCAGCAGCCCGGCCACCGCGATGATCCTCGCATCGCCCGTGAAGATGCGGGCGAGCAGCCGCGGCGCGGCGAGAAAGAGCAGGGCCGTACAGGCCATGAAGCTCATGCCGCAAAGGAATGCGGCGCGGGCGGCCAGCCGGACGCCCCGGGGGTCGCGGGCGCCCACCGCATGCCCCACACGCACCGCCGCGGCGCTCGAAACGCCAAGCGGCACCATGAACGTCAGCGCCGCGAGCGTGATGGCAATCTGGTGTGCCGCCATCTCCACGGTGCCGAGCATGCCCATCATGAGTCCGATCGCGCCAAACGCCCCGGACTCGAGCAGTTGCTGCAGGCCAATCGGAAGCCCGAGCCACAAGACGCGGCCCAGCGGACGGCGCGCCAGCGCCTCGCGCCGCACCGGCCACAGGTGCTCCCGCAACGAGCGCCACGCCAGCAGCAGCAGCGCCAGGGCCATCACCCAGCGGCTTATGGTGGTGCCGATGGCGCTCCCGACCGCGCCCAGCGCCGGGCTCCCGAGATGGCCATACACGAATATCCAGTTCAGGGCCACGTTCGTGAGGTTCGCACCCACCACCGTCCACACGATGGGCGCCACCCGGTGCAGCGCCTGCAGCGTCTGCCGGAACACCACGAAGAGCAGGTACGGTACCACGCCGGGGATCGAAACGAAGACGTACGCCACGGTGTCGGGGATGATCTCGCGCTGCTGGCGCGTCAGCACGAGGACGCCGTGCACCGGCAGCAGCAGCAGCGCGGTGCCCACGCTGAGCAGGAGCGCGATGATGATGCCGCGCTGCACGGCGCGGCTCACCGCAGCGGCATCGCGCGCGCCGGCGGCCTGCGCGACGATCGGGTCCAGGGCCATGACGGTGCCCTGGCCGAGCACCAGCGCGTTGAAGACGTACAGGTTGCCGAGCGCGACGGACGCCAGCACCTGCGCGGAGACGTGGCCGACCATCACCGTATCGACCACTCCCATGGCCATGAGCCCCACCTGCGCCAGGACGAGTGGGAGCGCGAGGGTGATGGTCGCCCGCAGCTCGCTGCGTGGCGACGTCGGCGCTTCACGCTCGGACGGCGCGGCCGACGAATGGCCGGTGGGGCGCGCGGCCTCGGACATTGGGCGAAATCTCTCCCGTCCGGATGCTCCAGCCAACCCGCGGCCTCGCGCGATCATCCCAGGCGCGTGCCGCCTCATCCCGCCTTGTTAGCGAATCGTAAATCTCGTAACGCCAACACGGTACGCCACCACCCGCGCGTTGCGCGGGGCTGCGTCGCGACTTAACTTGGGGCTCGAAGAATAGCTCTCGTTCCAGCGGAGCGTCTCATGCTTGCGTCGACCAGTTTTCTGCAGCGACTCGGCGCCATCGGAGTCCTCGTCGCCGCCGGCAGCCGTATCCCCGTGGACTCCACGCGGCAGGTGTACGGCTACGGTGGGGTGCTGCCGGTGCCGGTGGTGGTGGCCGATACCGAGATCGCGATGGCACTCCCCGAGCTGCTGGTCGCGCGGCGGACGCTCGGACACGGCGAGAAGGGCCGCGTGCTGTATGCCGCGAGCCGTCCGAGCGCGGCTCGCACCGACGCGGCCCGAGCGGCCACGCCCGCCGCCCACGCCAGGCGGCCCTGCTCGCAGCTGGTCCAGGCCCGCGTGAACGCCGGCGCCGCGCCGATATCATAGCTCTTTAATCCTGCCGATGCCTCGACTTCGCACCGCGGCGGTCGCGACTCTCCTCCTCGTCCCGATCGTCGCCGGGGGATTCCTGCTCCAGGAACCGCCCCGTCGCACCAACTCGCGCCTGCTGCTCGAGCAGGTGCTCTCGCTCGTGTCCTCGCGCTACGTGGATTCGGTGAACGGCTCGCAGCTCTACGAGAAGGCGGCCCGCGGCATGGTGCGCGAGCTCAACGACCCGTACAGCGAGCTGCTGTCGCCCAAGCAGAGCGACTCCTTCAATCGGAACACCAACGGACGCTATGGCGGCACCGGCATGCTCCTCGAGGCGCAGCAGGGCGGTGCCGTCGTGGTCAGCCGTGTCTTCCCGCACACCCCCGCCGAGGGGGCCGGCGTGCAGGAGGGAGATCGCATCGTCGGCATCGATGGCCAGTCCACGCTGGACACTCAGGAGTGGACGCTGGACCGGATCTCCGAGAAGCTGCGCGGCACCCCCGGCTCGCAGGTGTCCGTCACCTACGCTCGCCCGGGCGTCGCGGAGCCGATCAAGCTCCGCTTCACGCGCGCCGTCGTGCACGTCCCCGCCGTGCAGTTCACCGCGATGCTCGACAGCACGGTGGGCTACATCCCGCTGCAGACGTTCAACGAGAACGCCGCCGAAGAGGTGGAGGACGCCGTCGCGAAGCTGGAGGGTGACGGTGCCAGGGGCATCGTCCTGGACATGCGCGACAACGGCGGTGGCATCGTGGATCAGGCGCTCGCGGTGAGCAGTCTGTTCCTGCGCGAGGGGCAGGAGATCGTCAGCGTGCGCTCGCGCGCCGCGGATCCGGAAACGGCGCGCTCCAGCGGGCGTCACATCGCGAGTGCGGTGCCCCTGGTCGTCCTGCTGGATGGCCAGTCGGCCTCGGCGACCGAGATCGTCGCGGGTGCGCTGCAGGACCACGATCGTGCGCTCGTCGTGGGGACCACCAGCTACGGCAAGGGACTGGTGCAGTCGGTGTTCCCGCTGGACGGCGGGTACTATCTCAAGATGACCACGGGCAAGTGGTACACGCCCAGCGGCCGCTCCATCCATCGCGATCGAAAGCTCCTGCCGGACGGCCGCTACGTCGAGGTGCACCCCGACTCCCTGGAGACTGATTCGGCGCGCGCGGCGCGGCCCGCGTTCAAGTCGGACGGGGGCCGCACGGTGTACGGTGGCGGCGGCATCACCCCGGACGTCATCGTACATGACGATACCCTGAGCACCGGCGAGCAGCAGTTCCTGCGCTCCATCGCTGCCAGGGCATCGACGGTGCAATCGGTCCTGCAGACCTACGCGCTCGAGCTCAAGGGCTCGGTGCACCCGGGCTATACCCCGTCCGCCACATGGGGCGACGAGGTGCTGCGCCGGCTCGCCGCCGCGGGCGTGAGCATCGAGCCGCGCTTCGCCACGGCGGCGCGGGCGCTCCTGGCGCGCGAGATCGATCACCGCGTGGCGCGGCTTGCGCTGGGAGATGCCGCCGCCCGGCGGCGTGAGCTGATGGAGGACCGGCCCCTCTCCCGCGCCGTGGAGCTCCTGCGCCACGCGGGATCGCAGCGCGACCTGTTCGCCGCCGCGACCGTCGTGTCCAGTCCGCCCGGCCAGCACTGACCGGCCCCAGGTGCTCTCGGGGGGGCGCGCCAGTCCGGCCGACCCCTCGCAGCGCAATGGCACCACGCAGCGTATGGATGACACGCGCGCGTGGACCAGCGTCCGTTAACGACCGCAGGGAGCACGGCGTCCAACGTCCGCTGGCCGCGGCCCCCCCCCGCGCCGAGACGCAGACCCCAATTGGTATCGTCGGCTCATGGATGCCTCTCGTCTGGCGCGGCGCCTGCTTGCGCCCGTGCTGCTGCTCATCGGTGTGTCCGCACCGCGCTTCGCGCGCGCTCAGGTGGGCAGCACCACCGACATTCTCACCGGAAAGGTGCTGAGCCCCGACGGCAAGCCGGTCGTGGGCGCCACGGTTTCGGCCACCTCGGTGGAGACGGGGGTCACGCGTTCGCGCCAGACGAACGACCGGGGCCAGTGGACGATCCTGTTTCCGGACGGCGGCGGCCAGTACCGCATGAGCATCCGGTATATCGGGTTTGCGCAGGCGAGCTTCCTGCTGGCGCGTCAGGCCGACGAGGACCGGCTCGTTGCGGACGTCACGCTCAGCCCTGTCGCCGCGCAACTCGGGCCGGTGGTGGTTCGCGCGACCACGCCCGGCGCTGGCGCTGATCGCCCCGGTCCAGGGTCCACGGAGCGTGTGCTCACGGGCGAGCAGCTCGAGCGCCTTCCCGTCGATCCGAGCGATCTCGCGGCCATTGCCTCGCTGACACCGGGGGTGGTCGGCATCGCCGGCACCGACACGACGGCGTCGATGTTTTCCATTGCCGGCCAGCGGCCCGATCAGAATCAGATCACCCTGGATGGGCTGTCCTTCCTCGGCGGTGGCAGCGTGCCGACCGAGGCGGTGCGCTCCACGCGCGTGATCACCAACACGTACGACGTGGGACGAGGCCAGTTCACGGGCGGTCAGGTGGCGACCACCACGCGAGGCGGCACCAACGCGCTCAGCGGTTCTGTCAGCTACGCGCTTCGGGATCCGCATCTCGAGTGGGGCGCGGATCAGTCCACGCCCACCACCTTCGGGCAGGGTTACACGCAGAACCAGGTGAGCAGCGGCATCGGCGGTCCGATCGTGAAGGACCGGGCGTTCTGGTTCGCGGCGGTGCAGCTCCGCCGACGCACCGATCCGCTGCAGACGGTGACGGGCGCCGACGCGCTCACGCTCGAGCGGCTGGGCCTCACGCCGGACTCGGTCGCGCGCTTTCAGCAGTTGGTGAACACGTACGGCATTCCGCTATCGATGTCGTCAATCCCGCATGACCGCCTCACCGATAACGGAACGGCGCTCGTCCGCTTCGACTACCACCTCAGCGAGAATCATTCGTTGATGGTGCGCGGCAACTGGCAGGGCTCGCTGCGTGAGGCCTATCGTACGTCGGCCTTCGCGCTGCCGACGCACGGCGGCACCATGCACACGGGCGGCGCGGGTGCGATGCTGTCGCTCTCGTCGGTGCTCGGCAACTACCTCAACGAGGTGCGCGCCACGTATGCGCGCAACCTCAATTCGGGCAACCCGTACCTGGAGAACGCCGAAGGGCGCGTGCGGGTGAGCTCGGATCTCTCCGACAGCACGCTCGCGGTTACCCAACTGGATTTCGGCGGCAACGCGGGGCTCCCGTCGGACGGCGCCAACAGCCAGCTGGAGGCCGTGACGAGTTCTCGTGGATGTCGGACGATGCCGCGCATCGATTCAAGCTCGGTGCGCTCGTGAACCTCACCGGCTTCTCCTCGAACAATGCCTTCAACCAGTTCGGCATCTTCAGCTTCAACTCCCTGGAGGATCTGGCGGCCAACCAGCCCGCCACGTTCACCCGATCGCTCACGCCCGTGGCGCGGACGGGCAGCGGCGTGAATGCCGCGGTGTACCTGGGGGACACCTGGCGACGCGACCGGGCGCTGCAGGTGACGTATGGCCTGCGGTTGGAGGGCTCGGATTTTCAGGGACGGCCGGCGTACAACCCCGAGGTGGACCAGCTCTTCGGGCGCCGCACCGATGTCTTTCCCAGGGAGCTTCATGTGAGCCCGCGCATGGGATTCACCTGGATGGTCGGGGGAGGCACCCCGCCGCAGATCCAGGGCGGCAGCTTCACGCCGAGTCGCGGCGGTGGCGGCCGGCGGGGCGGTGGAGGCTTCGGCCGGGGCGGGGACGCCGGAGGTTTCGGCGCGCAGGGCGGATTTGGCGGCCGGTCGCCGCTCATCATCCGCGGCGGGCTCGGGGAGTTTCGTGGCACCTTCCCGCTCACGATGTTCGCATCCGCGCTCACCTCCACGGGGCTGAACAACGGCCAGAGCCAGCTCGTGTGCATCGGCGCGGATGTCCCGGTGCCCGACTGGGCAGGCTACGCGGCCGATCCCTCCACGATCCCGACCACCTGCGCCAACGGCGGCGCCGGATCGCCCAATCCCGCGCTCGCCGGCCAGCGCCCGAACGTCACCGTCTTCGAGCCCGACTTCGGCGCACCGCGCTCCTGGCGCGCCTCGCTGGGGCTGAGCCGGCGTATGGGACTGCGCTGGGGCTTCGGTCTGGACGGCTCCTACGCGCTTGGCACCAACCTCTACAGCGTGCGCGATCTCAATCTCGATACCGCCACGCCCACCGGCTTTTCGCTCATGGATGAGGACGATCGGCCGGTGTACGTCCCGAAGAGCGCGATCGTGCCCGCGACGGGCGCCATGAGTCTTCTCTCATCCCGCGTGCACGATCGGTACGCGCAGGTGTACGACGTGACGTCGGGACTGCGGTCGCAGACGGGGCAGGTGACCCTCACGCTCAATGGCGTGACGCCGAACGACATGATCTGGAACATCTCCTACACCCTCACCCGCTCGCGAGACCAGTCGTCGTTCTTCAGCGGCGGCGGCATCGGCGGCTCGGGCGGGTTCGGCGCCTCCGCCGGCGGCGGGTTCGGTGCGCCCACCACCGCCGGCGATCCCAACGTGTTCGACTGGGGCACGAGCGACTTCGAGCGGCGGCATTCCATGGTCGGCACACTGACATGGCTGGCGAAGTCATGGCTCGACCTGACGTCGGTGCTGCGGCTGAGCTCCGGCACGCCCTACACGCCGCGCGTGGGGAGCGACATCAACGGTGATGGCGCGCGCAACGATCGGGCCTTCATCTTCGATCCCGCTACTGCGGCGGCGGCTGGCGATACGGCGGTGGCGAACGGTGTTCAGCGCCTGCTCACGAGTGGGCCGAAGAACGCGCGCGACTGCCTCGCCAAGCAGTTGGGCCGGATCGCGGGGCGAAACAGCTGCAGCGGATCGTGGACGCCGGGCCTCGACCTGCAGGCGAACCTGCGCCCCAACCTGGGCGGCGCCATCGGGCAGCGGCTCATGATCTCGGTCAGCGCACTCAATCCGCTGGCGGGGCTCGACCAGCTGCTGCATGGTACGAACGGACTGCGAGGCTGGGGCCAGCCGGATCGCGCCGATCCCACGCTGCTGTTCGTGCGCGGCTTCGACCCACAGGCCGGCCGCTTCGTCTACCAGGTGAACGAGCGCTTCGGCGACAATCCTGCCTCGCGCACCGCCATCCGCGTGCCCTTCCAGCTCGCAGTGCAGGCGCGCTTTCAGATCGGCCCCGACCGCCAGCGCCAGCTCATGGAGGGAATGCTGCGGGGCATCAACGGCCGGGGCGGCCGCGGGTTCGACATTCGGACGATCGTGGAGCGTGTGGCCCCGAATCCGGTGGCGCGTATGATCGCGATGAAGGACACGCTTGGGCTCACGCCCGATCAGATCACGACGTTGCAGGCCATCGCGGATTCGCTGGCTGCCAGGAACGATTCGCTCATCAAGGCGGTGGAGGATCAGCTCTCCAAGGGCCAGGGCGGCGCCGACCTCGCGTCGGTATTCCCCAACATCCGCCCGAAGCTGCAGGAGGCGCGCAACAACTATCTGGCCGCGGTGAAGAGCGCGCAGGTCGTGCTGACGCCGAAGCAGTGGAACATGCTCCCGGACGAGGTGCGGAACCCGACGCTGCAGCGCGGCGGACCGGGCGGGGCGCGCGGCCGCCGGCCCCCCGACTGACCGCCCCGGAACTCGGGCGGGACTAGCCGCCGCGCCGGTTGCGGTCGATGAAGCGGGACTGGTCGCGGCGGTGCTTCTTACTGGGCCGGCCGCGATCCTCATAGGCGGGCGCGGGGGCCTCACGGAGCTGCTGGCGTAGGCGATCGCGCGCGTCGCGACTCGCCTCGGTCTCGCTGTACAGCGTTGCCGCGATGCTCGCAGAGCCCCGGTGCAACGAGAGCGCGCGAACGCTGAGCACGTACTCGAAGGGACCCACCCGTAGCCGGAGCACGTCCCCCACGTGCACCTCTCGGGACGGCTTTGCCCGCTCGCCGTTGAGCTCCACCTTGCCGCCGTTCACCGCGTCGGTGGCCAGCGAGCGCGTCTTGAAGAACCGAGCCGCCCAGAGCCACTTGTCCAGTCGCACCCGGTCCTCGGCGGGTTGGTCCCGCTCGTCCTCACGTCGATGGCGCATTCGGGAAAGCTAGTTGCGTCCCGGGCCGGACGCATACATATTACTGACGCGTCAGTTATTAGCTGTAGGTAGTTTTCCTACTTAAATCAGATGTGGCACAGTGAGAGTCACGCGCCAGCACCTGACGAAAGTAACTGACCAGTCGGTCACCAGTACGCGGTAATGGCAGCTCTCATTCAGGAACCCCGCTGGCGTCGTCTCCCAGAGGAGCGTCCCAAGCAGATCATCGAAGCCGCACTCGAGGTCTTCGGGGAGCGTGGCCTGTCCGGCGCGCGCCTCGAGGACATCGCGAAGCGCGCGGGGCTCTCCAAGGGCACTATCTATCTCTACTTCCCTAACAAGGAAGAGCTCTTCCGCGAGGTGGTGCGGCTGACGGTCATCGCGCAGATCGAGCGCGCGGAGCACGACCTGGCCACGGCCGGAGGGATGACTGCCACCCAGACGCTGGAGCAGTTCGTTCGCGGATACTGGAGCTTTCTCCGGATGCCGCGCTTCACAGCGCTGTTCCGCCTGATCCACGCGGAACTGGGCAACTTTCCCGACCTGGCGCGCTTCTACGCGCGCGAGGTCATCGACCGCACCTTCCGCTTGTTGGGCGGAATCCTCGAGCGCGGCATGGCCAACGGTGAGTTCCGCCGCATGGATCCCATCGTCGGTGCCCGCATGCTCGGCCCGATGCTCCTGGTGCACTCGCTCTGGTGCAGCCATCGCGACGTGTTCCAGGCCACCGCGCACAAGTCAGACGACCAGATCGTCGACGAAGTGCTGAACTTCTACCTCCAAGCCATTCGCATGCAGCCGGCCGGTGTGTCGGCTCCCGCTCCCGAACCATCGAAATGATCACGAACGAACGCACGACGGTGCGCCTGGGACTGCTCCTGACGGTGCTCGTCGCATTCATGTTGTTCTTCGTCCGCGCACTTTCGGCGCAGGACACCATTCCCGTGATGCGCCTGACGCTGGGTGACGCCGCCCGCCTCGCCGCCCGCCAGAGTGCGCTCGTTGCCGGTGCGCGCGAACGCGTGAACGAGGCGCAGGCGCGGGTGCGCCAGAGTCGCAGCGCGCTTCTCCCCGACGTTTCCGCCAACGCCGTCCAGAGTGGACGGACCCTGAACTCCGCGACGTTCGGCTTCAACTTTCCTTCCCCGCCCGGCCAGCCGCCGATCCTCAATCCGGCGGGCGAGATCATCGGGCCGTTCAACACCCTGGATCTCCGAGGCCGGGTGCAGGCGAATCTGTTGGACCTCAGCGCGCTGCAGCGCGTCCATGCCGCAGAGTCGGCGGTGAGCGCGGCGAGCGCCGACGTGAGCAGCAGCGCCGAGAGTGCCGCCGCGCAGGCCGCATCGGCCTACCTGCAGGTGCTGCGGAGCGATGCGCAGCTGCAGGCGCGGGTTGCCGATTCCACCCTCGCCACCGAGCTGCTGGGCATCGCCCAGCAGCAGCTCCGTGCGGGCGTCGGCGTAGCGCTCGACGTGACCCGCGCGCGGTCACAATTGGCCGGCGTGCGCGCGCAGTTGATCTCCGCGCGCAACGATCGCGATCGATCCCGGTTGAACCTGCGTCGGGCGCTGAACCTTCCGCTGGATGCGCCGCTGGAGCTGGCCGATTCACTGGCCGATGAGACGCAGGAGAATCTCACACTGGATGCGGCTGCGGCGACCGCGCGTGCCCTGCGCGACCGACCGGATCTTCGCGCCGCGGAAGCGCAGCTCCGGGCCGCGCAGCAGCAGGTGACGGCTATCCGCAGCGAGCGGCTGCCGAGCATCAGTGCCTTCGGCGACGACGGCGTGGTCGGCGGCAACACCGACCGACTGTTTGGCGGCACGACGTCGCGGATGCTGCCCACGTACGAGTACGGAATCCAGCTCTCGGTGTCGCTCTTCGACGGCTTTCGCCGCGAAGGACGTGTGCAGGAGCAGCAGGCCGTGACACGCGAGCTCCAGGTGCGCCGGCGCGACCTCGAGCAGCAGGCGGAGACCGAGGTACGCAGCACCCTACTGGATCTCTCGTCTGCACGGCAGGAAGTGGACGCGGCGCGCGAGCGGCTGCAGCTGGCCGAGCAGGAAGTGCAGCAGGCGCGCGAGCGCTTCCGCGCCGGCGTGGCCGGGAATGCCGACGTGGTCACGGCCTCGCTCACGCTCAACGCCGCGCGCAGCCAGTACGTCGATGCGCTGACCGCGCTGCAGGGAGCGCGCGTGTCGCTCGCGCGCGCCGAGGGCGCCGTCACACAGCTCCGCTAACGTCAACCACGAACCGCAACACCCTCACGAGTACCGCCATGGCTACCGCAATGCCTCAGGAAATCAAGCAGGCCTCCGCCCCAGAGATCCGTCCCGTGGCCGAGGAAGCGCCGCCGCCGCGCTCCAGGCGCCGCTTCGTGCTTCCCATCGTCGCCGTGGTCGTGCTGCTCGGCCTCGTCTGGGCCGCGAAGCAGTGGAGCTATAGCCGGGGACACGAGTCTACGGACGATGCGGCGGTGGACGGCCATCTCATCCCTGTGTTGGCGAAGGTGAGCGGCTACATCCAGGCGGTGAACGTCCAGGACAACGCGCACGTCGCGGCCGACTCACTGCTCGTGCAGATCGACCCGTCGGAGTATCGCGTGCGGCTGGCGCAGGCCGAGGCAGATCTCGCCGCTGCCCAGGCCACGGCGGGTACGGGCCCCACGACCGGCCAGGCCGAGGCACAGGTGCAAACTGCCGCGGGCCAGCGGGAAGCACTCTCGGCGCAGATCGATGCGGCGAAGGCGAACGCGCAGAAGGCGCACTCGGATCTCCAGCGCATGCAACAGCTGGCCGATCAGCAGATCGTATCGCGCCAGCAGCTGGATGCGGCTCAGGCCGCGGTGCAAGCCGCCGATGCGAACGTCCTCGCCTTGCAGCGGCAGGCCGCGGCCGCAGGGGCGTCGGTGACGAACGCGCAGGCGGGTGTGCGCCTGGCCGATGCGCGCCTGCAGGCGGCACGTGCGACGGTGGAAAACGCGAAGCTGCAGCTGGACTACACATCGGTGCGAGCACCGGCCGCGGGGATCGTCTCGCGCAAGCAGGCCGAGATTGGCCAGCTCGTCCAGGCCGGGCAGCCGCTGCTCACCATCGTGGCGGATACCGGCGTGTTCGTGACCGCGAACTTCAAGGAGACCCAGCTGTCGAACATCCGGCCTGGCCAGTCGGTGGATGTGGATGTGGATACGTATGGCGGCGCGACGGCTCGCGGCGTGGTGGAGAGCATCGCGGCGGCGACTGGTTCCAAGTTCGCGCTGCTCCCCCCGGACAACGCGACGGGGAACTTCACCAAGGTCGTGCAGCGCGTTCCGGTGCGCGTCCGCATCACCCAGGGCCTCGGCGCGAACCGCCCGCTCCGTCCCGGTATGTCGGTGAACGTGCACGTGGCCACGAAATAGCATAGCGGCGCGCGTCCGGCGCCCGGCGGTCGAGGGGAGCCTCGCCACGCCGGGCGCGGGGCCCATCCACCGACACCAATGGCTCTCCATTCGACTCCCCGCCTCGCGCTCGTCGACGGCGGCCTGGCGGCGTCCGCGATTCCGGCGCCCGCGGAAGACAAGTACAAGTACAAATATCTCATCGCGATCGCGGTCACGCTGGCCGCGGTGCTGGAGCTCATCGATACGTCGATCGTCAACGTCGCGATCCCGCACATGATGGGCAATCTCGGCGCAACCCTCGACGAGATCTCGTGGGTCTCCACGGGCTACATCATCGCGAACGTCATCGTGATCCCGATGTCGGGGTGGCTCTCGGCGTACTTCGGCCGGAAGCGCTATCTCACGGGATCCATCCTGCTCTTCGTCGCGGCGTCGTTCTTCTGCGGCGCATCACGCACGCTGGGCGCGCTTGTCTCCTGGCGTGTCATCCAGGGGATCGGCGGCGGCGCCCTGCTCTCGACGGCGCAGACCACGCTCTTCGAGTCCTTCCCGCCGGAGGAGATCGGGATCGGCCAGGCCATGTTCGGCGTCGGCGTCATGGTGGGTCCCACTATCGGCCCGACACTCGGCGGCTGGATCGTGGACAATTACAACTGGCCCTGGATCTTCTACATCAACGTGCCCCTCGGGATCATCGCGGCGCTCATGACCGTGGCGTACGTGCACGATGCGGAGCATCAGGAGCGCGCTCGCACCATCGACTTCCCGGGGATCATCCTCCTGGCGCTCTGTGTCGGCTCGCTGCAGTGGATGCTGGAGCGCGGTGAGCGCTACGACTGGTTCGACTCACCCTTCGTGACGGCGCTGGGGCTCATCTCGCTCACGTCCTTCGTCCTGCTGATCTGGCGGGAGCTCACGGCGAAGGAGCCGGTGATCGACTTCCGCGTGCTCAAGAGTCGCCAGCTCACGGCCGGGGTGAGCATCGCCGCCATGCTCGGGCTCGCACTGTTCGGGTCGATCTTCGTGTTGCCGATCTTCCTGCAGAGCCTCCACGGGCTCACGGCGAATCAGACCGGGCTGGTGATCCTGCCGGGCGCCATCGCTTCCGCTGTCACGATGGCCTTCGTTGGCAAGTTCGCCAACCGGCTGGATGCGCGCGCGACGGTCACCATCGGCGCGCTGCTCTTCTTCGCGTCGATGTGGCAGCTGTCGCTGATGACGATCGACAGCGGACCACACGAGATGTTCTGGCCGCTCATTCTGCGCGGCGTCGGTCTCGGCCTGATCTTCGTCCCGCTGACGAACGCGTCCATGGCCGAGCTGAAGATGGCCCAGCTTGCGCAGGGCACGGGTATGTTCAATCTCACTCGGCAGCTCGGCGGCTCGCTCGGCATCGCCATCATGGCGACGCTGCTCACCCGGTTCACCACCGTGAGCAAGGCGCTGCTGCTGGAGCACGTGACCACCACGGACCCCACCTCCCTGGCGCGGGTGGACCAGCTGACGCGTGGGCTGATGGCGCGCGGGATGAATCCGCTGCTGGCCAAGCAACAGGCGCTGCTCGTGCTCGATCGCCAGATCAGCGCGCAGGCCAGTGTGCTCGCGTTTTCGAGGATCTACGTGCTGAGCGGGATCATCCTCTGTTGCTCGCTGCCGCTCCTGCTGCTGTTTCGTACGGGCAAGGGCCGCGGTGCCATGGGTCCGGTGCACTGATCCGCCCGGCATATCGCTTGCGCTGACAGAACCCGGGCCCGGCGGCGCCTGCCGGGTGGGCACGGGTGCCCCACCTCCTGGGCAGGTGGCCGTGCCCCGGTCGCGCAGCGATATGGAGCGAGTGATGGAATCCCTGCACGCGATGTACTTCGACAACGTGGCTGAAGCAGTCGAGTACTGTCACGCGCTGGTGCCGCACATCGTGACGCGCGAGCGGAAGGTGGATCAGCGCGTCGACCGGGAGCGCCCGGTGGTTTGGTTCCACGTCCCGCCGCGCTGCACCGCCTCGACCCGCGACGGGTGTTATCTCTTTCTCACATCCTCCGCGCTCGCGGCGGCGCGCCGCGCGAATCTGGAAGCGGTGGTGAGCGGCATCTTCCCGCGCGGGGCGCTCCCCTCGCGCGCGGTGCTGCTGCTGGGAGAGGATGCTCCCGAACGCCCCGTCACGCGCCGCCGGCGGCCGCCGCCGCCGCGCCTCGCCGCTCCCTATGGCGACCGCGCGGCCGCGCGGTCGAACATCGACCGCGCCCTCGATACGCTGCTCGAATCGTAGCGCGCCGTCATCCGGGCCGGAGTCCGTAGCCCCGGCCGCGTGCGGCCACCGGCCAGCTGGTCTCGAGCTTCGATCCGCGTGCGCCGAACACCACGTCGTTCAGGTGCACCACGATGCAGACGTGGTTCGGCACGACCAGCACGCGCTCGCCCACGACCGGACGCCACGCCGTGGGTGCGAGGTCCAGGATCCCATGCTCCTCCGACATGCTGCGGACGATCACCTCGGGGCGCTGGAGCAGCGCGCCGAAGCCCTCGCCATCGGCGCCGCGCATCGGCTCCCGTCCCAGCGCCTTGCTGCCGGCGTCGATCACCGCCTGTCCCGGCACGGCCGTGCTCACGACCGTCGCGAGCACGGTGAGCGCACAGTCTTCCCAGCCGCAGGCGCCGATCGCCGCGGTGGTGCGGTCGTTGAAGACGTACGTGCCGGGCCGCATTTCGGTCACGCCAGGGATCTCATGGGTGCGCCAGAGCGTGGGGGTCGACCCGCCGCTCACCACCCCCGGTGGCAGACCGGCACGCTGGAACTGCTCCAGGGCGTGCTCCAGGGCCGCGGCGATGGCCGCCAGCTTCGTGTCCTGGTCGGCGACCTGCTCCCGCACGTGGCCCGGATAGAAGGCGATCCCCGCGAACGCCAGCGACGGCTGCTCGCCGATCGCACGCGCGAGGGCCACGGCGTCGTCCACCGCGGGCAGGCCCACCCGGTGCATCCCGAGATCCAACTCTACATATACCTCCACAGGCCGCCCGGCGTCCCGCGCCGCCCGCGCCAGGTCGTCCACCGCGGTCCGCGAATCCAATGCGGCAGTGAGACGGAGCTCCCGCGGCAGCGCTGCCAGCCGCCGCGCGCGCGGCGCGCCCACGGGGGGATACGCGACCAGGAGGTCACCCGACACCTCGCTCATCACCTCGGCCTCGAAGGGAGTGGCGCAGGTGAGTCCCGTGGCGCCGCGCCGCAGTTGCTCGGCCGCGAGGCGCGGCGACTTGTGCGTCTTGACGTGCGGCCGGAGCGCCAGCCCGTGGGCGCGCGCGTACGCGGCCGCGCGATCCAGGTTGTGTTCCATGCGGTCGAGATCGACCACGGGCACCGGCGTCTCGAGATCGGGGAAGAACATGCGCGGTGATGGACGGGAGGAGGATGGTAGGTTATGGGCGAGCTGCTGGCCCGTGCATCCTAACCTTACTCCGTGACAGGAGCGCAACCCATGACGGCACCTTCGCGCGCGTGGCATCCCGTGACTCCATCCGCCGACGGCCCGCCGCCGGCAGGCGCCTACTCCCCGGGCGTGCGCGCGGGGGGGTTCCTCTTCGTCTCCGGCCAGGTGCCGCGCGACCCGCGTACCGGCCAGATCGTCGAGGGCGACGTCGCGGCACAGACGCGCCAGGTGCTTGAGAACGTCCGGTCGGTGCTCGCGGCCGGCGGAGCGACCCTCGACGACGTCGTATCCATCACCGCCTATCTCGCCGATCCCAGCCTCTGGAGCGCCTTCAACGAGGTGTACGGGCAGGTGTTTCGTCCGCCGTACCCGACGCGAACCACTATTGGCGCCCAGTTGCGAGGGTTCCTGGTGGAGGTGAGCGCCATCGCCTGTCTACGGTCGGGGATCGTCGGCGCGAGCTGAGGCGCGGCGCTCCGCGGCGGAAAAGCCGTCTTAACGTCGTTCCATCCGCGGCGTCATACCTTTCGCACGACGCGCAGGGCGGCATGTGGGTGCCGAACTGCGTGATCTCGCCGGCGTCCGAGAGGCTGCCGTGTGAGCGGGAGGTGCGGCGCGCTGGTGGGGCGTGAGCTCTCCCGAGGCTCTGGACGAAAGCCCGTGATGCCTGGCATCGCGGGCTTTCGTGCGTGCCTCCCCCTGGCAGCACGCCAGCCCACCGTTGGGTATCTTGGGGCGCACGTCGCCGCCGGTGATGCCGGCACCCGCGCCTCTGGCGCGGCCCGACTTCCTCTTTCCGGAGCTTCAATCGATGCGATGGACGATGGCGGCCGCGGCCGCGCTCACCGCCCCGGTCGCGTTCCACGTGGTTGCCGCGCAGCAGCCGGCGAAGCGCGCCTTCGCGCCCAGCGACTGGTACAGAATCACCACCATCACTGCGCCCGCAATGTCCCCCGACGGCAGCCAGGTGGCGTTCACGGTGCAGACCGTCCGCGAGCGCGACGACAAGTACCACCGCGAGGTATGGGTGGTGCCGACCGCCGGCGGTGACCCGGTGCGTTTCACGTCGGCGAGCACGGAGAGTAGCAGCGCTCGCTGGTCAGCAGACGGCAGATATCTGCTCTTCTCCTCCAACCGGCCGGGCGGCAAGGGCACGACCTGGATGCTGCGCATGGACCAACCGGGCGGCGAGGCGTTTCAGATGGAGCGCTACCCGCGAGGGACATCGGTGCCGTCCAACGCGGCCTTCGCGGTGTGGTCCGAGGCGGACAGCGGGCGCGCGGCGGACTCGGTTCGGACGCAGGAGGACCCATACGCGCGGATGCAGCCGATGGCACGACCGCCTTACGGGGCGATCACCCACCCGCTGGAGCCGGCGCGCTTCGACGGCCGCCAGGTGGACGACATGCGGTACCGGTCCAACGATGCCGGCTTCATCCCCGGTGCACGCGAGCCGCGACGTTGGCGTCCCGCACAGCTCTGGATGCAGCCGTTCGACGGCTCGCCCCGGCGGCGCATCACGCAGACGAGCTACTCCCATCGCAGCCCCGTCGTATCCCCCGACGGCCAGTGGATCGCATTTATCGCGGATGCGGCGCTGCGCCCTGATTCGGTCGTCGACGCGGAGCGTGACTCCATTGGCAAACTGCCGTACGACGCCAGGCGCGACGAGGCAGAGCGCAACGACGCCGACATTTACGTGCTCCCCATCGGCGGCGGCACACCGCGCAAGGTGGCAACCTTCGCCGGGATCGAACAGGACCTCGCCTGGTCGGCGGACAGCAGGCGGCTCGCGTTCATCGGACGTGCCGGCCGCATGCGGAGCGCGCGCGTGTACGTGGTGTCCGCGGCGGGGGGCGCGCCGGAGAACCTGCTCGGCAGCTGGCGATACGAACCGCAGAGCATCGACTGGCTGGCCGACGGAGAGATCGCCATGACCGCAGCCATCGGGGGCAGGTCTGGCGTGTTTCGCCTGGATCCCGCCACCCGGAGGATGCGCCAGGTGCTCTCGGGACGCCGGCGCATCGAGGGCGTGAGCTACGATCGCCGCGGCGGCACGATGGCGTTCGTGGCCACCGACCTGACGCATCCCACGGAGCTATTCGTCGCGAATGCGGATGGCACCGGCGAGCGCCGCGTGACGCACTTCAACGATGCACTGAACGCCGAGATCGCGTGGTCCGACGCCGAGCGCTTCACGTACGCCTCGGTGGGCGGCCTGGAGATCGAGGGGTGGCTCATGAAGCCATACGGGTACGAGCCGGGGAAGAAGTATCCCCTGGTGCTCTACATTCATGGCGGCCCGCATTCGGCGTACGGGGAGAACTGGTTCGACGAGTTCCAGAATCTCGCGGGCGCGGGAATGTTCGTGCTCTTCACCAATCCGCGCGGGTCCAGCGGCTACGGCGCGGGCTTCACGTACAGCACGCGCGGCCGCTGGGGCGCGGAGGATTATCAGGATCTCATGAAGGCGGTGGATCTCGTCGCGAAGCGCGCCGATGTGGATTCCACCCGCATGGGCGTGACCGGCGGTTCGTACGGCGGATTCATGACCGCCTGGGTCACC
Organism: Gemmatimonadaceae bacterium; assembly: GCA_035273185.1. Taxonomy (GTDB): domain Bacteria; phylum Gemmatimonadota; class Gemmatimonadetes; order Gemmatimonadales; family Gemmatimonadaceae; genus AG2. The sequence continues at coordinate 17,598 of DATEPM010000067.1, forward strand.
ACCAGGACCAGCCGGTTCCGTGCGGCCGAGGCCGACCGGATGATCAGCGATTGGACGTACTGGTACGGCGCCTCCGACGCGCAGGGGCTCACGGAGTTCGAGTTCTTCGGCAAGCCATGGGACAACTTCGCGATGTACGACTCGCTATCGCCCATCCGGCACGTGGCCCGCGTGCGCACGCCGACGCTGCTCGTGCAGTCGGAGGAGGACTTCCGCACGCCGATCGGGAACGCCGAGCTGTGGTTCATGGCGCTCCGGAAGCGCGGTATTCCGGCGGAGTTCATCCGCTATCCGCGCTCGACGCACGAGCTCTCTCGCTCCGGTGAGCCGTGGCTCCTCGTCGACCGCCTTGACCGATTGCGCCAGTGGTTCACCTACTGGTTGCTGGAGAATCCCGGCAAGGTGGCGGACCGATAGGCGCGCGCTGCGCCGGGAGCGAACACGGGGAGCGAGAACTGCGCGACGCGCATTCCGCTTCCCGTGTTCCGTTTTCGTGGTACGAATCCTGACAGCGCCTGTCTCGATGGCACTGCTGCTTCGATGGGTGGGGTGGGTTGCGCTGCTCGCGGCCGCGCCGGCTTGCGGACAGTCGCCGGGGTCGGCGGCCGCGGGTGAGGTGGGGACGCCGGGCGATCATCGTGCGCTCGCGAAGGCGATCGCCTCGGACACCGCGCTGGCCGCTGCTCGACGAGCGCTGCAGGACGGTCATCCCTGGACCGCGACCCGGCTTCTGACGCCGTTGTTGAATACGCCGTCGCGGCGCACGCCTGCCGCGCTGCTCCTGGCCGCGCGCGCCGCCGCGGGATGGGACGGCTGGCCCGAGGTGATCCGGCTGATCGGCGCGGAACCGTGGGTGGACTCCAGCTTCGGCGGTTTTGGCCGCGAGCTGCTCGCGCGGAGTGCCCTGGAGCGCGGGGACAGCACGGCGGCCGTGCAGGCACGCGCGGCCGTACAAAGCGCGAGCGATCGGGAAACACGCGCGGTACGGACTGTGCTGCTCGCCCGCGCGCTCGACAGGCAGAAC
>DATEPM010000068.1:0-3076 GCA_035273185.1 Gemmatimonadaceae bacterium
TCGTCTGCTCCCCCGCGTCCGGCGCCTCCGGCGCGCGTGGGCCGCTCGGCGCGGTGGCGCGCACCGGCGCCAGACGCGGGGGAGCAGAGGAGCGTCTTCATCGAGGTGCATGCGCCGCCGCTCACGATGGTGATCGTGGGCGCCACGCAGCTGGGCATGTCACTCTGCCGGCTGGCGAACGCCATCGGACTCCGCACGGTGGTGGTGGACCCGCGCGAGCGCTTCGCGACGCCGGAGCGCTTTCCCGAGGCGAACGAGCTGCAGGTGGGGATGGCCTCGGAGATCGTCGCCGCGCTGCCGCCCGGTCCGTCGACGCTCGTGGCGCTGGTGGCGCACGACTACAAGATCGAGCTGCCGGTGCTGCGGGTGCTCCTGCGCAGCGACGCGGCGTACGTCGGCGTGCTGGGCAGCCGCCGGCGCGGCACCGCGCTTCGCGAGCAGCTCGCGGAGGAGCTCACGCCTGACGAGCTGGCGCGCATCCACCTGCCCATCGGGCTGGACATCGGCGCGCGCAGCACGAGCGAGATCGCGCTGGCGATCCTCGCCGAGGCCATCGCCGTGGCGCGCGGACGGCCCGGGGGAGTGCTGGCGCTTCAGTAAGTCTGGGCGACAGATCGGATGGTCAGTCGTGCGGTACGGCTGCGGTGCTCGGCTCCCGTCTTGTAGTGGCTTGCCTGGCCACAATGACATTGCGCCTGGCTGGCATCAATGACGAAGGGTTATACGGATGCGGCGGATGAACTACCCGGATCCTGCGGATCGCTCCACGTGGCGGGACGGGTCCTCTCGCCATGAGCCGTGAATGAACTTTGACAACAGCACACCGGCCGAGCAGTGCTGGCGTGCACGCCTCTCCTGGCGAGTAGGAGTTACCCGAGGCCGTTCCCACAGCATTCCTCCCGGCGCGTTGCGCTCGGCGTGCTCTCGCCACCGGGAGCGATCCGCAGCATCTGCTGGCATCCGCCTCATGCGTCACCCCTTCGTCGTTGGGGCCAGTCTGGCGCACCGGCATTGGGGCCAGCCCGAAGCATCTGGTCGAGATCGGGGCCAGCCCAAGGGCGTCCAGTCCAGGCCTCTGGACGGCTCGGCTAAGCTTCCTCGGAGAGGAGGCAGTATGCCCGACACCCTGCAGCTCACCGGCGTCCATCACGTGAGTGCGCTCACCGCGCACATCGAGCGGACGCGCGATTTCTACACCCGCGTGCTCGGCATGCGGCCCGTGATCACGACCGTCAATCAGGACGACCCGCGCATGTACCACCTGTTCTTCGGGGATGGCGCGGGGAGCCCGGGGTCGGACATGACGATGTTCGGCATCACGCACGCCGCGCCCGAGCGTCGCGGCAACAACAGCATCTCGCTCACCACCCTTCGCGTGGACGGCGCGGGCGCGCTGGAGTATTGGGCACAGCGCCTAGACGAGTACGGCCTTGCGCACGGCGATGCGTTCGAGCGCGACGGCCGGCTGGCGCTCGACTTCGACGATCCCGAGAGCACGCGGCTCTCGCTCGTGGACGACGGCGGCACCGGCCCGGCGTTTCCCTGGGCGGAGAGCCCCGTGCCCGCCGAGCACCAGATTCGTGGACTCGGCTACACGACCATCACCGTCCCGGTGCTGGAGCCCACGCACCGCTTTCTGACCGACGGGCTGGGGCTGCGGCCGCACCATGTATACGTGCTCGACGAGCACGTGCCGCACGAGGTGCACGTGTACGCCATCGGGGAGGGTGGCGCCCACGCGGAGGTACACGTGGTGGTCCGCACGGACCTGCCGCGCGCGATGTACGGGGCGGGCGGCGTGCACCACGTGGCGCTGCGCATCCCGGAGGGCCAGCCGATCGCCGGCTGGGCGGAGCGGCTCGACCGCCTGGGCTACCGCAACAGCGGCATCGTGGACCGGCACTACTTCACGTCGTTGTACGTGCGCGAACCGAATCACGTGCTGTTCGAGCTCGCCACCGACGGCCCGGGCTTCAGCGTGGATGGTCCGCTCGACGCCGAGCGGCTGTCGCTTCCCCCCTTCCTGGAGCCGCGCCGCGCCGAGATCGAGGCGGCGCTCGAGCCGCGGCTGTTCGGCATCCCGGTCGGGACGCCGGCGGGTCCCCTGGCTGGCGGCTCCGAGTGATCTCGCCTTGGCGTGCGCCATCTTACCTTCGTAACCGTATTGCGGTTCTCATAACATGAATCTCCTCGGCATTCACCACCTCACCGCCATCTCGGCGAGCATTCGCCAGAACCATCGCTTCTACACCCAGACGCTCGGCATGCGTCTGGTGAAGCGGTCGGTGAACCAGGACGACGTCAGCGCATACCATCTGTTCTACGCCGACGCGAAGGGCACTCCGGGCACGGACCTCACCTTCTTCGACTGGCCGGTGCCGCACGAGCGGCGCGGCACGCGCTCCATCGTGCGCACGCACTTGCGCGTGGCGGGCCGCGAGACGCTGGAGTGGTGGGCCGCCCAGCTGCGCGAGCGCGGCGCAACGGCCGGCGAGATCGCCGAGCGGGATGGCCGCCTTACGCTGGACCTGGAGGACTTCGAGGGGCAGCGCCTGACACTCGTGGACGACGGCGGCGCGGGTGAGGCGCACCCGTGGGATCGCAGCCCCGTGCCTGCGGAGCACCAGGTGCGCGGGCTGGGGCCCATCATGCTGAGCGTGCCCTCGCTCGGCCCCACGGACGGCATCCTGCAGAAGGCGCTGCAGATGCGCCCCGTGCGCGAGTACGCGCATCCCGAGCACCCGCGGCATGCGGTGCACGTGTACGAGATGGGCCCTGGAGGCGCGGCCGCCGAGCTGCACGTCGCGGTGCAGCCAGACCTGGCGGCGGCGCATCAGGGGGCGGGCGGCGTGCATCACGTGGCGTTCCGCACGCCTACCTTCGAGGAGCACGACGCCTGGGTGGAGCGCCTCACGGCGCTGCGCATCCCCAACCGCGGCCTCGTGGACCGCTACTGGTTCCGCAGCCTGTACTTCCGCGAGCCTAACGGCATCCTCTTCGAGATCGCGTCGGACGGCCCGGGCTTCGGCGTGGACGAGGACGAGGCGACGCTGGGGGAGAAGCTGGTGCTCGCCCC
>DATEPM010000069.1:0-22295 GCA_035273185.1 Gemmatimonadaceae bacterium
GGGAGGCGGACACGGTGCGCGCCGCCCCCGCGGCACCCCCGGCCTCGCCGCGCGCGCCGGTGCGCCCGCCGCGGTTGCCGCGCATTCCCCCGCCCCCGCCGCTCCCACGCATGCCGCCCATGCTGCCGAACTGCGCCTGCACTTCGGCACGCACCGAGTCCACGTTCAGCCCGAGCATCACCGCGGTGGCGGCCGCCTCGCGCACGTTCTTGATCGCATCGTTAGGAATCGCGAGGACGTCGCTCAGCTGATCCACCAGAACGGAGACCTCGCCGTTCATGCCGGGCTTGAGCAGCCCCTCGCGGTTGTCCAGCGTGACGAGCACCGGAAACATCGTCACGTTCTGCTGGATCACGGCCTGCGGCTCGATCTTCTCCACCACGCCCTGGAAGCGGCGGTCCGGATAGGCGTCCACTGTCACCGTGGACTGCTGGCCCGGACGCACCTGGCCGATGTCGGTCTCGTTGAACAGCGCGCGCACGCGCACGCGGCTGAGATCCGCCATCTGCACGAGCGTGGTGCCCCCGCCGAAGGCGCTCGTCGCGGAGGTGATCACCTGGCCGAGCGACACCGACTTCTGCAGGATGGTGCCGGCCACCGGCGCGGTGACCGTCGCATCCTCCAGCCGCTGCTTCGCGATGTCGAGATTGGCCTCGGCGCGCACCACGGCGGCCTTCGCGTTCTCGAAGTCGAGCGCGGAGGTCTCGTGCTCCTGGGACGTGATGACGCGCGCCTTGAAGAGCTCGTCGTTGCGCTTCTTCTGCGCCTCGGAGACCGACAGCCTGGCCTGCGCCGCCTTGAGGTCCGCGTCGGATTGATTGTACTGATTCTGGACGTCGCGCGTATCGATCTGCACCAGCAGGTCGCCGGGCTTCACGTAGGTCCCCGTCTCCACCGGCATCTTCGTGATGAGCCCCGATGCCTTGGACTTCACCTCCACGACGTTGATCGGCTCCACCGCGCCGGTGGCCTCGGCATCGATGACGATGGTACGGCGCGTCACCGCCGCGGTCTGTACGGCGGGCGCCCTGTCCTTGCCGCGATTGCACCCGAAGATGCCGGCCGCGAGGAGGAGCACCAGCCCGATGGATCGCTTCACGAAAGTTCTCCGGATGGACTCGCTAGTAGTACGCACCAGCGGGAGGAAACGCTGGGACCCGCGCTCATTGCAGATCGCGTCCGATGATCGCCTCGATCTGCGCGCGTGCGATGCGATAGTTCTGGCGCGCCTGAATGAGCCCCGCGCGCGCCTGGTCGAGTGTAGACTGCGACGTCAGCAGATCGAGCAGCGTCGACGCGCCGAGCGCGTAGCGCTGCTGCTGCACGCGAAGATCCTCCTCCGCGGCCGCCACCGAGGCTTCCTGAATGCGAATCTGCTCCTGCGCCGTGTTCAGCGCGCCGAGCTGCTGGATGATGTTCTGCTGCGCCGCGAGGCGTGCGTCGCGCAGCTGCGCTTTGGCGACATCCTCCGACACGCGGGCGCGGGTGATGTTGTCCTCGCGCGAGAAGTTGTCGAAGATGGGAAAGCGCAGGCTGAACCCCAGACTGGTCCCGTACGCCAGCTGCCCCGGGCCGAGCCCATAGTACTTGTCGAACCCGTTGCCGTTGTAGCTGTAGGACATGTTAATGGTGGGGAGATAGCTGGTGCGCGCCGATGCCACGGCGGCACTCGCGGAGTTCGCCTGCGCCTGCGCCTGCTCCACGGCCGGACCGTGCAGCGCGAGCGCCGCCAGCTCGGCGCTGTCCACCGGCGCGAGCGGATGATCCACCGTGTCGGCCGGATCCGCGGTGACGAGGTATGGCGTGCCCACCAGCCGCGTGAGCGACGCGCTCGCGACGCGGAGATTGTTCTGCGCGGTGATCAGCGCCAGACGCGCGTTGCCCACCTGAATCACCGACCGGAGCGAATCGGACAGCGTCGCGGCGCCCGCGGCCACGCGGGCCGACGCCGCCTTGAGCTGCTGTTCCGCCTGCTCGTACTGCGCGCGCGCAGCCGCCTCGGACTCGCGCGCCGCGAGAATGTTGGCGTACTGTGTCTTCACCTGTAGCGCGAGATTGAACTGCTGCGCGGTCTCGTTGGCCTCCGCCGACGATACGTCAGCCCGCCGCGCCCTGAGATCGGAGAAGCGCTTCCCGCCGTCGAAGAGCTGCAGGTTGGCGTTCAGGCCCGTGGAGTAGGACCAGGGCTGGGCCTGGTACGTGACCAGTGTTCCATTCTGGCCGAACCGCTGGCCGCCCTGCTTCGACTGTCCCATGGAGGCGTTCAGGCTCGGCAGAAACGCACCGTACGCGGAGCGCACCGAAGATTCCGCCGTCGTGATCTGACCGCGCGCCTGCACGGCCGCCGGCGCATTCCGCTGGGCCAGCTTCACCGCTTCCTGCAGGGTGATCGGATGGAGCGCCGTATCGCCCGGCGCGGTCGCGGAGGGGCTCTGCGCGCGAATCCCCTGCGCGAGGCAGGGGATGGCGAGGAGGCTGGCAACCAATCTGTTCATCTCTTCTTCTGCTCCCTTGCCCTATGGTTCGCCGCCCGTCGCACCGAGTCCTCCCTGACCCTGGCCTCGAAGCGGGCGCGCTGTTGCGGGGTGAAGATGTGATACATCTGCGTCCGCGTCCGGATCCGCAGGGAGTCGAGCTGCGGCCGGATGGACTTGATCAGCGCCTCCCGCTGCGCATTGCTCGCATCCAGCACCGAGTCCATGGAGGTCCGCTGCGCGGCGGAGAGCCCCACGTCGTCGTACATCGCTTCGCGCGGCGCCCATGACCGGTCGCGGGCGGCGCGGCCGAGCACCCGCTCAGCCGAGAAGCCGAGCACGCCGCCTACGAGGACAGCCCCGAGCAGGAACATGAGCGCCTGCTGCTTGGAGCGCTGCATCGATCGATCTCCCATTAGTGTCCGAACACGTAGCGAAGGGTGGCTTCCCGATCTCCCTCGAGCGTCGGGCGGATCGAGGTCTCGATCGGCGCGGGCCCGGGAGCGAGGATGCTCTCGTACGCCACTTCCGTCTCGGTCTGGCGTGCGCGGAACATCGCGACCCCGGCGGCAAGGATGAGCAGGGCCGCCGCGATCAGCGCCGGACGCGCCCAGCGTTCCAGCTCGCCCCACCAACCGAGGTCCACCTCCGCCACGCGGGCCATGATGCGCGCCTCGAGCTCGCTCCAGTAGCTCTCGCCCTGCGGGGGGGCGTACAGCTCCCGCAGCTCGCGCGCGACCTCGTCGTCACCACCGTCGGTGTGCAGCCTGAGATCCGTCATAGGTCACTCCGTACATCCTTCAGGATGCGGCGCAACGCCGCGCGTGCATGATGCAGGTCCGAACGTGCCGTTCCCTCGGGAATCCCGAGCATCCCGCCAATCTCCCCGTGGGTGAAGCCCTCCACGTCGTGAAGGACGATCACCGACCGCTGGCGATCCGTGAGCGTCGTCAGCCCCTGGATCAGCCGTCGCCGCAACTCGTCCGCCTCACCCGGATCGCGGAAGGGCAGTGGCACGGACTCCGGCAGATCGTCCGCATCGCGCACCTTGCGCCGGCGCACCAGGTCGAGCGACGCGTTGGCCATGATGCGATTGAGCCATGCGCCGAACGGCTGGTCCGGCCGGAACCGGTCGAGTGCACGGAAGGCGTGCAGAAATCCCTCCTGCACCGCGTCCTCCGCGTCCTCGTGTGTGAGCACGATGGCGCGGCACACCGAGTACGCGCGCCGCTGGTGCAGCCGCACGAGCGCGGCGAAGGCCTCGCCGCTCCCCTGCTGGGCCGCAATCACCAGCGCACGCTCGTCCACGTTCCTCCGCTGGCCGCCGTCAGCCGGCGGCATGGCAAAGGATGATGCTAGAGCGGTCGCAGCGGTCATCCGGTCTCGAGACGGGTCCACCGATATCCGATCTGATAACGGACGGGCCGGGGGAAACGTTGGGGCGGCGGGCGGAGGGTGCGGGGCACGGGACACAGGGCACGGGGCGTGGAGAATTCGGACTCCACGCCCCACGTCCCACGCCCTCCGCCCCACGACTCACGCCAGCCCCAGCGCGTTCGCCTCGCGGCGCATGGCGTCGATCACGAACTGGATGTGCGCGTCCAGCTCCACCCCGAGCTCCTGCGCGCCCAGCACCACGTCCTCGCGATTCACGCCGCGCGCGAATCCCCGATCCTTCATTTTCTTGCGCACCGAGCGCGCATCCACCTCCTGCAGGCTTCTCGACGGCTTCACCAGCGCCGTCGCGGTCACGAGACCCGTGAGCTCGTCCACCGCGAAGAGGGTCTGGGCCATGCGCGACTCGCGCGCGATGCCGGTGTAGGTGGCGTGGCCCAGAATCGCCTGCAGCACGTCCTCCGGCCAGCCGCGTGCGCGCAGCAGACGCACGCCCTCGGACGGATGCTCCTCCGTGGCGGAGTGCGCGGCGTTAGGCCAGCGCTCGTAGTCAAAGTCGTGCATCAGCCCCGCCAGCCCCCAGCGCTCAGGATCCTCGGCGAACTTCTCCGCGTAGGCGCGCATGGCCGCTTCCACGGCGAGCATGTGCTTCCGCAGCGAATCGCTGGCCGTGTATTCCTGCATGAGCGCCAGGGCGTCGGCGCGGGAGGGGAGGGGCAGGGCCGTCGTCGTCATGGATCTCAATATAGAAGCCGCTGGCCGGGGCGCGTGCGTCCGCGGCGCGCTATACTGACGACGCCGCGTGCTCGCCCGGTGTCGCTTTCGCTGCTCGCACTGCTTCCATCGCCGTTCGCCCGTCGCTTCCGCCCTGAATGATGATTCACCTTCGCGCCATCACCAGAAAGCCGCCTCCCGAGGGACACGGGGCGCGCTTCCCCTTCAGCGTGCCCGTGGTGCGCACGCTCACGGAAATGGCCGTCGACGTGCCGATCACCTTTCTGGTGGGGGAAAACGGCTCCGGGAAATCCACGATTCTCGAGGCCGTGGCTGCCGCGGCAGGGTTGCCGACGGTGGGCAGCCTCGGCGTGGACTCCGACGAGACACTCCACGCCCAGCGCGAGCTGGCGCAGACGCTCAAGCTCGTCTGGTCGCATCGCACCCACCGCGGCTTCTTCCTCCGCGCCGAGGACTTCTTCGGCTTCACCAGGGCACTGGCGCAGATGCGCGCCGAGCTGCTGCAGCGTTCCGCGGAGATTGACGACGAGTATCGCGACCGGTCGGCGTGGGCCAGAGGGCTGGCCAGGGGGCCGATCACCAGCTCGCTCGCGGACATGGAGCGCCGCTACGGGGTGAACCTCGACGCCAACTCGCATGGCCAGAGCTTCCTGAAGCTCTTCCAGTCGCGCTTCGTGCCCGGCGGATTGTACCTGCTGGACGAACCCGAGGCGCCGCTCTCGCCGCAGAGCCAGCTGGGGCTCCTGGCCATGCTCGGGGATATGGTGGCGCAGGATGCCCAGTTCGTGATCGCCACGCACTCGCCAATGCTGCTCGCCTTTCCTGGCGCGCGCATCTACAGCTGCGACCGGGGGCCGGCGGAAGCGGTGCCATTCGAGGAGTTGGATCACGTGGTGCTGACACGCGAGTTCCTCGAGGATCCCTCACGCTTCCTGCGCCACATTCTGCGGCGCTGACTCCGGCAGCGGCCTATCTCACGCGAAGAGCCAGACCGCCCGAGTGGCGCGAGGCGCGGCCGGCCACGCCCGGCGCGCCGCGCATCCCCCGCCGCCCCTGCTCAGCCCTGAGCCGCCGCGGGCTTCTCGCGTGCGTAGTGGTGATTCGTCAGCTCCACGATGCCGCCCAGAATGATGAGGAGCAACACCGCTCCGATGAGAAAGCCGGCGATGGCGGCAACCATGTCGCTGCGGCGGTGGGCGACGTGCGCGTGCTCGGTATGAATCTCGGCCATGGATCTCGTGGATGTGCGCGCACCGCCGCGTCAGGCGACGCGCACGCTGTTCATCACGTCGTTCTTCTGGATCTTCTTCAGCACGTCGAGCCCCTGCGTCACCTTGCCGAAGACGGTGTGCACGCCATTCAGGTGCCGGCAGTTGCTCTCGTCCAGCACGATGAAGAACTGGCTCCCCCCGGTGTCCTTCCCGGCATGCGCCATCGACAGCGCGCCCAGCTCGTGCGTCTGCGGGTTGGCCGCCGTCTCGCACTTGATCTTATACCCGGGCCCGCCGGTGCCGATCTTGGGATCCCCCGCTGGCAGGTCGCGCGACAGCGGGTCGCCTCCCTGCACCACGAACCCCGGAATCACCCGATGGAACTTCACGCCGTCGTAGAAGCCGCTGTTGGCGAGCTTTTCGAAGTTCTCCACGGTCTTGGGCGCGTCCCTGTCGTATAGGTCGGCGACCAGGGTACCGCGATTGGTCTCGAAGGTGGCTTTCATGCTTGGAAAGCTAATCGATAGAGCGGGAACTCCGAATAGAGCGGGACTGCGAAAAGAGCGGGAACTGCGAATGGAGCGGGGAACTGCGAATGGAGCGGGGAACTGCGAAAAAGGCGGGAAGTGCGAGAGGAGCGGGGATTGCGAGAACGACGGGACGGAATCGGTGCGCGCAGGGCGGCGGAGCCGCCCGGCGCATTCCTTTTTCCCGCAGTTGCAGTTCCGGGTGGCTTTCACCGTTTACGCGGTGCCCGCTCTTTTCGCAGTTCCCGCTCTTTTCGCAGTTCCCGCTCTATTCGCAGTTCCCGTCGTTTTCGCAGTCCCCGCTCTTTCGCACTCCCGCTCTAATGCTTTATCGCCATGAAATGGTACACGCGCGGCACCTTGCAGCCAGCGAGAAGGGCGGGGGTGAAGCGCCACTTGCCGATGACACTCCTCACGTTCGACGCCAACCATGGATGCGAGGCGGACACCACCTTGAAGGTGCGCATGTCCGCGCGTCCGAGGGTGTCCACGATGACGTCGGCCTTCACCTCCGCGCTGCCATCGCTGCGGAGTGCGGCGGCCGGCACGCCGCGCAGCGGGCGGGGGCTCATCTTCACCGGCGCGGGAATGCGGTCCACCTGGAGATCGGGCTGCGCGGCCGCGAGACGGCGCGCGGTGGCGCAATCGCCATAGGCAACGCTCGATGAGGGCGCGACGCGCGCGTTGACCACGCGCTCCGGGTTGAGCTCGGGCCCGGAATGCGAGCAGGCCAGCGCCGACGCGCCCAGCGCGGCGAGGGCCAGAAGTGTGCGAAGGGAGCAGGGCACGGGAGTCGTGGGCTGGCGTGGAACGGGCCTCGCTCACGGCGAAGCGGCCCGATGCGTACGCTTACCGACGATTCACCACCCGCGAAGGTCCCCCTTCAGACGCGCGACGAGGGGCAGAGATCGTTCACAACGCATTGCGCGCACTTGGGTTGCCGCGCCTCGCAGATCTGGCGCCCGTGCTCGATGAGCAGGTGGGCCAGCATGGTCCACTGCTCCCGCGGAAAGAGCTTCATGAGATCCTGCTCGATCTTCACCGGATCGTCGTTCCGGGTGAGCGCCAGACGCTGGGATACGCGCGCGACGTGCGTGTCCACCACCACCCCTTCGTTGCGTCCGTACGCATTGCCCAGGATCACGTTGGCGGTCTTCCGGCCCACCCCGCGCAGCCGAACCAGCTGATCAATCTCCTGCGGCACCGTCCCGCCGTGCTGCTCGGCAACCGCGGTGGCCATCCCGACGAGACTCTTCGCTTTGTTATGGAAGAACCCCGTGCTCCTGATCATCTCCTCCAGCTCCGCCGGGTCGGCGGCCGCCAGCGATTCGGCGTCGGGATAGCGCGCGAACAGCGCGGGCGTCACCATGTTCACGCGCTTGTCGGTGCATTGCGCGCTGAGGATGGTGGCCACCAGCAGCTGATAGGGGTTCTGGAAATCCAACGCGCAGCGCGCGTCGGGATACGCCTGCTGCAATCGTGAATAGATCTCCGGCGCACGCTCCTGCGCCGGCCGCTTCGCCGGGCGGGTCGCGCTCCTGCTCCTCTCCTTTCGCGACGCGGCGGGGATCGTGTTCGCAGAGGGCCGCGTGCCGGTACGCGCAGGGCTGGCGGGCGGGTTCGTCTCGATCTTCGCGGCGCGGTTCGCGCCCGTTGTCTTCGGGCGCTGTTGGCTCAGCGGCTGGCGCGGCGGACTGCTCTTCCGGGGCATGGGCGAAATGTAAGATGCGCGGCACGCCGCGCACGCCGCGCACGCGCGATCAGCGACCCTTCCGGGCTCGCGCGAATGCCAGGACAGCCTCCGCGCTCTGCGCGTTGAGCACATCGCCCGCTTCCAGCCACCCCTTGCGCGCGAGCCCGACGCCGATGGGAACATTGTCGAGGCCGGACACCGAGTGCGCGTCCGGCCCGATGGCCACGGAGACGCCGTGCCGCTTCGCGTCCGGCAGGTACCGCCAGTCGAGATCCAGGCGGTGTGGGTCGGCGTTGAGCTCCACCGCCACGCCCACCTCCCCCGCCCGCGCCAGCACCGATTCCACGTCCAGCGCGTACGGCTCGCGCGAGAGCAGCAGCCGGCCGGTGGGGTGCGCCAGCACGGTAAGATGCGGGTCGTCCAGCGCACGCAGCACCCGCGCCGTCATCGCCGCGCCGTTCATCGAGAAGCGCGAGTGGATGGAGCCGATCACATAGTCGAAGCGGTCCAGCAGTGTTTCGTCATAATCCAGCCGGCCGTCCGCCAGGATGTCGGCCTCGATCCCCTTGAGCACCTTAAAGCCGGAGGGCGCGAGCGCGTCGTTCACCTCGTCGATCTCCTCGTGCTGCGCGAGCACCTCCTCGCGCGAAAGGCCACCGGCGTAGAACGCCGCGGCGGAGTGGTCGGACACTCCCAGATAGCGCCAGCCTCGGGCGCGGGCTCCCTCCGCCATCTCCAGCACCGAGGCCTTGCCGTCGGAATAGTGCGTGTGACAGTGCAGCACGCCCTGGATGTCGCCCTCCTCGATCAGCGTGGGCAGGGTGCGACGCGCGGCGGCGTCCACCTCGCCGGTGCCCTCGCGCAGCTCGGCGGGCACGAACGCCAACCGCGCGGCACGATACACCTCGCGCTCCGTGGCGGCGGGGAGCGCCTTCCCCGCGGCATCGCGCAACTCGTCCCCGACGATCGCGATGCGCCGTTCAGCCAGGCGAGCCACCACCAGCGCCTCGTGGGTGGCGCTCCCCGTCGCGCGCCAGAGCGCCAGCCCCGCGTGCTCGGCGCTGGCGCAGTGCAGCGCGCAGCGGGTGCCATCGACGAAGTGCAGCCGCACGTGCGGCGTGCCCACACCGTCCGCCCGGCGCACGCCGCCCACTCGTGAGAACGAGGCCGCCACGCCCGTGGGGTCCGCACCCGGCGTGCAGGCCCCGACGATGTCGATCTCCCCCACCACCTCGCAGCGCCGCCGAACGGCGCCCGCGATCACCACCGACGCAATGTCCGGGTGCTGCCGTACCATCGCGAGCAGCCGCTCCGCCTCGGCGGCGGCATGATGCCAGAGCATCAGCGTCTCGCTCTCGCGCATGAACGCGATGCCCGCGAGGATCTTCTCAGCGGTGCGGGGACCGAAGCGTGGAATCGCGGACAGCCGCCCGCTGCGCGCCGCCTCCTCCAGCTCCTCCACCGTCTGGACGCCGAGCTCCCGATGGATCTTGTGGATCTTCTCGGGCCCGAGGCCTGGCACGCGCAGCAGCGCGAGGAGCCCTTCGGGCGTGGACTGGCGCAGCTGCTCGAGGTAGCGCGACTCGCCGGTCTCGATCAGATCGCCGATCACCGCCAGCGTCGCCGGCCCGAGCCCCGGCACCTGCCCCAGCTCACCACTGCGATACAGGGGCGCGAGATCGTCGGCGCCAAGATTCCGCAGTCCCCGCGCGGCCAGCTGGTACGCGCGCGACTTGAAGCGGTTCTCACCCTGTAGTTCGAGATACGCCGCGATCTGAGAGAGCGTGTGCGCGGCGGTGCGGGAGTCCACTGGGGGATGGGGGCAGGGGCAGAGGGCGGGGCCTAACAGCCCACGACGTGAAGCGTACCAGTCGAGGACGCGGGGCGTGCCTCGGTAGCAGCCCACGACATGGGAGTAGCAGCCCGAGAAGTGGAGCGGCGAGCGTGCAAACATCGCTGGGCCGAGGGGCGGGCAAGATTCTCGCCCGCCGGTGACGTGTTCGCGCCCTCAGGTCTCCACGCCGGCGTAGCTGCGCAGCCGGTCGATCAGCTCGTGGAGCTGCTTCTCCGTGAGGTCGATCTCCTGCGCCGCGCCGTCGACGTCCAGCAGGCCGGCGCGCATGGAGATGGCCACCTGATTGAGGTACCGGATCTTCGAGAGTACCTCGTCCGTCACCTTGCGCAGGCCGATGTAGCGGCGCTTCTCCGCCAGCGCCCGGCGATAGCGCAGCGTGAGCTCCTGCACGTCGAGACGCTGCGCGAGCGCGACCACCTCGTCCCGGTTGCGCCCCGGAAGCGCGCCGCGGTCCGGGATTCCCGAGTCGTCCCAGGCCTCGTCCGCGAACCACAGGCGGCCCACGTACTCGATGCCGTCGAACGCGATACGACAGGACACGTTGTACCGCCGCCCCTGATACTCGATCGCGGTGATGTGCGGCTGAACGACGTCGTCGTGGAGAGGGGGAAGGGAAGCCATTGGTTGGCGATCTGACGCACGCTCCGGTTCGGCTACTCGGCAGCGAGGAAGCGCTCGACGGAAGCGAAGAGGGCGTCCGGCTGCTCCACGTACGGGACGTGGCCGCACCGATCAAGGACGACCAGCCGTGCGCCCAGGGCACGCGCGCACGCCTCCGTAGAGGCGAGCGGAATCGGATCGTCTCGTCCATGGACGATCATCACCGGCCGATCGAAAGTCGAGAGCCGCTCATCCTCCAGCAGGTCGTAGTCGCCGAGACTCTCCCACACCGCCTGCTGCACGCGCCCGGTGACGCGAAAGGGGGTGAGATTGTGCGCCGCACGCGGATTGGCAAAGTAGCCGGCGACGCTGAGCTCGAAGCTGCGATGCCGGAACTGCTCGGGGTCGCGCTCGCGGAGCCCGGAGCCCGCCAGCTCCGCGCGCATTGCCTGCACCTCGGGGCCGCTCTGTCGCCGCGCGAACTCCGCCTCGAACTGTGCCCGATACACCCGCGACACCGGCGCGGGGTCGATCAGCAGCAGCTTGCCAGGCAAGGGAGCGACGCGACCCTCCAGCGCCTCCCGAATGTACAGAAGCGCGAGCAGCCCGCCCCACGAATACCCAACGAGCACCAGCGGCTCCGCCGCGAGCTCGGCAATAACACGCTCGAGATCCAGCACGTGCGCCTCCCAGCCGAGGTCTCCCTCGGCCGCACGGTCATCGGATCGCGAGCGTCCAGCGCCGCGCTGATCGTAGAAGAGGAGGTCGCGACGCGCGGGGCTTCCAGCCAGCCGGAGCATCTGCGGCAGAAGGTACTCGTGATCCGCACCCGGCCCGCCGTGCAGAATGAGCAGCCTGGGCGCGCCCGCCGCACCGTACGCACACCAGTACAACGGAAGCCCCGTGGTGCGGGTGAATCCGGACGTTCGCGGCGGAGGAATCGGCGGCATTCCGCTCTGCAGCAATCGCGTGATGACTGTGGATGCGGCTACGTCAGCGCCTGGTCTGCACGCGCGGCGTGGCGCGTCCTACGAAGGTGAGCCGCGCCGGCCGGTCCGCAATCGCACGGATGGCGTGCTCCGCCACATCCACCACCTGCGCCTCTCCCGCAGCGTTGATCCTGGACGTCACGTCCGACGCCTTGTGATAGTCGTCGTGCAGGTCGGTGAAGAAGTGCAGCACCGGAATGTCGCGCGCGTAGAACGAGCTCTGGTCCGATGGCCCGAAGCCGTCGCCCAGCGCCGTGATCCGGAGTGCCTCGTCCCACGGACCTCCGTCCCGGCCGCTCCGCGCGTTCGCGCTGTCCACCAGTGCGGGAAGCTCGGAGGCGGTGGCGACGCCGTAGACGATCAGCTTGTCGTCGCGCAGCCGGCCTACCATATCGAAGTTCACCATTGCCACGATGCTGTCCAGCGGAACGGGGGCGTGGTCCACGAAATACTGCGATCCCAGCAGGCCCATCTCCTCTGCGCTGAAGTTCACGAAGAGCACCGATCGGCGCGGCGGTGAGGCCGCGAGCAGCCGCGCCAGCTCGAGCACGGCGGCCGTGCCGGAGGCGTTGTCGTCGGCACCGGGTCGGATGGCGTCCTTGGCATCCGGATCGAGCGCCCCCTCGGTGGAGCGGCCCAGATGATCGAAGTGGGCGCCAACCACCACGTACTGCCCCCGCAGCGATGCGTCGCGCCCCTGAAGCAGCGCCGCCACGTTCTGGGTAGCCAGGTCGGCCGGCTGGCCGGCGTGCACTGTCGCGAGCGAATGCGCCACGAACGGCTGGAGGTACCCCGGCGCCAGCGGCTGCAGGCCGAGCTGCGCATAACGGCGCGCGATGAACGCGGCTGCGGAATCGTTTCCCGGCGTTCCGGTGCCGCGCCCCTGCAGCGCATCGCTGGCGAGATAGGCGATGTCCCGGCGCAGCGCGCCAGGGTCGGGGTACGCCGCCGTGGGGTCCGGGCCCGCACTCGCCGGCCGGCAGGCCGGTAACGCGGCGACGGAAAAGCCGAGCGCCGCGCGCGCCGCGGCAAGGCAAACTGTCCGGAGGGCTGTGGATATCGACGGCCGGTGAACGAACATATGGCCGAATGTTAGGACCGAAGCGGCCTGACGGGTACTCCGCTGCAGTAAGGACAGTGCGGCCAACCCGCATTCCGACCACGGCCAGAACATTCCGTTCCAACCGGGCCCGGAGAGCGCGGACCATCCTCCAGTTCCGACCGGGCCATTCCGGTGACGCAGGGGCGCAGCGCGCCGTCCTCTGAACGTCCGCGCTGCCGCACGGGGGCTGGATCGTTCCCTCCCGTCGCACCGGCGCGCTGCATCTCCCCCGATCCGCACGCGTGAACCCGCCTCCCGTCAACGTCTTCGCCTGCCAGTTCGCGCGACTCGTATGGCTGCTGGTGTATGAGCCGCAGAACGTCGAAGAGCAGAAGGAGGCGCTCCGGTCGATGCGCGACCTGGCGGATGTGGGACCGGTCGCGCTCACGCGCCGCGGCGTCCGACTATTCGCGAACGGGGTGGGGCTTCCCGATGCGCTCGCGGCGGCGGCAGATCTCTCCACCCAGCTGGAGATGCACGGGGTGCGCACCGTTCACTTCGCGAGCCAGGCGCCCGCAGCGGACCTGCTGACGGCGGCGCGGTTGCTCGCGATGGTGGGCACGGCCGGCGATGGTGGAGCGGGCGTGCGCGCACGGCTCACCTCGGCCAACGTGCCGTCGATCAGGTTCTCGATCCTGAGCGAACCGCCGTCGGCCCCGAGCGATATCGATCCGCAGATGGTGCCCGGGGGTGCGGGCGGTTCGGCCGCCGACGCGGCGGCGCCGCCGCTTGCGGCGCCATCCTTCGACATCGTGGACGAGCGCGGCATGTGGCAGCACTTCCGCGCCCGCCAGTCTCCCACCGACTCGGACGAGTCGCTTTTCGCGCGCCTGGACGACGACCCGGCCCCCGCGACCGCCGGTCGCATCGTGGACGACCTCCTGACCCTGGCCGAAGAGGCGGCAAGCGACGGGCGCACCCACGTCCTGGCCGAGGTGTGCGCCGGGCTCACCGAGCGCGAGGGCTCGCCCCGTCACGAGCGCCTGCGTCCCCTGTTCACCGCGGCCCTTCGGCGGCTCTTTCGTCCGCCGCTGCTGCGAGCCGTCGCACAGCTGCTGCCGCGCAAACGCGACCGCGCCCCAGCGTACGAGGCGGTGCTGGCGCGCGCGGGGGAGGACGGCGCCGACGCGGTCATCGAACTGCTGGCGCAGGAGTCGCTGGCCACAGACCGGCGCGTGTACCTCGACGTGCTTCCCCGCCTGCAGACGGGCGTCTCGACCCTCATCCATATGCTCGGCGACGCCCGGTGGTTCGTGGTGCGCAACGCCGTGGATCTGCTCGGCGAGATGAAGGTGCTGGAGTCGGAGCCGCAGGTGCTCGTCCTGCTGCGCCACGACGACCATCGGGTGCGCCGGTCCGCGGCAAACGCCCTGGTGAGTCTCGGCTCCCCGCGCGGGATGCGCGCGGTGGAGGAGCTGATGAAGGACAACTCGCCGGAGACGCGCGTGGACGCGGCACATGCCCTGGGCGGCCGGAAGACCGAGCGCAGCTCCACCACGCTGCGCATCGCGCTGGACGACGAGTCGCACCCTGACGTACAGTTCGCGCTGCTCGCCGCACTGGGCAAGGTGGCGACTGCCGAGGCGGTGGACCGGCTCATCCGCGCCGCCGAGCCCGCGCGCGGACTGCTGCAGCGCAAGAGTGCTGAGTTGCGCATCGCGGCGGTGCAGGCACTTGGGGAGGCACGCACACCCGCTGCCCTCGCGGCGCTCGGCACCCTGGCCGAGGACAGGGATAACGAGGTGCGCACGGCCGCCGCCGCCGCCCTCGCACACGCCAACCGCGTCCTGGGGATCGACCCGGCCGCCGCCGAATCTGCCGATTGAGGCGCGCGCTCAGCGCGCCGTGAAATCCGTGTCGGGGCGGACGGACGCGCACGTCTCCGCGAGCAGCGTCGCCACGCGATCCACATCCTCCAGGCTCACCATCTCGTTGGGCGAGTGCATGTAACGGTTGGGGATCGACACCAGCGCGGTGGCGACGCCCTGCCGGGCGATGTGGATGGCGTCGGCGTTGGTGGAGGTGTCGCGCCCCACCGCATGCACGGTGAAGGGGATGCCGTGCTTTTCCGCCGCGTCGCGCAGCAGCCCGTACACGACGGGCGAGATCACAGCGCCGCGGCTCACCACCGGACCGCTCCCCATCTTGTGCTCGCCCACCTCCTTCTTCTCGATGCCGGGATGATCGGTGGCGAAGGTGACGTCCACGACGATCGCCATCTGCGGGTTGATGCACTGCGCGCAGATCAGGGCGCCGCCGCCGTGCCAGGCGATCTCCTCCTGCGTGGTGGCCGCCGCCACCACGCGCGCGCGGCCCGGCTTCTTCGCGTACCGGCGCAGCGCCTCGAGCACGGTGAACGCGCCGATCCGGTTGTCGACGGAGCGGGAGACCAGCCGCCCGTTGGGAAAGTCCACCGAGCGGGAGTCGATCACGCCGGCGTCGCCGACACCGAGCCGCGACTCGGCTTCGGCGCGCGTCGCAGCGCCGATGTCCACCCAAAGGTCGGTGAGCTTGGAGGCCTGCTCCCGGTCGCTGTTCTTCATGAGATGGATCGGCTTCTTCCCGATGACGCCGATCACCTCGCCGTCGCGGCTGAGGAACCGGATGCGCTGGCCCACCAGCACCTGCACGTCCCAGCCGCCGATCGGCGCGATGTACGCGTAGCCCTCGTCGTCGATGTACTGCACGATCACGCCGATCTCGTCCAGATGGCCGTCGAGCATGATCGTCGGCGCGCCGTCGGGATTCACCTCCGCCATGCAGTTGCCAGCGACGTCCGTGCGAACGTTCTGGGCGAAGCTGGCGGCTTCCTCACGCCAGAGCCGCCCCGCGGCACCCTCGAAGCCGGATGGCCCCGGTGTATCGAGCAGACGCTTGAGGAAGGTGACTGACGACGGGCTGAGCATGCGGAGTTCTGCCAGGGTGGGACAGCCCGGCCCCTAACGGATGCTTGGCCGGTACGGGAGGACGATATCCTAGCAGCGCTCGTTACGCACGGGGAGGGGGCGTGGAATCATCGCGCCCCTGCACCGGAAATGCCCAGAAGCTCAGCACCAGGATGGCGAGCCCCGCGATGAACCACCGCAGGTCCTGGGTGAGGCCGTAGTAGAGAATGCCAAACGACGCCAGCATCTGCCCGAACAGCCAGCCGATCAGGCTCTGGGGCAGGCGCAGCTGGGCGTTGCGGCGCCGGGCGAACCGGCTGTGATAGAAGCGCATGTCCAGCATCTGGACCAGCGCGTAGATCCACGTGAGAACTCCGACGCCGCGAAGCTTGGAAACGAACTCGGGCGCGCGCTCGGTGGCGGGCCCGAGCGAGTGGAACACCCACACCGCCAGACCAACGAACAGCGTGATCCCCAGCAGGATCCCTCGCACCTGCCCCAGCCGCTCCGGCGTCAGCCAGTCGTAGCGGCTGGAGACGTGATCCGATGAAGAGTCGAGGCTGGCGAAGGGGATCATCGTGGGCTACTGCCGGCTGCCGTTGTCGGTCTGCTGCTTCGCGTTCTCGTTCTCGTACACTGCCTTCCCCCCAATATACGTCGCGAGCACCCGTGTGCCGAGGATGGCAGCGGACGAGACTGTCATGATGTCGCGGTCGAGGATGACGAAGTCTGCATACTTACCCGGGGTGAGCGAACCCATCACCCGTGCCGCGGCGGGGGGCCGGAGCGTGGGGCGGAGAGATGCGAAACGGCGCACCGCCCGCCAGGGATGCGCCGTGCAGGATGCGCCGTTGAGCTCGCGCGGACAACGCGTGCGGCTAGCCCGGTATCCGCGTCCAGATCAGCACCGTACCACAGATGGTCGTACCGTCGCGAGTGTTGTACTGCGGCGGCAGGCCCGAGGGACCCTGGTAGATCTCGATGCCCTCCACATCACTCGGCTCGATGTCGTCGATGTTGAGCATCCACGCCTTCACGCCGTCCACCCAGTACTGCGGCGGACAGTCGCGGCCGGGCAGCGTCGCACGGGCGAACCGCAGCGTGGAGGTGTTGCCGACCGCATTCGGGATGAGCCGCGCGCCCGGGATCATGCGCATCATGTCGCTCAGCACCACCGGGTGGCGCTGCTCGATCTCCTCGCGCGTGATGAACTGGCCGAAGCCGCGCGACTTCCGGTCGAGGAAGTCGTGCATCAGCTGCCTCCGCCGCGTTTCCTCCTCCACGGTCACGCCCGGCAGCTCCAGGGCGATCTCGTCCAGGGAGACCAGCATCTCGTCCTCCTTCCCCGCCGTCACGTCGGTGTGCGCGGTCTTCGGCTCGAAGCCGAAGCGGCGAAAGCGAACATCCACCGCGCCCGCCGGGACGTTCGCCACGCGGAAGTGGCCCAACGTGTCGGAGCGAACCACGGCGCGCGCGGCGGCCACGGTCACCTCCACCCCCGGGATGCCTTTGCCGCCGGAGTCCTTCACCGTACCGAGGATGGAGCCCGGCGACTGCGCGCGCGCGGCCGGGGTGTGGACGACCGCGACGAGCAGCATCGCCGGTGCGAGCCGAGCAGCTGGCTTCCCGAGCCGGTTCAGCAGTGAGCATCCGAACGTCGTCTGCATGGAGCACCTCCTGACGCAAGCTAAAAGCTCGCCAGGTGCCGAGGGGGCAAGGCGCGTGCGCGCCTTGCGAGAAGAGCGGTGTTCCGAGAAGAGCGGTGTTCCGAGAAGAGTGGGAGCTGCGAAAGGAGCGGGAACTGCGAAAGGAGCGGGAACTGCGAATGGAGCGGAACTGCGAAAAGAGCGGCGCTACAGGACGGCCGGACGTGCCCTAACAGAGAGCGTAACCGACTGACAGCGGATCGGCCAGTTGGCCGTCACGGGCAGGTCGCCCGGCAGTGCCGATCTTCGCGCAGTTACCGCCCCTTTCGCAGTTCCCGGCCTTCTCGTAGTTCGCGCTCTTTTCGAAGGCTCCGCCCCTTTCGCAGGTTCCGCTCCATTCGCAGGTTCCGCTCTTTTCGCAGGCTCCGCTCTTTTCGAAGTCCCCGCCTCTCTCGCAGTCTCCGCCCTTCTCGGAACGCTGTGCAACCGCGAGCTGCCCCGACGTCTCCTTCTGGGGCCGAGAGCCGGAATGCGACGGCGTCTCCCTGTCGGTCCCGGAGACGCCCATCTCGAGCGAGGGCGAGACCATGCGCTCACACGCGTGTCGTTCGCGCGGTTACTTCGTCTCCGCCGGTGTCACCGGCGGCATGCTGGCGATCCTCTTCGTGGCTGGCTGCTCGAAGGAGAAGCCGAAGGACACTGTCCTCACGGAAGCAATCGTAACGCAGCAGCCCCCGGCGAGCGACCACGCCGGCATCATGATGACCACCGAGACGGCGGCCGCGCCGGGGTTGCAGCCATCTGCACGCCGGGGGATCGGTTCAGCGGGGGCGTCCGCGTCGAATGCAGGGGGCGCCGAGCAGCAGACCGGCGCTCCATCGGCCGTCCAGATTCCTGACGTGCTCCCCGGCGCGATGCTGGTGCGCACCGGCCAGGCCTCGCTGCAGGTGGATTCGCTCGAGACCGGGATCGCGCGCGTGCGCGACATGGCCCGCCGCACGGGCGCCGTGGTGGCGAACACCGCGATGCGCGGCGGCCACGATCAGGTGCGCTCGGCGTCGATCGAGCTGCGCATACCCAGCGCGCACTTCGACGACGCGGTGAACGGTCTGGCGCCGATAGGCAAGCTCGAGTCGGTCAACGTCTCGGTCGAGGATGTGGGCGAGGAGTTCGTGGACGTACAGGCCCGCATGGACAACGCCCGCCGGCTGGAGCAGCGGTTGGTGCGGCTCCTGGCGACGCGCACCGGGAAGCTGAACGACGTCCTGCAGGTGGAGCGGGAGCTCGCGCGCGTGCGCGAGGAGATCGAGCGCTACGAGGGACGCCTGCGGTACCTCCGCACCCGCGCATCGGTGAGTACGCTCACCGTGAACGTGCACGAGCCGCCCCCGCTCGTCGCCACCCGCCCCGGCGAGCATCCGATTCGCGAGGCGTTCATTCAGGCCTGGCGCAATTTCGTCGCCCTCTCCGCCGGGGTCATCGCCTCGCTGGGGGTCGTGGTCCCGATCGGCATCGTCGCACTCGGCATCTTCGTCATCGCGCGGCGCATCGGGCCACTCCGATCCTCTTCGTGAGAGTGGGAATTCCCAAAACGGCGGGAACTGCGAAAAGAGCGGGAACTGCGAGAAAAGCGGAAACTGCGAAAGGGGCGGTAACTGCGAGAGGAGCGGAAAACTGCGAGAGGAGCGGAAACTGCGAGAGGAGCGGTAACTGCAAGGGAGCGGGGACTGCGAGAGGAGCGGGGATAGCGAGGGGAACGGGAAGCGAGGGGAACGGGAAGCGAGGGGACCGGGGACTGCTACTCAGAGGAACGGGAACGGCGAAGGGAGCGAGCGTGGGGCGCTTTCCGCTCCGGCACACCCTTGCACCGTGGATGCTGTAGCTTATCGGCGACTCACATCGAGCATCCCATGACTCCCTCGCCTCTGGCGCGACTGGCCGCGCGCGCGCTCGTTCTCCTACTCCTGTCTGCTGCGCGCTCCGGAGCGGCTCGGGCGCAGGCGCCAGCGCCGGCGGCGGCGACATCGGCCCCGATCGTGAACGTGCGGTACGATGTCAGCTTCGATCGGGACGATGCCGCGCGGCACCGGGTGCGGGTCGCGACGAGCTTCGAGGTCGCGGGGGGCAACGGCGCCCCGGTGCTGCTGTCGCTGCCGGATTGGACGCCGGGTGCATACGAGATCAGCTACTTCGCGCGCTGGGTGGAGAACTTCGCGGCTACCGACGATGGCGGCCGCGCGTTGGAATGGGACAAGCTGGACTTCGATACGTGGCGCGTGCACGCGAATGGCGCGAAGTCGGTGACCGTCACCTTCGACTACGCCGCGGACACCCTGGACAACGCGATGGCGTGGACGCGTCCGGATTTCCTGCTCTTCAATGGCACCAATATCTTTCTCTATCCGGAGGGGCGCAGCCTGGACTTCGGCGCGCGCGTCACCGTCCACACCGATCCGGGCTGGCGCGTCGCCACGGGCATGACCCCGGTCGCGGGAACGCCCCGCAGCTACACGGCGTCGAACTACCATGATCTCGTCGACATGCCCTTCTTCGTCGGGCACTTCGATATCGATAGCGCACGGATCGTGGACCGGTGGGTGCGGTATGCCACCTACCCGGCGGGGAGTGTGGATGGCCCCGCGCGGCAGGTGGCGTGGGACCAGCTGCGGCGCGTAATCCCGGCGGAGGCGCGGGTATTCGGCGAGGTGCCGTGGAACGACTATACCGTGATGCAGATCGCCGACTCGGCCTACCAGAGCGCGAGTGGACTGGAGCATCAGAGCTCGCACGTGGACGTGGTCTCACCGCTCGCCATCGGGAGCGACTTCCAGCCGTCGCTCTATGCGCACGAGATCTTCCATTCCTGGAACGTGAAGCGGCTGCGGCCGGCGGACCTGTGGCCCTATGTCTACGACCGCGCGGAGCCCACACCCTGGCTGTGGGTGAGCGAGGGCATCACCGACTATTACGCCGACCTGGCCGAGGTGCGCGGCGGCGTAACGGACGACCGCGGGTTCTATGCGCTCACGGCGGCCAAGATCACCGAGACGAGCAGCACGCGCCCGGTGGCGCTGGAGGACGCGTCGCTGAACACGTGGATCCATCCCGTGGACGGCACGCAGTACACCTACTACGGCAAGGGCTCCCTCGCCGGATTCCTGCTCGACATCCTGATTCGCGATGCGAGCGACAACCGCCGGTCGCTTGACGAGGTGATGCGGGAGCTGTATCAGACGACCTACAAGCACGGCCGGGGCTTCACCGCGCAGGACTGGTGGTCGGCCGTGAGCCGCGCCGCGAGCGGCGGCGGTGTGGGAGCCGGGGCCAGCGGGAAAGGCGCTGACGGACGTCTATTCGAGGACTTCAATAGACGCTACGTCGACGGCCGGGAGCCCTACCCCTGGTCGCAGGTGCTGCCCCTGGCCGGTCTTCGCATGACGCGCCCGGCCGAGCCGCGGCTGGGGGTGTACACCGTGGCCGATCCGTCGCAGCCGCGCGGCGGGCTGCTGGTGACCCAGGTGGACGACAGCAGCTCCGCCGCGGCCGCGGGCGTCCGTCCGGGCGATTATCTGCTCTCCGTCGCCGACATCCCCGTGACCGACCAGCGCTTCGGCGAGCGCTTCCGCGCCCGCTACGACAACGCCGGGGAGGGCGCACCGCTCGCAATTCGCGTACGCCGCGGAAGCGAGACGCTCACGCTCGCGGGCAAGCTCCACTTCGTTCCCGGCGACGTGCACCTCGACGCCGACCCCACTGCCTCCGCGAAGGCGGTGCGGATCCGGACGGGAATTCTCACGGGCAGGGTCGATCCATAACGGCGGGAACTGCGAGAGGAGCGGGAACTGCGAAAAGAGCGGGAACTGCGAAAAGTACGGGAACTGCGAGAGAGGCGGGCAACGCGTGAAATGCGGAACGCATCCGGAACCGCAACTGCGGGAGAAAAGACTGCGCGGGGCGGCATTGCCGCCCCGCGCGCTCCACGTCAGTACCGTCGTTCTCGCAGCTACCGTCGTTCTCGCAGCATCCGCCCCTCTCGCAGTTTCCCGCTCTTTTCGCAGTTCCCGCTCTTTTCGTAGTTTTCGCCCTCTTGAGCCCTACCCCCTCTCCACTTCCTTCGCGTACCCCGCCACGTGCGTGCCGTCGGGCAGGGTGGCCTTCACCAGCTTCATCACCGTGCTCAACGCCTCGTCATCCTCGATCGGGATTGTCACCCCCTCCACTCGCCGATGCAGATTCGTATATGCGATCGCCTGCGGCGACGCGATGAGGAGGAGATACCCCACGGGGCTGGACGCCACGCTCGGCTCCGAGATCGCCCCGCGCAGCCGGGAGGTGTCGCGCTCGATCGTGTCGCGCTGACGGCCCTGCGGGATGTTCCGGCGGCCCCCCTCGCCGGAGCGCCGCAGCACGGCGATCATGCTGTCCCGATTGTACGGCCGCGCGCCGAAGCGGAGCGGCACGTCGTGCTTGCCCGCGTCCAGGTGGTTGTACACGGTCGAGTCGCTGGGATACACCAGCGACGCGCCGCGGCCGGGCACGACGTACAGCATCGTCACGTACGCGGGATCGTCCAGCGCCACCGTCGCGCGCGTCGGCGACTTCTCGTTGGGCGGGATGGTGAACGAGGGATGCAGCGTGCTGTAGTCGCCGAGCTGCTTGGTGATGGGGCCGTTGGAGCAGGCGAGCAGGAGCACCGCGGCCAGCGAGAGCGCGAGAGCACGCGGCGAAGGGAGCGTCGGCATGGGACGGTCGAGGTTCGGCTCGAGTGAGATCGCGACGGCGAGGACTCGCCGGCGTGGTCTCGCCGGCATGGACACGCCGGCATGGACACGCCGGCATGGACACGCCAGAATCTAGCCAGCAGCCCTGACACTTGCGTCTCGCGCATTCCTGCGGGATCTTCGCGCCTCTCCTCCACCCTGCCCACCCCCCGCCCTGCTCGACCTTCCGACGCTCCCTCCCGGGCGCAAACCGCGCTCGTTCTCCCGCTCTCGCTCGTGCTCGTCCTGCCCAACCTGCTGCTCGCGCGTGGGATAACCGCGCAGCAGCCGGTGGTAGCCGCCCGCGCCGCAGTGCCGCCAACCGCACTGGGGCTTCCATCGCGGCCAGCACCGCCGGCCTGGAGAAGCGCGACGGGTTCATGCCCCTCTAGCTCAATGCGCGCCAGGGCCGGCTCCTGCTGG
>DATEPM010000070.1:0-12900 GCA_035273185.1 Gemmatimonadaceae bacterium
GTGCCCCCGTCCGGCGGCCGCGCGTCACGCTGGACGAGCATCGCGTGGCGCTGGACTCGCGCTACGACGGCTGGCGGGCGGCGTGCTCGCGCTGGACCAGCACCGTGGACGTGTTCGACGCGACGCTGGCGCGCGCCGTCGACGACCTGCGCGCGCTGTACGTCGAGATCGACGGCGCGGAGGTGATCTCGGCGGGCATCCCCTGGTACTCCACCGTGTTCGGGCGCGACTCCATCATCACGTCGCTGCAGACGCTCCCGCTCACCCCCCGTATCGCGGCGGACACGCTGCGATATCTGGCGAGCTGGCAGGGCACGAAGGAGGACCGCTACACCGAGGAGCAGCCCGGGAAGATCCTGCACGAGCTGCGGCGCGGCGAGCTGGCGCGCAGCGGCGAGATTCCCCACGTGCCGTACTACGGGAGCGTGGACGCCACGCCGCTCTGGGTGGTGCTGCTGCACGAGACCTGGCGCTGGACGGGAGACCTGGCGCTCGTCCGGGAGCTGATGCCGAACGCCTTACGGGCGCTGGAGTGGATCGATCGCTACGGCGATCTGGACGGCGACGGCTTCGTGGAGTACGCGAGCACGTCGGAGCGCGGGCTGGTGAACCAGGGGTGGAAGGACTCCAGCGACGGTGTGCCCTTTCCCGACGGCCGGCTGCCGGCCCCGCCGATCGCCCTCGTGGAGGTGCAGGGGTACGTGTACGATGCCCGGGTGCGTGCCGCGGCGCTCTGCGACGTGCTCGGGGACGCGGCGCGCGCGGAGCGGCTGCGGAGCGAGGCCGCCGGGCTGCGCGAACGCATCCTGGAGCGCTTCTGGCTGGAGGAGCCCGGCACCTTCGCCCTGGCGCTGGATCGCGACAAGCGCCCCGTGCCGACGGTGACATCGAACGCGGGCCACCTGCTCTGGAGCCGCGTACCCGACCCGGCGCGCGCCGCGCGCACCGCGGCCGTGCTGCTGGCGCCGCGGATGTTCTCCGGGTGGGGGATCCGCACCCTGAGCGCCGCGCATCCGGTGTACAACCCGATGAGCTATCACGACGGCTCCGTGTGGCCGCATGACAATGCGCTCATTGTGCTCGGCCTCTCGCATTACGGTCACGTGCGCGAGGCGCTTCCGGTCGTGGCGGCGATGCAGGAGGCGGCGGCGCAGCTGGAGTTTCACCGGCTGCCGGAGCTGTTCTGCGGGATGACGCGCGGCAGCGGGCTGCAGCCGGTGCTGTATCCGGTGAGCTGCTCGCCCCAAGCCTGGGCGTCGGGCGCGTTCTTCATGTTCCTGCAGGCCGTGCTCGGCCTGCTGCCTGACGCGCCGGCGGGCGTGCTGCACGTGCGCGACCCGCGGCTGCCCACCGGGGTGGACGAGCTCACGATCACGGGGCTCCACATCGGCGGCTCGCGCGTGGCGTTGCAGTTCCGGCGGCACCACGACCGCACCCTCGCGAACCTGATCGGCGTGGAGGGGGCGCCCGTGCAGGTGCGCATCGAGCTGCGCTAGCAGCGGCCCGCGGCCGCGGTGCCGCCAACGTACCGCCCGCGCCGACGTGACTCGGGGTCATCTGGTGCGGCGGGCGCCGGCGACAGTACTATATCGCGCGATGACCGCGCCCCTGCCGATGCATCGCTCTGCCAGGCTCGCGCGCCGGGGCAGCGCGGCCGTGGGTCTCGCCCTGGCGGCGGCACTCGGCGCCGCCCCAACCGCCCATGCGCAGAACCTCGGAGACGTGGTGGATGTCGGCGCCGACTTCCAGAAGCCGGACCAGACCCTCTTCGCCGCCGCGCGCCTCGCCAGCTTCGACCCGCGCACCGGGCTCGGCACCCTGCAGTGGGACCGCTACGTGCGGCAGCCGAGCCTCAACTTCGAGAAGATCGACCGGAGCTGGGTGCGCGCACCGGCCACGGAGTTCCCGGCCACCGAGTACGACCGCGACCCCGTCCTTCCGTTCGCGCTCGACCTCGTGGGGCCGCGCACGGTGCGCCTGCGCTGGTCCACGCGCGACGTGCCGCTGGAGCGGGCCGGGGATGAGGATACGCTGATGCTCGCGGGCCCCGTGCCGCGGGACTCCTCGTGGCGCGTGGCGGTGACCGACAGCGCGATCACCTATACCGGTGCGTATGGCCGCGTGCGCCTGGTGAAGGATCCCTGGGCCATCGAGCTGTACGACGCCGCCGGCCGGTTGCTCACGCGCACCCAGCGCCTGGGCCAGCCGGCCTCGTTCACGCCCTACGTGCCCTTCTCGTTCCTGCGCCGATCGCGCGACCTGGGCCGCAGCACGGCCGCGGTCTTCGAGCTGGCGCCGGACGAGAAGATCTTCGGGCTGGGCGAGTCCTTCACCCGGCTGAACAAGCGTGGACAGCGCGTCGTGGCGTATCTGCGCGACGCCATGGGCGCCCAGAGCCCGCTGGAGTACAAGGCCGTGCCGTTCTTCCTGAGCAGCCGCGGCTACGGCATGTTCGTCCACACCAGTGCGCCGGTCACCTTCGACGTGGGCGCGGAGTTCGACGCCCATCACACCATCTACGGCGGCGACGAGCTGCTGGACGTGTTCGTCTTTCTGGGCCCGCCGAAGGAGGTGGTCTCCGCGTACACGGCGCTCACCGGGCGCAGCCCGGTGCCGCCGCTCTGGTCCTTCGGCTTCTGGATGAGCCGCATCACGTACAACTCCGAGGCGCAGGTGCGCGACGTCGCCGCGAAGCTGCGGCAGTATCGCATCCCCGCCGACGTGCTGCACCTGGACACCGGCTGGTTCGAGACCGACTGGCGCAGCGACTACCAGTTCTCCCGGACGCGCTTCCCCGATCCCGAGGGGATGATCCGGGATCTCCGCGCGCAGGGCTTTCACGTGAGTCTCTGGCAGTACACCTACTTCACCCCCAAGAACCCGCTGTGGCAGGAGCTGGTCGCGCACGGATACGCGGTGCGCGACGAGGGTGGGCGCCTGCCCGCCGCGGACGCGGTGCTCGACTTCAGCAACCCCGACGCGGTGCGGTGGTATCAGCGGAAGCTAAAATCCCTGCTGGACCTGGGGGTGAGCGTCATCAAGGCCGATTTCGGGGAAGGGGCGCCGCTCACGGGGCTGTACCACTCGGGGCGTACGGGTTGGTACGAGCACAATCTGTATCCCGTGCGCTACGAGGCCGCGGTGTTCCAGGCCACGCGCCAGGCCACCGGGGGCGGGATACTCTGGGGCCGGAGCGCCTGGGCGGGGAGCCAGCGCTACCCCGTCCACTGGGGAGGCGACGCGGAGAACACCGATCAGGCGATGGCCGCGGAGCTGCGGGCGGGACTGTCGCTGGGCCTCTCGGGGTTCACGTTCTGGAGCCACGACGTGGGCGGCTTCGTCACGCGCGCGCCGCGCGATCTCTACCGGCGCTGGCTGGCCTTCGGCGTGCTCACCTCGCACACGCGCACCCACGGCGCGCCGCCGCGCGAGCCCTGGGCGTACGACGCGGCCTTCGTGGAGGACTTCCGACGCGCGGTGGACCTCAAGTACGCGCTGATGCCGTACGTCTGGACGCAGGCCCGGTTGTCGGCCGCACGCGGCTGGCCGATGCTGCGCACGCTCTTCTTCGAGTATCCGGACGACCCCACGTCGTGGCTCGTGGAGGACGAGTATCTCTTCGGCCCGGATCTGCTGGTCGCGCCGCTGTTCCAGGAGTCCACGCGCCGTCAGGTGTACCTGCCGCCCGGGACGTGGACCGATTATCAGACCGGAGTGACCTACGCCGGCGCGGGCTGGTACGACATTGCCGCGGGCACCGTTCCGATCGTGCTCCTGGTGAAGGACCATACAGTGGTGCCGCACGTGGCGGTGGCCCAGACCACGGCGGCCATCGACTGGCGCGAGGTGGAGCTGCGCGTCTACAGCAGTGACGGCGCCGCCGCCCTGGGGAGCATCGCCCTTCCCGACGGACGCGTGCATGCCCTGCGGGTGGAGCACGGCCGCCTAGTGACGGACCCGCTCCAGGGACGGGTGCACTGGCGCATAACGTCGGCGCCCTCACGCCCGGTCGGCGCCGCGGTCCCGACCTCGGGACGGCTCCGGTCGTCCCCCTGACGGCTCCGTTCGTCAGGCGCTCTTGTGCCCCGCAGCGGACAACACATTGAGCAGCGTGTGCTCCCGCAAGGCGCTGTCGTTCCCCGACGTCTGCCGTATCCCGCATTACGGTCGATGAGTGGTGATGAGGATCACCCCGTTGGCGCCGCGGGCTCCGTAGAGGGCCGTCGCGCCCGCGTCTTTCAGCACGTCGATGCGCTCGACGGTCTTGGGATCGATGCTGGTGAGCGCCTCACGAGAGCCCAGCTGGAGCGGCACGCCGTCCAGCACGTAGAGGGGATCGGAGGAGCCGTTCAGGGTCGCGATGCCCCGAATGCGCACCGAGATGTTCGCGCCCGAGCCGTTCACCTCCACGCCCGGGATGCCGCGCAGTAGATCCTCGAAGCGCACGGCGTGCAGGGCGCGCAACTGCTCGCCTTCCACGGTGGACCTGGCCTCGTCGTCGCCCTCCGTGAGGCGCGGATGCGGCGTCGCGGAGCGGCCGGTGGGCGCATGATGCCAGCAGCCCACGCCCAGCCAGAGCAGCGCGGCGCAGCCGCCCAGCCGCAGCGCGGTACACATGCGTCGCGCGCCCTTCCGGATCGTCCCCTGATCTCGCCGCATGCTCCCCCGCATCGTGGTGGCTGTCCTGGCGAGCGCCAGCGGCCTCGCCACTCCCGAACCATAGGGCGCGCCGCGCGGCGCCGCGAGCGCTAACTTGCGGAATCCACTCCTGCACGCCGAAGCCATGATGTCCCGTCGCCCACAATCATCTCGCGAAGAGATCGCCAATGCCATCACCCATGGCGCGGGGCTCGTGGCGAGCATCGCGGCTGTTCCGGTGCTCGTGCTCGCGGCCGTCGGGCAGCGCGATCTGTGGCAGATGGTCGGCGGGGCGGTGTTCGGATCCACGCTCGTCCTGCTGTACCTCGCCTCGACGCTGTATCATGCGCTTCCGGTGTGCAGCGCCAAGCGCGTGATGCGGGTGCTGGACCACGCGGCCATCTATCTGCTGATCGCGGGGACGTACACGCCCTTCACGTTGGGCGCGCTGCGCGGCCCCTGGGGCTGGGCGCTGCTCGGCACGGTCTGGGCGCTCGCGCTCGCGGGGATCACGGCCAAGTGCACGCTCGGTTTCCGCTTTCCGCGGCTCTCCACCATGCTGTACCTCGGGATGGGCTGGCTCGCGGTGGTGGCGATCGATCCGATCGTCACCCACGCCTCGCTCGCGGGGCTCGCCTGGCTGCTTGCCGGCGGGCTGTGCTACACTGCCGGTGTGGTGTTCTACGCGACGGACCACCGGCTACGCTACGGGCACGCATTGTGGCATGTCTTCGTGCTGGGGGGGAGCGCCTGCCATTTCGTGGCGGTGCTCTGGTACGCGGCGGCGTAAGCCTGTTCCCCTTCTCTGGTGGCCATCCCCATTCTTGACGGGGCGCCGTGTCGTGGGCGCAGGTTGCGCGACAGCGTGGTGAGCGCCGACGACTGCACTCCGTCTCCGGCGCGCCGCGCGCTCACCGCCACCGGGACGTTCGTGATGCGGTCCGTCGTCGTCGCTCTGTTGCTGTGCTGGATTGGTGCGCCGCTCGCCGCCCAGCATCCGGACCACGGACGTCTGACGCCGCGCGAGCGCGCCGCACGCATGGCGCGCGAGCGCGCCGCGAGCGCGGCCGACCGCGCGCAAATGCTGCGGCAGCTCGGCATCCAGCCGCCCGATTCGCTGCCGCCGCCGGCGGCCGATCCCAACCGGCCTCCCGGGCTCACCCAGCGGCCCGGCTCCAGCAGCTGGTACGACGCGGCGGGGAACCTCTATCGCCGCTCCGAGTGGGGCCACTGGTCCAACTACGAGACCGCGCGTGCAGGCGGCGACCGGGCCCGTCCCGATCCGCTCGTGCGCGCGAGCGGCGATCGCATAACGACGGCACCCGCCTGGTGGATCGCGCGCCGCCCGGAGATCCTGCGCGACGTCGTGCTCGACCTCTACGGCCGGATCCCGTCCACTCCGGCCGTGCGCTTCGCCGTGACGCGCATCGACTCCACGACGTACGCCGGGCAGGCGGTGGTGCAGACCGTCACCGGCCACATCGACAACGCAGCGTATCCGGCGGCGACGCCGCGAATCGAGCTCACGATGTATCTCCCCCCGAAGCGTGCGGGGCGCGTGCCGGTGGTCGTGCGGCTGGGCGGCTTCGGCGGAATCGGCACCGCGCTGCCGGACCCCATCGCGCGTACGCTGGCGCTGGGGTGGGCATTCGCAAGCGTGAATCCGGGGGCCATCCAGCCCGACGATGGGGCGGGGCTGGCGACGCAGGGCATCATCGGCCTCGTGAATCGGGGGCACCCGCGAAAACCCGATGACTGGGGCGCGCTGGCCGCGTGGAGCTGGGGGCTGAGCCGGGTGCTCGACTACCTGGAGACCGACCCTGCCGTCGATGCGACGCGTGCCGCCATCCAGGGGCACTCGCGCTGGGGGAAGGCAGCACTGCTCGCGGGCGCACTGGATATCCGCTGGGCGATAGTCTTCGCGAGCTGTTCCGGCGCGATGGGTGCCTCGATCGAGAAGCGCGACTGGGGCGAGAGCATCGATGACGTGGCCGGCACGAGCGAGTATCACTGGATGGCGGGGAACTTCCTCCGGTACGCCGGCCACTGGACGGCGATGCCGGTGGACGCGCACGAGCTGATCGCGCTGGTGGCGCCGCGACCCGTGTTCATCAGCGCGGGCGCCACCGACCAGTGGGCCGACCCGCGCGGGGAGTTCCTGGCGGTGCTGGGCGCCGATCCCGTGTACTGGTTGCTCGGGGCGAGAGGCCTTCGCACGACGACGATGCCCGCGCCCGGGGTGCCGCTCACCGAGGGGGCGCTCGCCTTTTTCGAGCACGTGGGCGGACACACCGACGCGCCGGATTTTCCCGTCTTCCTGCAGTGGGCCAGCCGGTACTTCCATGCGCCGCCCGGGGCACCCTGATCGCGCAAACGCTTCCGCCCCTGCTCGTGTCTAAGTGATCACTTCATATCGTCTCCCCGCACGACGGAGCTCCATGCACCGCGCCGACTGGATGGATGCCCTCTCGCAGGACCTTCGCTACGCGCTCCGCGGGCTGCGGCTCAAGCCCGGCTTCACCGTCGCGGTGGTGCTCACGCTGGCGCTCGGCATCGGCGCGAATGCGGCCATATTCTCCATCGTCGACCGGCTGCTCTTCCGCGCGCCGCCGATGCTCGTTCGGCCGGCGCTCACGCACCGCGTGTATCTGGCGCAGACCTACCGCGGCAAGGAGCGCGCGGGCGGCGGCGTGCAGTACGCGCGCTATGTGGACCTCACCCGCTGGACCAACTCGTTCGCCCGCACGGCGGAGTTCACCGAACGCGACCTGGCGATCGGCGTCGGCGACAACGCCCGCGAGATGCGCGTGGGCATCGTGAGCGCGAGCTTCTTCGGTTTCTTCGATGCCCCGCCGGTGCTCGGGCGGTATTTCAGCGTGCGCGAGGACACGCCGCCCTCCGGCACGCCCGTGGTGGTGCTGAGCTACGGGATGTGGCAGACGAAGTTCGGCGGCCGCTCCGACGCGCTGGGGGCGCGCCTGCAGATCGGCCCCACCATCTACAACGTGATCGGCGTCGCGCCCGCCGGCTTCTCCGGACTCTGGCCCAGCCAGCCGCCGGTGGCGTGGATTCCCATCACGACGTATGCGGCCGCCGAGTGGCCGACCCTCCGCGACGAGAGCTGGTGGACGACGTACCACTGGATCTGGGCGCAGATGATCGTACAGCGCAAGCCCGGCGTCTCCATCGCCGCAGCAGACGCCGACCTCACTCGCGCCTTCCGCCGCAGCTACGAGGCGCAGCGGGCTTCCAGCCCGCACCAGCCGCCGGCGGCACTCTCGCGTCCACGCGCCATCGCGGCCTCGATCCTCAGCGAACGCGGCCCGAACCAGAGCGCCACGGCCAAGGTGGCGCTGCTGATAGGGGGGATGGCGCTCATCGTGCTGCTCATCGCGTGTGCCAACGTGGCGAACCTGCTCCTCGCGCGCGCGCTGCGGCGGCGCCGGGAGATCGCGGTGCGGCTGGCGCTCGGCGTCGGACGCGGCCGGCTGCTCTCGCAGCTGCTCACCGAGAGCATCCTCCGGGCGGCAGCGGGGGGCGTGGCCGGGATGCTCGTGGCGCAGTGGGCGGGCGCGGGACTGCGCGCCGCCTTCCTGGAGAAGGGCTCCGTATCGACCGTGATCGGAGATACTCGAACGCTCATCTTCGCCGGCGCGGCGGCGCTGGTGGCAGGGCTGCTCACCGGCCTTGCGCCGGTGTGGCAGGCGAGCCGCACCCAGCTCGCGAGCGACCTCAAGGCGGGGGCGCGCGAGGGGACCTACCACCGGTCGCGCGTGCGCGTGGGCCTGCTGCTGCTGCAGGGCGCCCTCTCGGTGCTGCTGCTGGTGGGCGCGGGCCTCTTCGTGCGCAGCCTGGAGAACGTGAAGTCGCTGCACCTGGGCTACGATGTGGATCCCGTGCTCATCGTCAACCTCGAGATGCGCGGGGTGGCGCTGGACAGCGCCCACGCGGTGGCGCTCCGGCAGGAACTGCTTCGCACGACGCAGGACATCCCCGCGGTCACGCACGCCGCGCTGAACACGAGCATTCCCTTCTGGAGCACGTGGGACGTGGATCTCCACGTGGCGGGCATCGACTCGGTGAGCCGGCTGGGGCAGTTCGATCTCAATGCCGTCACCCCGGACTACTTCGCCACCCTGGGCACGCGCATCCTCCGCGGCCGC
Source organism: Gemmatimonadaceae bacterium (assembly GCA_035273185.1). Lineage (GTDB taxonomy): Bacteria > Gemmatimonadota > Gemmatimonadetes > Gemmatimonadales > Gemmatimonadaceae > AG2. Next base: position 8,802 of record DATEPM010000070.1, read on the forward strand.
GGCATCGAGGCGCAGGACGCCGCCAATGCGCCGCGCGCGATGGTGGTGAGCGAGGACATGGCGAAGCGGCTGTGGCCCGGCCGCGACGCGCTGGGCCAATGCGTGCGGGTGGGCGCCGACACGGTGCCGTGCACCTACGTCGTGGGCATCGCCGAGAACATCCGGAACAACAGCCTGAGCGACGAGCAGGGCTATTACTATTATTATCTCTCCTCCGCGCAGTTCCACCCGCAGCAGACCGGCCTCTTCGTGCGCACCCGCGGCGAGGCCACCGCGCAGGTGGAGGCCATCCGCCGCCGGCTGCAGTCGGTGATGCCGGGCGCCTCGTACGTGACCGTCACCCCCTTCGCCGACATCATCGGCCAGCAGACCCGCTCGTGGCGGCTGGGCGCAACGATGTTCGTCGCCTTCGGGGCGCTCGCGCTCGCGCTGGCCGCCATCGGCCTGTACAGCGTGATCGCGTACAACGTCGTGCAGCGCACGCACGAGATGGGTGTGCGCATCGCGCTGGGCGCGCAGCGCGGCGACGTCGTGGCACTCGTCGTGCGGCAGGGCGTGTGGCTCGGCGTGGCCGGCATCGGCATCGGAGCCGCACTCGCGCTCGCCTCCGCGCAGTGGCTCAAGCCGCTCCTGTTCGATGAATCGCCGCGCGATCCCGTGGTGTACGTCTTCGTCGTGCTGGTGCTGCTCACGGTCGCGACGGTGGCCAGCGCGATTCCCGCCCGCCGCGCCGCGCGCGTGGACCCGAACGTGGCGCTGCGGGCGGAGTGAACATCTCGGTGCGACAGCGTCGCTCTCTTGTGGCGCCATCTGTTCCCATTAGCTTGCTCTCCCCGAACAAAGGCCGAATTTGCCGGAGAGGAGTGAGCATGAACAGGAGAGAGCTCGAGCGCTGGCTCTGTGGCCCGGACGTGCGCGGCCCCGACCCCGCGGAGATCGCGCGCCTACTCGGCGTGCCGCTGGACGACATCGGCGATACCACCCTGCTGCGCACGGTGCGCCGGCTGCGTGCCGTGCGCTTCGTCCTCGCGGTGCTGCGCGACGTCTATGCGGATGACGGCGACGTGCGCCGTTGGATCCGCAAACCGCGCGCGGAGCTGGAGAATCGCCGCGCGCTGGATCTCCTCCTGGCGGGGCGGGCGCGCGAGGTGGAGGAGCTCGTGCTCCGCGAGTGGCATCGGCAGATGGTGCCGCTCACGGGTGGCGCGCTGGCGCGGATGCTCGCGACCGGGCCGCGCCCTCCCTACACCATCGGCGCCCACCCGGGTGCGTACTCGCGCCGCCAGTAGCGCGCGGCCTCGGCATCTCCCACGACATGTCCGGTGGCCGGGTCCACCGCGAGCGTGTGACCAGTGAACTGGGCGATATTCCCCAGGTGGCAGAGCAGCACGCTGCGAGCGCCTTCCGCGATGGGAGAGTGCAGGGCCTCGTCCGTCCGGATGGCGTTCGCGAAGTTCTCCATGTGCGCGCTGGTGGCGGCGTCGTCGCCCACGAGATTCAGCCCGTCGGTGCTCGTCGACTCGCGCACCTCGCGCACCACCTTGCCGGCCACGTCGTACAGCACGTAGCCGTCGCGGTCCAGGACGATGCTGCCCGTGGTGCCCAGGATGGCGGTGCCGCGCCCGCGGCCGAAGGTCTGCAGGCCGTTGCAGCTCTGGCCCTGCCACACGATGCTCCGCCCGCCGTCGAATTCGAAGACCACCTCCTGGGTGTCCGGAAACTCCCAGTCATCATCAAAGTGATATCGGCCACCGGTGGAGCTCACACGCGTCGGGTAGTCGGCGCCGAGTGCCCACCGGGCGATGTCGATCTCGTGCGTGCCGTTGTTGCAGATCTCCCCCGTACCCCAGCGCCGGAACCAGTGCCAGTTGTAGTGAATCACGTTGTCGCGGTAGGGGGTCCGCGGCGCCGGCCCCTGCCACAGCTCATAATCGAGCCACGCCGGTACCGGGGCAGGCTTGCCGTGTCCGATCCCGCTGCGGGTGTTGGCGTACCACGCCCGCGCCAGGTAGGGACGGCCGATGATCCCCTGCGCGATGGCCTGGATGGCCTCTCTGGAACGCGGCGCGGAGCGCTGCTGATTGCCCATCTGCACCACGCGCCGGTACTTCCGCTGCGCCTGGACAATCAGCTCGCCCTCGTATGGATCGTGGCCGCACGGCTTCTCCACGTAGACGTGCTTGCCCGCCTGCATCGCCAGGATCGCCGCCGGCGTGTGCCAGTGGTCGGGTGCCGCGATGGAGAGCACGTCCACGTTCCTGTCATCCAGCGCGCGCCGGAAATCCGCGATGGCCCTCGGCGCCGCGGCGGCCGCGGTCGCACTCGTCTGCAGCTCCGCCTGCGCCCGGGCCAGCACCCGGGCGTCCACGTCACAGAGATAGGCCAGCTCCGTGTTCGGGAGCCGGGCGAAGTTGCGCGCGTGCACCATCCCGCGCCCGTTCAGCCCCATCACGGCCACCCGCAGCCGCTCGTTCGGCGAGCCGCCGAGCGAGCGGGCCGGGGCCGGAAACCGTCCCGTCATCGCGAGCCCCAGCCCGGCGGCGGAGGCGCTGCGCAGAAAATCGCGCCGGTGAATGGTCGATGTCGTGTCCATGATCTCTCGTGAATATCCCGGCGGTCAGCGCGATGCCGCATGCAATTCCCGAATCCTGATGTTCCGGAAGAACGCCTGGTCGCCGTGATCCTGCAGGATGATGTGGCCCCGCCGATGCGTGGCGAATCCGGGGATGCTCCGATACTTGCTCCGCGCCAGCAGCGTGTCCATGCGCGGCGTGCCCAGCTCGTACTCCAGGATCTTCGCGCCGTTCAGCCAGTGCTCGCCGTGGCTGCCCCGGAGCACGATGCGCGCGTCGTTCCAGTCGCCCACCGGGCGCAGGTGCTTCGCCGCGCCGGGCGCGATGAGATCGTACAGCGCGCCCGCGCGGTGGGTGGCCACCTTGTTGTCGTCATTCAGGGAATCGTCCAGCACCTGGTACTCGAACCCGAGCGCGGCGTGATTCACCGCGTGCGCCAGCGAGAGCGACTCGGAGACGTTGTACTTCACGCCGCTGTTGGCGCCCGGTGTCACCCGCCACTGGAAGGCGAGCTCGAAATCGCGGAAGCTGTCGACGGTCATCAGATCGCCGCCCTGGGCGGGCTGGCCGTCGGGGAGCCGCGGCACGCTGCCGCTCGGGATCTTCTCGATGGCGCCATCCACCACGCGCCAGTGCGCGCTGGGGACGCTGTCGTAGCCGAGCCCGCGCCAGCCGGCGAGCGTGCGCCCGTCGAAGAGCAGCCGCCAGCCGGCCGCACGCTCCGCGGCGGTGAGGCGATTGGACTGCTGGGCGCCGCCGGCGGCGAGGGGCACCAGTGCGGCGGCGAGGGGGAGCAGCCACCGGCAGGAGGCAGACGTGAAGTTCGTGATGGCCATGAGTGGTGATCTTACCGATTGTGACGCTTGACGGCGAGCGGCGGCGCGCGTAGTCAGTTCCATATCTCACCAGGAGGAGGAAGGGCCATGCCCTCGCGGCGCGACTTCGTTCGACAGGTTGGCGGCGCGGCAGTCGCCGCGGCCCTCCCGATTCGCGAGGTGCATGCGATCGATCGCTGGAAACCAGCCGATGCCATCAAGTTTGGCTACGCCGCGATCACCTGGGAAGGGAACGACCAGCAGGCCATCGAGGACATCAGCGCGCTCGGATTTCCTGGCATCCAACTGCGCGCGAACGTGCTCGCGCGCTTCGGCAGCCGGCCCGCCGAGCTGCGCGACCTGCTCGCGCGGCATCGCCTCACCTTCGTCGCGCTCTCCAGCGGAAACGTGCGCATCGACCCGGCAGCGCGGGTGCAGATGCTCGAGGAGCACGCGAGCCACGCGCGCTTCCTGCGCGACGCGGGCGGGCTGTACCTGCAGCTCATCGACGAGCGCCCCAGGGGCCGCGCGCTCAAGCCAGCGGACTACCAGCGCCTGGGCGGGCTGCTCACGGATATCGGCCAGCGCACTGCGGACCTCGGCATCCCGGTGGCGTATCACCACCACATGGGCAGCATGGGCCAAACGCCCGAGGGTCTCGAGCGCGTGCTGGACGCGTCCGACCCGCGTTATGTCCGGCTGCTGCTGGAC
>DATEPM010000071.1:0-3201 GCA_035273185.1 Gemmatimonadaceae bacterium
GCCCGATCCCGCGGCGGAGATCGCGGCGACCATCGCCGCGTATGCGCGCGCCATCGACTCCCGGGACATGAGCCAGCTGCGCAAGATCCACCCCGGCATGACCGACGAGGAGCGGCGCGGCTTTCAGGACTTCTTCACGAACACCCGCTCGCTGCACGCGTCGCTCTCGGTGGTGAGCGTGCAGGCGGACAGCGTGGCCGCCGATGCCCAGATTGCCGGCAGCTACGAGTACGTCACCACGGCCGGGCGCAGCGAGCGACAGCCGGTGAGCTTCCGGGCGCTGCTGCGGCGGGACGGGAGCAGTTGGAAGCTGGTGGCGGTGAAGTAACGGCCGCGCGCCGCCGGCGCCATCAGCTCAGAAGTTCAGCTCCAGTCCCGCGGTGTAGATCACGTCGGCGCGCAGCCCGCCGCGGTTCACCGGCACCAGCGCGTTGGTCACGATGGTGAAGCCGCTGGGCAGGGTGAACTTGAAGCCGAGCGAGCCGTTCACGACGTCGTCGCGGGTGTCCGGCAGGTTCGTCGGGATCACCGTGCGATGGAAGGGAAGATCGTAGGTGACGGGCGGCGGGAGGGTGAGGTTCGAGCGGCCCACCTGCAGCTCGCTCACGAGATCGGCCGCAAGCGTCACGCGTTGAGCGATCAGATCGTCGAACCCCGCCGTCGCCAGCACGGCATCGTTCCAGTGCTGCGACGAGTTGCGTGCCCGATACGCGTAGCCGACGTTCGCGTGCGGGGAGAAGGCGCCCACCCGCCCGGAGAGGATGGCCAGCCCACGCGCCGAGAAGGCGCCCGATCCCAGGAAATCGTCGCTGCTCCCCGTGGCGAAGCGCGCATCGGCCAGCAGCGCAAAGCTGCTCACGGGGGTCTGGTGCACGCTGATCTTCGTGCGCACGGCGACGTCGCCCAATCCGAAGGAGGAGCCGTCCACCACGCGCGTGGCGGAGAGCACGGGGTTCGTCGGGGTGCCTGCGAAGAAGTGCGACGCCGTCGGGCCGCCGAAGGGGACGATCTGCGCATCACTCTCGCCGTGCAGCTTGGTGGAGACGAGGGGGACGACGACTCCCACATCCATCCAGTCGAACAGCCCGTACGTCGCGTAGAGCGTGGTGACCTGGACGTCCAGCCCGAGGTTCAGGTGGAACTGCATGACGTCGTTCTCCACCGTCGGCAGTCCCATCTTGGAGCAGTCGCCGCCAAACGTGGAGTCGCACCCCGGGAAGTTCACATTCTGGTGCGTGAACACGAGGTCAATGCCGTTCAGGGGCACCCCCCGCAGCGTGGAGAAGTGAAAGGCGCTTCGGCCAAGCCCCACGACGCCGCGGCCGCGTCCCAGCGTGGGTGCGCGCTCGGCGAAGATGGGCCCGGCGGACGTGGAGGTCTTCACCGGCACGCCCGCCTCGAAATGAAAGCTCACGCCGCCCGAGGTCGCGCCGATGGGGACGTTGGCGATGTTCGTGGACAGCGCCTCGGTGAGGAAGCCGATGATGCTCCCGTTCTCCGCGACCGCCGACGGGATGAAGTGGCTGCCGTGCACGCGCAGCGAGGCGGGATTGTTCGGATCGCCGGAGCCCGCCAGGAAGAGGGGATCCTCCCCGGGCCCGAAGATGAAGAGCTCCGAGAGCTTCTCGCGCAGCCCCTGCGTCTGCTGCGCCCGCGCCGCGGGCGGCGCGACGGCACTGAGGAGGAGCACCGAGCCAACGACGGCGACGCCGCGGAACATGTGAGTAGTGCGAAAAGAGCGGGATTCGAAAAGAGCGGGAGCTGCGAGAAGACCGGGACCTGCGAAAAGAGCGGGACCTGCGAAAAGAGCGGGACCTGCGAAAAGAGCGGACCTGCGAGAAGAGCGGAGTTGCGAGAAGAGCGGAGTTGCGAGAAGAGCGGAGTTGCGAGAAGAGCGGAAACTGCGAAAGAGGCGGGGCGCGCGAAAGGGGCGGCACCTGCGAAGAGCGGCGGGACTTGCGGGAAGTGCGGTCCCGCTCTATTCGCAGGTCCCGGTCCTCTCGCAGTCTCCGCTCTTCTCGCAGGTCCCGCTCTTTTCGGAGTTCCCGCTCTTTTCTTTTCGCTACCAGCGGTGCCCCCCCACATCCCGGAGGGCGTCCTCGCACTCGGCGAGGCAGGGGCGCAGGCTATCGATGGTGTGGTCGCCCATGTGGCCGATCCGGAAGGTGGTCTCGCGGAGCTTGCCGTAGCCTGAGCCGATGGTGAAGCCGCGGCGGGACACCGCGTGCACGACCTCGGCGCTCGTGAGCTGTGGGGGGAGGGTGATCGTGGTGACGGTCGGGGAGCGGGCGCCTTCGGGCGCGAGGATCTCGAGATCCAGATCCAGCCGCAGCCGCGCGCGATTGAGCCAGGCGGCGGTGGCGTCGCGCATCACCTCGTGCCGTTCCCAGCGCCGGTCGATGCCCTCGCGCAGGATGTCGCCCAGCTGCGCCTCGAGCGCGTAGAGGAGCGAGAGCGCAGGGGTGGCGGGCGTCTGATTCTTCGCGGCATACGCCTCGTACTCCACCACGTCGAAGTACAGGCCACGGTCGGGCACCTGCCGTGCGCGCTCCACGAACTCGGAGGACGCGGCCGCGAAGGCGAGGCCCGGCGGGAGCGCCAGCGCCTTCTGGGAACCGGTGAGCACGAAGTCCAGTCCCCACTCGTCGAAGCGCAGCTCGGCGCCCGCGATGCCGCTGACGCTGTCCACCAGGCACATCGCGCCGTGACGGTGGGCCAGCTCGGTGACCGTACGCACGTCGGTGAGCACTCCCGTGGACGTCTCCGAGTGGACCACCGTCACCACGGCATACCCGCCGGCGGCCAGCCGCGATTCCACTTCGCTCATGTCGAACGTGCCGCCCCACGGCACCTCCAGGGTGTCCGTGTCGCGCGCGCACGCCCTCGCGATCTTCGCGAAGCGCTCGGAGAAGGCGCCGTTCACCAGCGCCAGCACCCGCCCCGCGGGCGCGCAGCGGATGGCCCCCTCCATCATGCCGCTCGCGGAGCACGCGGCGACGTATACCGGGCGCGCACTGAGGAAGACGTCGCGCAGCCCGGCCTCGATGCGCGCGAAGAGCTCCTCGAAGCCCCGGCCGCGGTGCGCGATCATCGGCCGTGTGAGCGCGGCGAGGATCTCGGGGCGTACCTCGGTGGGTCCGGGAAGAAAGAAGGAGCCGAAGGTGGGAAGGGGCATGGTGGAGGTGGGGGCGGAGGGCGTGG
>DATEPM010000072.1:0-20574 GCA_035273185.1 Gemmatimonadaceae bacterium
GACGCCGGCGACCAGGTCGATCGGCGCGGCCAGCGCCTCACGAGCCAGCGCGTCGTGCAGCGCTGCGCTCCCCGGCCCCAGCTCCAGCATGCTGCCGAGAATCGCGACCCGCTGGCGGTCGCGTCCCGCGTGCTGCAGCAGCTCCAGCGCTGCTCGGGCAGAGCCGGGATTCGAGTTGTAGGCATCGTTGATGAGCGTCGCCCGGCCGATCTCCTCGGCACTCGAACGCATCGGGGGCACCGGCATCGCGGCGATGCCCCGCGCCGCCGCCTCGGTGGAGACGCCGAGCGCTCGCGCGGCGGCGAGCGCGAGCATGGTGTTCCGGAGATTGTGCGCGCCTCGCAGAGGCGGGCGCACCTCGATGCCCTCGAACTCCAGCCATCCGCGGCCATCGGGATCCAGGCCCCAGCGCGCGGGGCGCACCTCGCCGGCATCGAGCCCCGCCGAGACGACGGTACGCGCCCGATGCCGGGCTTCGGACACGACCTCGGGCTGCGCCGCGGGCACGATCGCGAGCGGCACGGTGTCGCACGCGGCCATCTCCTCGCGCATCACTCCCTCGAGATCGCCGAGCCCCTCCAGATGCTCCTCGGCGATGGACGTGACCACGATCACATCGGGCTCCACGATCGCGCGCAAACGGGCGACCTCGCCAGGCTGGTTGGTGCCCATCTCGACCACCGCCAGCTCCGCGGCATCGGGAATGGCGAGAAGCGTGAGGGGCACGCCCACCAGGTTGTTCAGGTTTCCGTGGGTGGCGTGTGTCTCGAGCGCCGTGCCGAGCGCCGCCCTGAGCAGCTCCTTGGTGCTCGTCTTCCCATTGGTGCCGACGACGCCGATCACCGGCCGTGCCCAGGCGCGACGCCGATAGCGCCCGAGGGCGCCCAGAGCAGCGAGGGTATCGGAGACCTCGAACACCGGTACCCCGAGGTCGCGCGCGGCTCCCACGCGCGAGACGACCACGGCGGCGGCACCCCGCGCCACCGCGTCGCGCAGGAACTCGTGCGCGTCGAACCGCTCGCCGGCGAGGGCGACGAAGAGATCGCCCGGCCCGATGCTGCGCGTGTCGGTCCACACCCGCGCGAGCGGGGTGTCGCCGCGCGGCAGATTCACATGTGCTGATCCGTCCTGGTCCAACGCAGCGGCGATCCGCTCCAGCGTCCAGAACGGCGCCACCGCGCCGGCCGCACGGAGATCTGGCCCCGCCATGACAGGGCGCGGCCGTTCCACCGCGCCGCTCATCGCTCCACCCGCCGCGCCCGCGTCAGCTCGCGCACGATCGCCTGCTCGTCGAAGGGGAATTTGGTGGTGCCGCGCACCTGGTAGGTCTCGTGCCCCTTGCCCGCGAGGAGGACAACGTCATCCGCTGCGGCAAGGTCGAGGGCGCGCTCGATGGCCTCGTGCCGGTCCACGATGCGCTCGTGCGCCATACCCCGCATCCCCGCCTCGATGTCGTCCAGGATGCGCTCGGGGTCCTCCGTGCGCGGGTTGTCGCTCGTCACGATCGCGAGATCCGCCTTCCGGGCGGCGATCGCTCCCATCAGGGGCCGCTTCCCCGCATCGCGATCGCCGCCGCAGCCGAAGACGACGATCAGCCGCGCGCGCGCGAAGGGACGCACCGCGTCCATCGCACGCTCCAGCGCATCCGGCGTGTGCGCGTAATCGCGCAGCACCGCGGGTTGGTCGTGCAGCAGTTCCAGGCGGCCGGGCACCTGGGGCACCGTGGCGAGGCGTTCCGCGATGCGCTCCGCCGGCGTGCCGAGCGCATAGGCGGCAGCCGCCGCGCCGAGGGCATTCGCGACGTTGAAGTCGCCAATCAGGGGCAGTTCCACCGGTACGCGCTCCGCCGCCAGCGCCAGCCGCCAGCTGCTCCCCCGCGGCCCGAAGCGAACGTCCTCCGCGTGCACTTCCGCGGTGATCACGCGTTCGCTGAAGGCGAGCCGGCGGCGATCCGTGTGCAGGTGCGACCATTCCTTGCAGTCGAGGTTGTACACCACGGTGCCGTGCGGACGAAGGTGCTCTAGCAGGCGCGCCTTGGCGCGAAAGTACGCGTCCATGGTGCCATGATAGTCCAGGTGGTCGCGCGTGAGGTTGGTGTACACCGCCACATCGAACGCGACGCCCTCGATGCGAAGCTGGTCCAGCGAGTGGGACGAGACCTCCATCGCCACACGGCCGATGCCCGCATCGACCATCGCCCGGAAGAGCCGCTGCAGTTCGACCGGACCGGGCGTGGTGAGCCCGCCACCGCCCTCCAACGGCCGTCCCTCGCTCCCGAGCAGCGCGCCGAGAGTGCCGATGGACGCACTGCGCGCTTTCGGCGTATCCAGGAGATGCCGGAGTATGTGGACGGTCGTGGTCTTGCCGTTGGTGCCGGTCACGCCGACGAGCTGCAACCGGTCCGCCGGCCGGCCGAAGACGACCGCCGCGGCCAGCGCCGCCGCGCGCCGCCCATCGCGCACCACCAGCGAGGGCAGCAGCTCGGGCGGGCAGCGCGCCGGATCCTCGACGATGGGCGCTACCGCGCCGGCAGCCCGCGCGGCCGGCAGGAACTCGTGTCCGTCGCGCGTGGTCCCGCGCACCGCGATGAACACCGCCCCGGGACGGACCGCCCGGCTGTCATCCGTGAGCTCCGTGGCGGCCTCGGGCAGCTCGCCCCGGCGCTCCGCCAGCAGCCCCGCGGCCTCCAGCGCCGCGGCAAGATCGGCAAGTGCGAAACGCATGCGAAGTGATATCAGAGTTTCAATAATCGAACGCGAGGCGCACCAGCGTGCCCGAGTACGCCAGCGTGCCCGCGGCAGGGGTCGTCGTGCCCGTGGGACCGCGTCCGAGCTGCACACGGAACCCGGCACCGTGCAACGAGCGCACCGCATCGCGCAGATCCATCCCGCGCACGTCCGGCACCGGACGCGGCGGCGCCACGCGCGGCGCACCTTCCGGCCGATGGGCCAGGTGAACGACGTACGATACCCCGGGATCCGCTGCCCACGCGTCGCGGGGTGGCGTGGAGGCGGCCGCGGCGACGACCGGGGCGCTCCGGAGGTGCTCGCCGCGCGTAATGGGCGACGTGCTGTCCGCGCGGCCGGTGCTCTCCGCGCGTGCGACCGCCGCGCTGGAAGCGAGCTGCAGACGGTCGAGCGCGGCGTCGCGCGCGGCGATCGCCGCCTGCAATACCGTCTTGGTGAGCGGAGCCGCCGTCGCCCCACTTACGTACCGGCCAGCGCTATCTCGCGGATTCGTGAGCTTCACCACGATCACGTACTGCGGCGCGTCGCCCGGGAAGAGCCCGACGAAATTCGGGTTGTACTGCTGGGATGCGTAGCGCCCGTTCACCGTACGCCGCGGCGTGCCCGTCTTTCCCGCCAGCAGGTAGCTGTTCAGATCGGCCCTGAGCGCCGTGCCGCCATCCACGACGTTGAGGAGCATCCGGCGTACGCGATCGGCCACGTCGGGCGTGAGCACCTGCCGCACCAGCCTGGGCGTGCGATGGTACAGCACCCGGCCGTCGGGCGCACGCACTTCCTTCACGAGGGCGGGCTCCAGCAGCTTGCCCCCGTTCGCAAACGTGGCATACGCCAGCGCCAGCTGGAGCGGCGTCACGGAGATCTCGTAGCCCATCGCGAGCGACGCCGGTGATTGCGCCGACCAGCGCGAGGGCTCGCGCAGCACGCCATTCGACTCCGACGGATACGGCACGCCAGTCACCGTGCCGAAGCCAAAGTCGCGCAGCGTCTCGAACTCCTCGCGCGGCGAGAGCCGAGACGCAAAGGTGACGATGCCGACGTTGCTGGAGTACTGCAGCACCTGCGCGAGCGTCGCACGGCCGAGCGCTTCCTCGTCGTGAATCACTCGGCCCTGCAGCTCCAGGACGCCATTCCCCGTGTTCACCACGTCGGTTTCGCGCGCGCGTCCACGCTCGAGGAGTCCCGCCGCGATGAAAGGCTTCATCGTCGATCCGGGCTCGAAGGGTTCGGTGAGCGCCGTCGCGGCGGTCGAGCGCGGATCGGCGCGGCGGCTGGCCATCGCGAGCACGTCGCCATCGTGGGGGTCGAGGATCACGATATCGCCCCCCTCCGCGTTCATCGTGGCGACGGCCTCGCCCAGGGCACGCTCCGCGATCTCCTGCAGATCGTGGTTGAGCGTGAGGACGACGGTGTTCCCTGGCTGCGGCGGCACGCTGGGCGCCGCGGGCGATTCGATTCGGCGGCCATGTAGATCGCGCACGAAGGTCGCTGAGCCAGGCCTGCCGCGGAGCAAACTGTCGAGCGAGAGCTCCAGACCGTCCAGCGCCCGGTCCTGTGAATCCACGCGTCCCACCAGACGCCGCGTTCCCTCGGACATCGTGTACGTCCGTACGCTGGCGGTTGTCGCGTACACTCCGCGCAACGCCGTTGCCCCCGCGACATCGACGGCCACGAAGCGGCCTGGCAGCGTCACCCAGGCGCGTCGGCGATCCAGCGCCCTGGCAATCCACTCCCGGGGGACACCGGCGCGTGCCAGCGCACCGCGAAGCGCGGCCGCGTTGCGCACCTCACGCGGCGCGATCTCCAGCTGCACCATATCGCGGCTCTGGGCCAGCACCAGCCCGGCGGCATCCAGGATCCGACCGCGCGGCGCAGGGATCTCCCGGGCGCTCAACTGCTGGCGCTCCGCGCGCGCGCGCCAGGCCTGCCTCTGAAGGAGCTGCAGGCGCGCCGCGCGTCCGATGACGGCGAGCGCGAACACCGCGAGCAGCGCATGAGTGAGTCCGATCCGGCGGGAGCGGATCACGGGCGCGATGTCCCCGAGTCGGAAGCGGACAGCACGGGACGGGGGAGCATGATGACCTGATCGGGCGACGGAACGTGCAGGTTGAGCCGCTGCTCCGCGATCGGTGCGAGGCGTGCGCGGCTGGAGGCCTCACGGATCGCACCCTCCAGCTTCAGTCGCTCCTCCTCGAGCGCTTGCCGCTGCCGGGCGAGGTCGCGCAATCGACGCGCCTGCTCGATCCCATAGCTCCTCCGTGCAATGACGCCCGTAGCCACCAGGACGAAACCGAGCAGCACGAGCGCCAGCAGAGATCGCCTGGACATCCGCCCGCGCGCTACTCGTCGTCTCGCCATACCCTGAATGCTCTGAGGCGCGCGCTGCGTGCACGGAGGTTGTCTTGCACCTCCTCTGGTGACGCGACCACCGCCTTCCTGGTCAGCAGGGTACCCAGCGGCCGACCGCGGCAGGTACAGACCATCTGCCGGGGAGGACAGATGCAGGAGGCCGCCCAGTGCCGAAAGGCACGCTTCACCAGGCGGTCCTCGCCGGAGTGGTACGCAATCACCACGAGCACGCCAGCGCTGCGGAGGCGGGCACGCAAAGCAGGGAGTGCCGCCTCGAGCCCCGCCAACTCATCGTTCACGGCGATGCGGACCGCCTGGAAGAGGCGCGCGAAGTCGGCAGGGCCGGTGCGCGGCCCCAGAGCGCCGCGGATCGCCCCGACCAGGTCATCGCTATCGTCGAAGCCGCCGGTGGCACGCCGGCGGACGATCTCCCGGGCGAGGCGACGCGCCCGCGGCTCGTCGCCATACTCCCGAAAGATCCTGGCGAGCTCGCGCTCCTCGGCGGTTTCGAGCAGCTCGCGCGCCGTCTGACCGGCGTCGGTCCCCATGCGCATGTCCAGCGCCGCACCCTCGCGAAAGGTGAAGCCGCGCTCCGGCGCGTCGATCTGGTGAGAAGAGACGCCAAGGTCCAGGAGGATGCCGTCGAAGGGCCCCGCGAGCGCGCTGATCTCGCCCAACCGCGCGTAATTGCCGAGAAAGGCGTGAAAGCGATGCGCGCGCTCGAAATCGGCGAGCCGCTCGCGCGCCGTGCTGAGCGCCTGCGGATCGCGATCCACAGCGAAGACCTCGGCCACCCCGGACTCCAGAAGGGCAAGTGAGTGTCCCCCACCGCCCAGCGTGCAATCGAGCACCCGTCCAGAACCGCCAAGGAGGGCGATGACCTCGCTGGCGAGCACAGGCGCGTGATATGCGCTACTCCATGTCGGTGTGCCGCTGTCCGACCCGGGCGGCGTGGGTGGGACGGACATACTAGCTCGGCGAACGATGCGACGGAAGCACATCGCGATGATCGTCCATGGCGCTCGCGCCGACCGCGAAAGCGTACGCCATCTGATCGCCTGGGTTCGCGAGAAAGGTCATCACGTGGAGCCGAGCGTCACGCTCGAACCGGGCGACGCCACGGCGATGACGCGCGCCGCCGCGCACGCCGGTGCCGACGTCGTGGTGGCGCTCGGCGGCGATGGCACCGTCAACGAAGTGGTGAACGGCCTTGACGGATTCGACACGCCGCTCGGATTGATCCCCGCCGGAACGGCAAACGACTTCGCGTCGCAGGTGGGAATCCCGAGGGACGCGGATCATGCGATGGATGTTATCCTCCGTCGCAAGCCGGTGCGCGTGGACACGGCATCGCTCAACGGCCGTCGCTTCCTCAACGTGTCCACGGGAGGCGTGGGCGCAGCGGCCACGGCGGAGACGCCAGCGGCCGCCAAGGAGTCGCTGGGATCGATGGCGTACGCATTCAGCGGCGTGCGAAAGCTTGCTGATTTCGCGCCCTATCACGCGGAGTTCCGCGGAGCCGATTTCGCGTTCGCGGGCGAGTTCCTGATGTTCGCGGTGGGGCTGGGGCGCGCCACGGGCGGGGGGACACTGGTCACTCCGCGCGCGTCGATGACCGACGGACTGCTGGACCTGTGCATCGTGGAATCGATGTCGCGAGCCGAGTTCGCGCGCGTGGTGTTGCGGATGAAGCACGGAGAGCATCTCGACATGGCGGGCGTGCACTACGCGCAGCTTCCGTCGTTGACCATCGCCGGCGATGCGCCGATCAGCGTGAACGTGGACGGTGAGATCTCCGACGCCCGGCGACTGGACTATCGCGCACGCCGGCGCGACCTGTGGGTCCATCTGGCGCATCTTCCGGAGGACGCGCCCGCGTGAGTCCCGGGAGAACACGACGCCCGCCGTCAGCTGACGGCGGGCGTCGTGTTCTGAACCGCGGACGGCTCGGGCGAGGCGGTGCGGTCAGCGACCGCCGTGACCCTTACAGACCGCCTTCTTGGCCTGCGTGATGTTCGACGAATACTGCTGGATCGCGCCCATGATCTGGCCGGCGGAGCCCTTGTCGATCGAGGCACCCTGCGGCATCGCGATCTGCGACGTGGCCCACATGTCCTCGGCCAGCTGCGCATCGGAGCAGCTCCTGGTCTTGTTCAGGTTCTGCAGGGCATCCAGGCCCACCTGAAAGGACGAGACGCCGACGAAATACTTGGAGTTCGGCGACGGACCGATGCTGTCCACCTCGCTCGCGAGCTGGTAGGCGTGCATCCAGGCGTCGCGGGTCTTGGCTTCGTTCGCCGCCTTGACGGCCGCGCCGACGGGTTGGAGCAGCGCCTGACCGATGAGATTCCGGTCCGCGCCGTTGGCGACCGCCTGCTTGGCGAAGGCGATCGCGCTGTCCGGCTGATTCAGCTCGTTGTACTCGACGACGACGAAGAGCGCGCCATTCTCCACCTTGGGATCGAGCTGCACGGCACGCTTGGCGGCATCCAGCGACTGCTGCAACTGGCCCGCCTTCTTCAGCGTCTGTGCATAGAGCATGTACAGCCCGGCGTTGTTCTGGAACTTCTGCACTCCGCGCGCAGCAATCTGCGAGGCGAGCTGCGGCTGGCTGTCTGCCGCGGCGATGGCGATCATGCGGGTGAAGTAGTCGGCCGTCGCGGCCGTCGTGTCGGCCTTGACCCACTCCTCGCCCGCCGTGAGCGCGCCCTTGTACTGCTTGGCGTTCGCGAGCAGGAGGAACCTGGTGCGCAGCAGCTGCGGATCACCCGGGTTGTCCTTGAGCATGTCCTCGACGATGGGAAGCGCCACTTCGGGCTTGCCCATCTGCGCCAGCATCTGAACGATGGCGGGGCCGAGGGTGGCGTCGTTGGGCAGCAGCCGATGCAGCCGGACCATCGCCTGCACCGCGGCCGCCGTGTCGCCCTTTTCCTGATACGCCTGAACCGCATTCCGCAGCGCGAGGGTGTTCGTGGAGTCGATCTTCAGCACCGACTGCGCGGCGCTGAGGACGGAGTCCGTACCCATCTTGCCGTACTGGTACGCCGACATCACGCAGAGGCGCGTGAGCGTGGCCTCGCCGTATTTCCTGGTGCCCTCGTTCGCGGCGGCAATGGCCTCGGCGTACTTCTGATCGCGCAACGCTGACTCGCACTTGCGATAATCCGCGAGCTGCTTTCTCGCGTCGCTCAGCTCCCGTTCGATCTGCTTGGCGGCGTCCCCGGCATCGCGCGCCTGCACCGGCGGCAGCGGCTGCGAGAGCGCGATGTCCCGCGAGAGCATCAACCGGGGACTCACCTTCACGTCGTTGCCGACGCGCACCGCGCGGCCGTCCAGGATCTCGTCGGCGCGCAGGAGCTTCGCGAGCTCCTTGAGATCGTTCGGGCTGAGCGCCGAGTCGGGCTTGTAGCCGGACGCCTTGAGGGTGTTGTCGATATCGTTCTTGCTGATCACCCAGAGCTGCTTGGCCGAGACTTCCTGGGTGATGCGGCCCCGCAGCGCATCGGCCACGTCCACCCCCAACTTTTGATCGGGGCTGACGAAGGTGGCTACGAGAACGCGCGGTGTATCCTTGTCCGGTGTTCCGCGCTGCGCGGCAAGCACGGAAGGCGCCACCGTCCCGGCGAGCGCGACCACACCTGCCGCGAGGGCACGGCGTCGAAGTGCCTTCACTGTCTGAACTCCTCCCAAACGTTGACCAGAACTGACGACGACCAGAAATACCCTTGCGAGCCGCACAGGGTCCGGGACTCGCCGAAAAACCTGCAGGTACAACGCATTACGACATTACGAGTGGGCGAAGAGGGACTCGAACCCCCGACATCCCGCGTGTAAGGCGGGCGCTCTGACCAACTGAGCTATTCGCCCGTACCGCAACCGCGTGCTGTCGCCATGGAATGTGCCGGCTCTGCCGCACGCCGCTTGCCTATCCGGGCGAGCGCCCGCCGCGCGTCACTTCAGGATTGCGAGGGGAACGAGCACGCAGTAACCGATCACCAGGAGCAGGGGCGCGATCGTCTCGCCGCCTCGGGCCAGATCTGCATAGCCCACGAGAAGTGCCAGTGCGGCCGCGCCCCACCACACGAGGCTGCGCGCGCGCGTGGTCGTATCGCCATTCGCCATAGCGGCGTAGTGTAGGCCCACCGTCAAACGCTGTCAAGCGACGACCACACGCGAAGTTACGCGAATGCACGTTAAGATTTGATGAACAGGCGGCCGGCTCACACGGGCGGCTCTCGATTGCCGTCCACCGGCTCAACCTCCGACGTCGTGTATCCACCCTCCGGCAGGGCGGTTCCCGAAGCGTCGATTGCGTCGGTGGCGTGGTCCGCGGTTTCGCCAAGCAGATGCGCCAGGATGTGCGCGCGTTGCGCCCGGTCGGCTGCGGCATCCGCGGCGCGCAGTTCCTCCATGCGATGCCGGTCACGCCGACGGCGCGCGAGGTACAGCGGCAGAACGAGCACGAGCATCACGACGCCGAAGAGCGTGAAATCGCTGAACAACGCGAGTGCCCCGTAGCGGCGGCGCGTGCGCTCCTGCCAGCGCTGCTGAAAGCCGGCCAGGGTGATGCCATATCCCTGGCGCAATGCGGCATCCAGGGATCCCGCGCGCGGCCAGTACTGGAACAGCAGCGCCAGGCCGCGATGCGGGTCCAGCGACGCCAGCTCGCCCACGGCCTGATACGCTAGGGCGTAGGCCGCCTGCACGTTGCTCGTGGAACCGTCGAACGCCGCATCCAGCTCATCGAGCGAGGGCATACCCCTGATGGCGAGCGCGAGGTTCGCCGCCAGCACCTCGTTGCGGTCGAGCTCGCGCGCGGCATAGCTGGCATATCCCTCGTCGAACCAGCGCGGCGGCAGGTCGCCGAGGTACTCGTGCAGGGCGAGGTGCGCCAGCTCGTGCCGGAGCACGACGACGGGATCTCCTGCATCGGATCCGGCGTGGCTCCCCTGGATCACGATGCGGCGAGAATTCGGGAAGGCGATCGCGGCTCCCCACTCCGGCGCCTGCGGTCCGACGAGGGCACGGAAGCCGGCGGCATTGGGTGCGATGGCAACGAGAACGTGCGCACGCGGTCGCGGCAGACCGGGGAAGCTGTCGCTGGCCAGGGACCGACCGAGCAGTGCGCGCGCCAGCGTCGCATCCTGCGGGTAATAGACGAAGGTGAACCGGCCGGCATCGAGCCGCGCCGGCACGTCCTGCGCCCCGGCAGAGGTGAACCGAGGTGCTGTGAGACACGCAGCGAGCAGCAGGGTCGCCAGCCACGCGCGTCCGGAGCGGCTAGGGCTCGCCGCCAGCCTCCACCGCCGCCAGAACCTCCGCGCAGCGCTTTCCCCAGGGGGTGAGCCGGTTGGCGGCCTGTCCGCGACGCCAGGTCTCCATCGCCTCGTCGCGTTGGCCATTGAACCAGTACGCGCGTCCCAGCTCGTAATACGCCTCGATCAGATTGGGCCCGAGGGCGATGGACTTCTGAAAGAACGTCTGCGCATCCTCGAACATGTCGCGCTCGAGGTACACCAGCCCGAGATAGAAGTGCGCGTACAGCGTGGCCTTCCGGTCGTTGCCCAGCCGAATCGCGCGAGAGAGGTGCTCGATGGCCTCGCCGAAGATGCGCTTCTTCAGGCAAATGTAGCCGACGTTGATCCGCGCCAGGGCGTTCTGCGGCTGGCGCATCAAGACCTGCTGGAACATGAGCAACGCGTCGTCATCCTTGTCCTGAAGCATCAGCGCCCAGCCCAGCAGCGCCTCCGCCTCGGGTGCCCCCGGCGACAGCTCCAGCGCCTTGCGCAGGGCCTCCTCGGCCTCCTTCGGCTGGCCCAGCGAGAGGCGGCTCCACCCCTTTTCGATGTAGGTGGACGCGCCGATGTGGTCGGCGTGCACCAGGGGGCGTTCCACCGAGAACTGCGGCGCAATGGACGGAGCGGGCGCAGCAGATCTGGCTGCCGGGCCGTTGGACGCCGACGCCCCTGCCCCACCACCTCCGCCGTCGGCAGCCGATGCCGAGCCCTGGGAGGCGCGGACGATCTTCCAACGCTCGACCAATTGCTTCACCGCCTCGCGCACGGCCGTCAGCTGCGCGATCTCGCGCTCCACCTGCTTGAAGAGCGCGGCGATCTCGAGCTTCAGGGCGTCCAGTTCCTGCGGTGCGCTCGGCGCGGCCAGCCGGCGCTCGAGATCCTCGAGTGGGTGACGCAGCGAGGCGCCGGGCGCCTCACCCATCGATCACGGCGCCGGCCGGCGCGCCGCGCATGGCGCTGGTATCCAGCGCGATGCGGTCGGTGGCCGAGAGCAGACGGTCGGCATCGAGCACGATCACGAGCCGATCAGCTCCCGCTCCGTCCGCGCGCCGAACGATGCCCTTCAGATACTCGCCCGCCAGGCCGCGAAAGAGCACCGGGGGCGCAGACAGCTGGGCGGGATCGACGCTCGTCACCTCCAGTACTGCATCCACCACGGCGCCGACCCACTCGCCTCCGGAGTTCAGGACGAGGATACGGGTCTCCGCCGCGGGGGGAATTGGCGGCAGCTCGAAACGGCGCCGCAGGTTGATGACCGGCAGCACCCGGGACTGGTACTCGATCATTCCTTCAATCCATGGCGGCGCGTCCGGGACCGCTGTGGGCGTCTGATAGCGGAGCACCCGCTCGACGGCGAAGATGTCCGCCGCGAACAGGTCTTCCCCGAGCCGAAACGTGACGAGCTTGGTGACCTCGGACTTCATGCGCTCTCCTTCGGATGATCGTGCACCACCGCGACAGCGGCCCGGAACGACATCAGCAACACGTCGGCATCCAGAATTCCGATCAGCTGGACTCCGCGGTGCGCGACACCCACGAGCACACTCTCCGAGGCGTCCGTACCGGGTGCGTCGTGTACCGTGGCAAGGTCCACCGTGAGCACGTCGTCCACATCATCGACCGCGAGCGCGACGCGACGCCCCGACCCGGAGAACACCACGATCGTGGTGGCCTCGCGCTGCGCGATACCCAGCATGCTCTGCGGCGTGAAAACCGACACGAGGGCGCCGCGAAGCGTGAACACGCCGAGCATGCCCGGCGGCATCTCGGGAAGCTGGTGCAGGACCGGCATGTCCATGGCTTCCTCGGACGCCACGAGCTCGACCGCGAAGAGCTCACCCGCAACCCGAAAAACGAGCAGGTCCGCACTTCCCTTGCGTTGCCGCACGCGTTCCCGGAAGCTCGTTCGACGATCTCGCGCATGCGCGCCATCATCGGCCTCACGGGTGGCCGGCAGCTCCGCGGTCAGCGACGCCGCGATGGAGGCGGCAAACTCCTCGATGCTCAACGCGGCTGCAGTGCCGGACGTCGCGTCGGCGGCATCGAATCCGCCTGGCATATCGGGAGAGGTGGGGCTCATCGGAAGAAGGACAGATGGGCGTGTGGAGAGGTCACGCGGAGACCGGGAATGCCCACACCCGCGGAATCGCCGGGCCGGCGCGCGCACGCGCGACCGGCTCCGGATCTTCAGTCGGCTGGTTGCCGACGGAGCATCGCGACAATCGATGCTGCCACATCGGGGAGGGGGGCGACGCGATCCGCGCCTGCGTGCTGTAGCGCTGCCTGAGGCATGCCATAGATGGTGGAGGTCGCCCGGTCCTGCACCACGGCGTGGCCGCCGGCACCGCGTATCACGCGGAGCCCGTCGGCGCCGTCCCGCCCCATCCCGGTGAGCACGACACCGACGACGGAGGCGCCGAAGAGCGCGGCCACCGAACGAAAGAGCGGGTCCGCGGCAGGGCGCACGCCCCAGACCGGCGGGGAGCGATCGAGCACGATGGATGGTGCGCCCGACGTGCCGCCTAACAACATATGACAACCGCCGGGGGCGAGGTAGACGCGATCGGTCTCGATCGGCTCTCCGTCCACGGCCTCGGCCACGGCGAGGCGGCTCATCGCGTGCAGGCGCTGGGCGAGGCTTCTGGTGAACCCGGCGGGCATGTGCTGCACCACGAGCACCGCGGCGTCCAGCTCTCGTGGCAGCTGTGGAACGACCTCCGCCAGGGCGCGCGGTCCGCCGGTGGACGCGGCGATGGCCACCACGTGCCGGACCGGCCGCACGGCCGGCGTTGCCGGTGAAACGAGGGTGGCGCCGCGCGCCGGCGTCCCGCGCGTCGGCAGGCGCGGTACCGACAGCATGCGTACGCCGCGCAGGTTGGCGGCGGCGGCGGCGCGCAGCGCCTCGAGTAACCGTCCCCCCACGCGCTCGAGATCGAGGCTGATCGCGCCGGAGGGCTTGCGCACGAAATCCACGGCACCCAGCTCCAGCGCGCGAATGGTGACGTCGTGTCCGGCGTGCGTCGTCGCGGCACTCAGCATCACGACCGCGCGCGGGGCCTCGCTCATGATGTACCCGAGCGCCTGCAGGCCATCGAGCTCCGGCATGTCGACGTCCATCGTGACGAGATCCGGATCGAGGGCGTGCACCTGACGCAGCGCATCGAGTCCGTTCCGGGCGGTGCCGGCCACGCGAAACTCGCCGGACTGCTCCACCAGCTGCGAGATGAGCCGGCGCATGAAGGCGCTGTCGTCGACGACCAGGACGGTGGGGCAGGCGCGGGGCGCCTGCGAGGCCCGCGGCGCCGCGGCCTCAGAGCTCACGATTGCCCTTCTTGAGGGAGCGAATCTCCACGCGGCCGTCGTCGAGATGCAGGACCACGGTCCGTCCATGGTCGCTCCCGGTGTCCTCGCCGACGATCGGGATGCCGCGCGCCGCCAGTGCCTCGCGCGCCGCGAGCACGTTGCGCTCGCCGATGTTGATGCCGCCGCTGGGGAGCAGGTTGCCGAACATGCTCGCGCCGCCGACGAGCTTTGCGCGCGCGCGGCGGGCGTCGCCGCCCAGACGCGTAATCTCCGCGAGCAGCAGCGCCACCGCCGAAGCGGGAAACTTGGCGGGATTGTCGCGGTCGCGCGCCATGCTCTCGTGCGGCAGCAGCACGTGCGCGAGTCCGCCCACGCGCGCGACCGGATCATAGAGGACGATTGCGACGCACGAGCCCAGCCCGATCGTCGTGAGGGTCTGGCCCGCGACGCCCATGGCGTAGTCGGCGACCTTCACACGCACGTCGGGCCCCGCGGCAGCCTCGATCATAGGCGGCGAAAGATCCGTTCGCGCGCGTCCACCGCGGCGAAGTGCGCGCGCGCCGGTCCGAGCAGCGTCTCCACCTTCCCCAGCACCAGATGGCCACCGGGCAGCAGGGCCTGGTGAAATTTGTCGAAGAGGCGCTCCTGGGTGTCGCGGTCGAAGTAGATCAACACGTTGCGGCAGCTGATCAGGTGAAGGCCGCCAGTCGGCACCGGATCGCTGAGCAGATCGCGCTGCTCGAAGCGCACCAGTGCGCGGATCGCGGGCGACAGGGCGAACGGCGCCGCAGGCGCGAAGTAGCGTTCGCGCAACTCCGGGGGCGTTTCGTCGAAGTCTCCCGCCCGGAATTGGCCGCGTACGGCCGCGGCGAGGCTGTCGCGATCGATGTCGGTGCCGAGTACGCGCACGCGCCCGATCTGATCCAGCGCATCGTGCCGCGCGGCATGATGATACAGCAGAATCGCCAGCGAGTAGGCCTCCTCGCCAGAGGAGCACCCCGCGCTCCACACGCGAAGCTGGGGAGCCGGCGTGGCCCAGAGGCTCGGGATCACGTGCCGCTCGAGCGTCTCGAAGACGGACCAGTTGCGAAATAGTTTGGTGACGTTGATGGTGAGGGCGTCCAGCAGACGGTCATATTCGGCGGCGTCGCCATCGAGGACGTGCCCATACTCGGCGAAAGTGTGAACGCCGCGCGCGCGCATCCGCACCGCAATGCGGCGCCGGAGACATTTCTCCTTATAGCTGGCGCAGGCGAAGCCGCGCTCGTGGGAGATCTTGCGCGTGAGCGCCGCGAACTCGAGATCCTGGACCGTGGGCGCGCCTCGCTCGGGCGCGCCCACGGGGCCCGCGTCACGCGGCGCATCGGGCGAGGACGGCGTCACTGGAGCACCTGACGTACCGACTCGAGATTGGTGCGCACGATGGCGTTCTCGGGATCCAACTCCAGGGCGCGCTCCCAGCAGCGGACGGCTTCCTCGCGCTCCTGGCGTCGGAATCGAATGTTGCCGAGACGCAGATACACGTCGTCGCCCAGCTCGGGGTCGGCCTTGACCGCACGTTGATACGCCTCGAAGGCCTCGTCGTAGCGGCCGTCGCGATACAGGAGATCACCCAGGTTCTTCTGCAGCTGGGCCAGTGCCGCATCTTCGTGCATGCCCCGCTCCACTGTCGCTAGCGCCTCGTCGCACTGGCCCTGCCGCTCGCGGACGACGGCCAGATTGTTGTACAGGGGCGCCGCGTGCGGATGGGCCGCGACGCCCTGCGCGAGGATCTCCGCAGCGCGCGCGTGGTCGCCGAGCAGGGCGGCGGTCAGCGCGGCATAGTGAAACCAGGCGGGCGTGGGTGGACGATTCCCGAAGAGCGCTCGGGCCGCGGAGAGCGCCGCATCGGCGGCCGCGACGTCGCCCGCCAGCAGCGCCACGACGCCGAGCGATGTCTGCACGCGAGGATCGGCGCTGCCGCCGCGCTTGAGGGCCTCGTCCAGGGCAGCCTGCGCTTCGGCATAGCGCCCCTGCCGCTCCAGCACGTACGCGAGGTTGTGGAGCACCGCGTAGCGCACGCCCGCCTGCCCCGCCGCCTCCTTCAGCGCCGTGGTCGCCTCGGCCCACCTGCTCTGGCGCGCCAGAACGAGACCGATGAAGAAGCGCGCCGTGCCGTCGCTCGCCCGCAGATCGAGCACGCGCCGGAACTCGCGCATCGCCTCGTCGAACATTCCAGTCTTGTAAAAGGCGACCCCGAGGTTCCGGTGCTCCTCCACGCGCGCCTCGGAGACCTGGGGATCGGCCGATGCCGTGCTGCGTCCCACCCGGTGCACGAAGCCCGCGGTGAGCAGGCCGTAGATGGCCTTGCCCACCTCGAACTCGACGAGCCCCGCCTCGTCGATGATCGCCTGGACGTCGCGCTGCCCGTCCATGAGGTCGAGCACCGTACGCTGCTCGTCCGTGAGCTCCGCCTCGGTGGACGCGAGATGGGCGCGGTCGACCTCGAAGACGAGGTCGAAGCTCGGAATCTTCTTCTCCACGAGGCACCACTCGTCCATCCGGCGGGCGCCCTCCAGCAGCAGCGATTCCGGATTGATCGAGACGAGCAGATCCTGCTCCTCCGGCCTCACCTCGGCCTCGAAGTTGAAGGAGCCCTGCGTCCACGTGAACAGGAAATACACCGCTTCCTCGATCTGGCGGCGCACGTACTGGTGCAGCTCCTCCCGGGTGAGCGCGCCCTGCTCGATGAGCAGCTC
Organism: Gemmatimonadaceae bacterium; assembly: GCA_035273185.1. Lineage (GTDB taxonomy): Bacteria > Gemmatimonadota > Gemmatimonadetes > Gemmatimonadales > Gemmatimonadaceae > AG2. The sequence continues at coordinate 16,432 of DATEPM010000072.1, forward strand.
GCCAATGCGCTTGTCGCGCTGCTTGGACTGCGCGCCGATGGCCGACTCCAGCTCTGCCTGCGAGACGACGCCATTCTTCACGAGCATGTCGCCCAGCCGGTCGCGCCGATTCACGATGGAGGCGTAGGAGATGCGCCCCTTCTCGAAGAAGATGTAGCCGAAGTTGCTGCGGTGCGTGACCGAGAGGCAGCCGGTCTTCTTCCCCATCGCCAGCAGCTGCAGCACGTCCGGGAGCGATGCTTCCTTGAGCGAACCCTTAATGGCCATGGGGGCGCCTCATTTCAGCTCCTCGATCAGTCGCGTCGGGGCATCGGTCCAGTCCCAGACGACCTTCTCGTCATCCAGAAAGAACGTGTCCGCGGCCGCGCGCACGGCGACGGGCGTGGAGGGGCGCGCGGAGGCCGCCTGGTCGGGCTCCAGCTCCGCGCGCGCGACCGCCGCGGTGAGCGGGGTGCCGCTGACGTCAGCCGCGGCGACCAGCCGATTCACGGTGCCGATGATCTCGCGCACGCTGGCCGCCGGCCGCTCGGCGAGATACGCGAGCAACTCCGGCTGAGCGGCGTGCTCCGTGGCCGCGAGGAACCGCGCGTACAGCTTCTCGCGCAGCACCCGATCCGGGGACTGCATCTCCACCACCAGGCCGCCCTCGAACCGCGACCGCAGCCGGTCCTCGAAGCCATCCAGCTCGCGCGGCGGCCGGTCGCTGCAGAAGACGAGCTGCTTGCCATCCGCATGCAGCGCGTTGAACACGTGGAACAGCTCCTCCTGGGTGCGCTCCTTCTCGGCAACGAACTGCACGTCGTCCACCAGGAGCGCGTCGGCCGAGCGGTAGCGCGCACGCCAACGCTCCACCGTGCCCTCCTGCAGCGCCGCGATCAGTTCGTCCATGAACAGCTGCGCGCTCACGCAGGCCACCGTGCTCGCGCCGCCGCTCGCGTCCATCAGTTCGTTGCCCACGGCGTTGAGCAGATGCGTCTTCCCGACGCCGCTCGGGCCGTGAATGAAGAGCGGATTGTAGCGTTCCGCGGGTTCCGCCACGACCGCATCCGCGGCCTTCACCGCGAGCTGATTGCTGCTGGAGACCTCGAAGCCCGCGCGCGTGAACGCGGCCGAGGGACCCGGGGGCGGCGTGGCGCCGGCGAGCGCGCGATCCACGAGCAGTTCGGCATCGCGCAGCCGCTCCGGGTCGCGGAACAGCTCGTGACCGCCAAGCGCGGCGTCCACCTCGGTGGCCTGCTGCGCCAGTGCCTTGAGCCGCTCCACGGTGGCGCCGAAACCGCGCAGCAGCGACTCCCAGTTCGCGGGGGGGTCACTCTCCTGGAGCAGCCGTTCGAGCTGCCCGGTGCGATAGCCCTCACCGGTCCAGTACGCGATCGCCTCCGCGATCTTGACCTTCCAAGCCTGGACGTGCTGCGCGACCGCGCTGGCCACGTCCGTGAGAAAGCTCTGGAACTCGTTCTCGGCGGGCGCGCGTGCGGGGGTGGCGCGGCTGGCGACCGCCTTCGCCTCGGGGAGGTCGCCGAGGACCGTGAGCACGTTCTCCGGCTTGATCTGCTCGCCCCCGAGCGTCTGGAACGCGATCAGGCGGTTGAGCGCGCCCTGCAGCTCGCGCACGTTCGAGAACTCGAGGCGGCCGAGCTCCTCCACAACGCCCGGCCAGAAGCGCACCCCCCGCTCCTCGCACTTCGCGCGCAGAATGGCGATACGCGTTTCGTAATCCGGTGAACCGATGTCCACGATCAGCCCACCCGAGAGCCGGGTGATCAGCCGCTCGTCCACGTCCGCGATCTCGCCCGGCGGCCGGTCGCTGGACATGACGATCTGCCGCCCGCCGCCCTGCATCGCGTTCAGCAGGCGAAGCAGCTCCGTCTGCGTTTCGCGGTGGCCGGTGAGGAACTGCATGTCGTCGATGAGCAGGATGTCAACCCGCTGGTAGCGTTGCTTGAACAGTTCCGTCTCGCCGCTGCCGATGGCCGCGTGCAGCTGTTCCACGAAGTCGTCGAGGGACAGATACTCGATGCTGAGCGTCGCCTCGCGCTGCACCGCGAGATTGCCGATGGCGCCCATGAGGTGCGTCTTGCCGAGGCCCGAGCCGCTGTAGATGAACAGCGGGTTGTACACGGACCCCGGCGACTCGGCCACCGCGCGCGCGGCGGCGACGGCGAGGCGGTTGGCCGAGCCGACGATGAAGTTGTCGAAGCGGTGGCGGGAATCGACCTGCATCAGACGCGGGCGGGTGAGCTCAGGCGTTTGAGCACGAGCTCCGATATGGCCCGCAGCGTCTCGAAGACGCCCGGCCCGTGCAGCGCGTCGGCGGGGAACTCCGGGACACTGCGGAAGTTCAGTGCGTCGGAGAGCTCGGCGCTCGTGAGGATGAGATCCCGCGGCAGGTCCTGCTTGTTGTACTGGATCACCAGGGGGATCTCACGGGCGTCGATGCCCTGCTCGGCAAGATTCGCGTGGAGGTCCTGGAAGCTCTCGATGTTCTCCTCCAACTGACGCGCCTGGCTGTCGGCGACGAACACCACGCCATCCGCGCCCTGCAGGACGAGCTTGCGTGTGGTCTGGTAGTACACCTGTCCCGGCACCGTGTACAGCTGGAACTTGGTGGTGAAGCCGGAGATGGTTCCGAGGTCCAGCGGCAGGAAATCGAAGAAGAGCGTGCGGTCCGTCTGCGTCGCCAGGGACACCATCTTGCCCTTGCGATCATCGGGCACCTGCGCGAAGACATAATGCAAGTTCGTCGTCTTCCCGGACCGGCCCGGTCCGTAGTAGACGATCTTGCAGGTAATCTCGCGGGTCGCGTAGTTGACGAGAGACATGCGGATGGGGCATGGAGCGTGGGAGAGCGGCGGCGAGCCCGAGGCCCGATGCGCTGCGCCCCACAGCCGAGCGATCAGGCCCTTCCAAACAGGGCGGCCAGGTTCCGGTTGAGATCCCGTTCGAAGTTGACGGCAAGCACCGGCGCCACATCGGTCGGTGGCGGCGGTGCCGCCGCCGCGAGTTGGCGGCAGAACTCGTCGAAGTACAGCCGCACGAGTCCGAGTGAGCTCTCCTGGTCGAAGACGGTGAAGAAGATGAACGCCCCCCGGGGTGTGTGTGCCTCGCCCAAGAACAGCTGCCGCTCGCGGCCGGCGTGATGCAGGCCACGAAACGGCGCCCCGTCCAGCTGCTTTCCCAGTTCGCCTGCCGACGCATGAATGGCCACGGCGAGCGCGCACGCGGACATGACGTCCACGGCGCGCGCGAAGCCGAACTGCGCCACCACCTGTCCGTTCGGATGGAGGAGCAGCGCCAGCACCGTGCGCGCCTCCTCCACGAATTGCCGCAGCGGATCCGCGACCCACGGCTCGACCGCGGTGATGCTCATAACAGTGCTCCCACGGCTTTCATGAGCTCCACCCGAATGAGTCCCACGTTCGCGCCCGGATCGGCCACCACTACGAGGACGAGGTCATTGTGCCCGGCGGCACAGATTCGGCCGCGCTCCGCCTCGAGCTGCATGAAGATCGCGTGGCCCAGGCCCGCCGCCCGCGCCGAGAGGCGCGCCTTGCGGTACAGCGATGCCGTCAGCGCCGCCACCTTGTCGCCATTCTGGCCCACCTGGAGGTTGGAGTCCACGACGAGGCCGTCGCCCTCGTCGACCACCAGGCTCGCGCGTACGCCGCGCTGTTTCGTCAGCGACCGGAGCACCGTGGCGAAGGGCGAGATCACAGGCTTCCCCCGCCGGCGATCCAGGCGTGCGCGCGCTCCACACAACGGTCGAGCACGCGCCTGACGAGACCCATCGGCGTGGCCTTCGACGCAGCGAGCACCACCAGGCCGCGATCGTCCGCCGGCGCGAGGTTCACGACGGCGACGTTGGTCTCCACGACGATGGAACGCCAGTCGCCGATGTCCAGATGACGCGTGGCACGCGCTGCGGCATCCGAGACGCCGCTCAGCTCCGCACCGACATCCTGACCGACATCGTCCCCGTCCGGCGTCAGGTAGATCCCCGCCATCACCAATCCCTGCGCGTCGAGCAGCAGCGCCGTCTGCTCGTGTTCGCCGAGGATGTCGGCGAAGAGCGCGCGGGCGTCCAGCGGGCCCGGGCGCGGCGCCGGGTCGCGGTCCGGAGCCGTGCGATGCGCGCCGTTGCCA
>DATEPM010000073.1:0-8309 GCA_035273185.1 Gemmatimonadaceae bacterium
TCAACGCCGCCGGGGAGCTCACCATCGCCCTCGACGAGCCGAATCCCTTTCTTCAGGAAGCGCTCGAGGGTGGCCGCGCGGAGCTCGCCGGCGCGCTGCGCCACTGGTTTCCCGATATCGCGCGCGTTCAGGTGCGCGCCGGCGGTCCCGATGGTGCGGCGGCGCCCAGGCGGCTCACCGACGAGATGCTTCGGAAGGAGCGCATCGCCGCGCTGTGGAAGCGCGATCCGGTGCTCGGCGCCGCGATCGACGCGCTGGATCTCGACGTGCTCGATTGATGTGAGTCGCGCGCGCGCCACCGCGCATCTCATCCCTCGCTTGCCACCGCCCCAACGCGGGGCCTAGCTTTCCCATCCGAACCGTCGCCGTTCCGATCATGCGAGATTTCATGAAGATCCTGCAGCAAGCGCAGGAGATGCAGGGTCGCTTCCAGAAAATTCAGGACGAGCTCCAGCAGAAGACCGTGACCGGCAGCGCGGGCGGTGGGATGGTGAGCGCCGACGTGAGTGGCACCGGCCAGATTCGCCGGATCAAGCTCGATGCGAGCGTGGTGAACCCGGGCGACGTCGAGATGCTGGAGGATCTCATCGTGGTCGCGGTGGCCGAGGCGCAGAAGAAGGCGCAGGAGCAGGCGCAGGAGGAGATGGGGAAGATCGCCGGCGGCCTGAATCTGCCGTTCAAACTCCCGTTCTGATCTCCGTTGTCCGCCATCGACGATCTCGCCAACGAGCTCGCCAGGCTGCCGGGCATCGGCCGGAAGACGGCGCTCCGCCTGACGTATCATCTGCTCAAGCAGGCGCCCGAGCAGAGCCGCCGACTGGCCGACGCGCTGGTGACGCTGGCCGAACGCGTGCGTCCCTGCGCGCGTTGCTTCAACCTCACGGAAACCGAGTTGTGCGCGATCTGCCGCGATCCGCGGCGTGATCCGGGCGTCCTCTGCGTTGTGGAGGAGCCGGCGGACATTGGCGCCATCGAGCGCGCCGGGGAGTTCCGCGGCCTGTATCACGTGCTCGGCGGCCGGCTCTCGCCGCTGGACGGCATCGGTCCCGAGGACCTGCACGTGGAGGCGCTGGTGCAGCGGGTGGCCGCCGATCATCCTCGTGAGGTGATCCTCGCGACCAATCCCAGCCTCGAGGGTGAGGCCACCGCGCTCTACGTGCAGCGCCAGCTCACGGCGCACCCGGTCACCGTCTCGCGCATCGCGCGTGGGCTCCCGGTGGGCGGCGATCTCGAATACGCCGACGGGGTCACGATCGCCCAGGCGCTGTCGGCAAGGCGGGCGATGTGAGAGGCAGACGCGCGTACGGGGCCGCCGCGCCGGTGACGGCGGGCTTTCTCGGTGGTCTTATAGTCGGCCTTCTTGCGTGGAGCACCCAGCTCCGCCGCTGCCGTCGCGACCTCTTCAGCCGGCGGCCCATTCGCCGGCTCGCGGCGCTCGGCTACCTCGGGGGACGGCCTAGTGTCGAGACGGCGCGCTTGCTCGTCGAATATGTGGGCTGGGAGCGCCACCCCACCCTCCGCCGCCGCGGCGAACGCATGCTGCGGCGCATGCGGACGTATCTCGAGTGAGCCACGTTTCCCAGGGAGCAGATGCCCGTTGGTGCAGCGAGTTGGTCGTTCACCGAAGACGACTTCGGCGCGATCACCAAATCTCTTGAACGGTTCCTGTTCGACAGCAACGCCCGCTGCGCGCTGCTCGTCGACCGGACGGGCCAGCTCGTCGCCACCGTCGGCGAACAGCCCAGGTTCGATCCCACCACCTTCGCGACGCTCACCGCAGCGGATTTCAGCGCCAACGATCAGTTGGCGAAGCTGATCGGTGAGGATGATTTCAGTTCGCTCTTTCACCAGGGCGAGAAGGAATCGATGTATCTCGCGGACGTCGCGCGCCGCGTCATCCTCGTGGTGCTCTTCGACAATCGCACCACGCTGGGGCTCGTGCGACTCAAGATGAAGCAGGCCATCGACGAGCTGACCAGGCTCTTCGAGGACGTCTTCCGCCGCGGCGCGGCGCAGGCGTCGCAACCCAACATTCTCGCCGGCGCGGACGACGAGATCGACAAGCTGTTCCAGTAAGCGGAGACCCACAGCATGTCGATGATCAACTACGCCTCGCGCGAGATCAACTGCAAGATCGTCTATTACGGGCCCGGACTCGGCGGCAAGACCACCAATCTGGAGCACGTGTACGGGAAAGTGTCGCCCGATACACGGGGCAAGCTCATCTCCCTCGCGACCGAGACCGAGCGCACCCTCTTCTTCGATTTCCTCCCCGTGGATCTCGGGACCATCCGCGGTTTCAAGACGCGCTTTCACCTGTACACCGTGCCGGGCCAGGTCTACTATAACGCCAGCCGCAAGCTGATCCTCAAGGGCGTGGACGGGATCGTGTTCGTCGCCGACTCGCAGATCGAGCGCATGGAGGCGAACCAGGAGGCGATGCAGAATCTCTACGACAACATGGCCGAATACGGGTACGACCTCACGCGCATGCCCTTCGTGATCCAGTACAACAAGCGCGACCTGCCCAACGCGGCGCCCGTCCGCGACCTGCAGGGCGCGCTGAATCCCGGCTGGGAGGTGGCGGACGCCTCGCGCATGCGTGTCACCCCGGATCCGTATCACGCGGGCGAGAATCTGGTCGAGCAGCTGTCCACGGGGGAGTGGATCGAGCACGCACCGTACTTCGACGCGGTGGCCGTGAATGGCGACGGTGTGTTCGACACCCTGAAGGCGGTGAGCAAGTTGGTGCTGAAGTCGCTCGCCTGAGTAGACGATCCCTGGCCGAGGCGATAGCGTTCAGGTGGCCATGGACGCATCCGCCACCCGCACCACCCTGAATCTCCCCAACGCGCTCACCATCGCGCGGATCGCGATCACCCCGCTGATCGCCTTCCTGCCGTTCGCCGCATCGTGGACCGCGCGGTTCATCGCCTTCGTGCTCTTTCTGGCCGCCGCGATATCCGACTATGCGGATGGGGTGCTGGCACGCTCGCGGAAGCAGGAGACCAATCTGGGCCGGCTGCTGGACCCGCTCGCCGACAAGTTGCTGCTGCTGGGCACCTTCATCCCGATGTTTGCGCTGGCGGGCAGCGGCTTCTTCATGCCGAGGATGACCCCGCTGGGCGACACCTTCGGTGTCATGCGGCGCCCGGGCGGCGCGCTCGACCCGGCCATCGCGTTCCCCTTCGTGACGCCGGTGGGAAACATCCCCCTGCCGTGGTGGATCGTCGTCCTGGTGCTCGGCCGCGAGGTGGCGATGACCATCTTCCGCCAGGCGGCGCACCGCCGCGGCGTGGTGATCTCCGCGATCGGGCCCGCGAAGTGGAAGACCACCCTGCAGCTGATCTGGCAGGGTTGCGCGTACTGCTGGTTCTTCGCCGCGACGCTCGCCATGGACCGCCACTGGATGGGCGCGGGGTGGCGTGCGTTCGCACTGTTCAACGGCAGCGTGGGCGCGCTCGCGATGACCGCCGCCGTCCTCCTCACGCTGTACTCGCTCTGGCTCTACGTCGCCCGTTACGGCTACGTGTTCGCCCGGCGCTAGGACCGTCCAGTGGACGTCGAGCTCATCACGATCGGAGACGAGCTCCTGCTCGGCTTCACCATCGACACCAACGCGGCGCATCTGGCGCGCGAGCTCGCCGCCATTGGCGTGGCCATCGTCCGGCGCACGACCGTCGGCGACGAGGCGTCGGCGATCGCGACTGCCGTCGGCGAGGCGCTCGACCGCACGGGTGCGGTGATCACCACCGGCGGGCTCGGTCCCACCAGCGACGATCTCACCAAGCAGTCGATCGCCGCGCTGTTCGGCCGCGGGCTTCGCGTGGACGAGGCGCACATCGCCTGGATGCAGGAGCGCTGGCGCACGCGCTTCGGCCGGGATCTCCCCGCGGCTAACCGTCAGCAGGCGCTCATCCCGGAGGGCGCGCGCAAGCTGGTGAATCGCCACGGCTCCGCGCCCGGCATCTGGCTGGAGGACGACGCGGGCCGGTGGGTGGTGATGCTGCCGGGCGTGCCCCGGGAGATGCGCGGGATGCTCGCGGACACGCTGCTGCCGCTGCTCCGGGAGCGGCTGGCCGCGTGGGGGGCGCCGACCGTCGTGCGCTCGCGCATGCTGCGCACCACCGGCGTCGCGGAGTCGCTGCTCGCCGACCGCATCGACGGAATGGCCGAGCCGCTGCGCGACGTCTCACTGGCGTATCTGCCCCATCCAGAGGGCGTGGATCTGCGCGTCACCACGCGCGGCCACACACCGGCGGAGGCCGACACGATTCTGGCCGCCGCGGTGGATCGGCTGCGCGCGGTGCTGGACCGCCACGTGTACGCCGAGGAAGACACGGACCTCGCGGCCGCCCTGCTCGACGACTGCCGCGCGCGCCACCTCACGATTGCGGTGGCCGAGAGCTGTACGGGCGGTCTGCTCGGCGCGCGCCTCACGTCGGTGCCCGGCTCCAGCGACGTGGTGCTGGGCGGCATCATCGCGTATCACGACGACGTGAAGCGCACGCTGCTGGACGTGCTCCAGGCCGATCTTCGCGCCTACGGCGCCGTGAGCGAGCCGGTGGCGCGGCAGATGGCGACAGGTGTGCGCGCGCGCACCGGCGCGCGCATCGGCATCGGCATCACAGGCATCGCCGGACCCGGCGGCGGCACGCCGGAGAAGCCGGTGGGCACGGTGTGGATTGCCGTGGATCTGAAGGACGAGATCCGGGCCGTGCTGCTCCACCTGATCGGCGATCGCGACGAGATCCGCCGCCGCGCGGCGCAGGCGGCCCTGTCGCTTGCGCGCAGCATGGTGGAGGGTGGGGGATAGGGACTGGCGAATGGGCGAGAAGGATTCCGCATCCCACATTCCCCACGCCCTCCAGCCTCCGCCCTCTGCCCCAAAGGGGGCATACCCGTTGCACCCCGCGATCGCGTCGAGCCACATTTCTCAGCATCATGACAGCCCGCGCTCGTGCCTGGCTGGGATTCCCCCGGGCGCGGCTGTCGTGCAACCGGCATCTCGAGAATCATGCAGAACTCCGATAACGAATCCGCGGCACGGTCGGGCGACGAGGGTGACGAGCCCGTGGCGGCCGACGCGTACGACAGAAACGAGCCCGCGGCGGCCGAGCCGGACGCCAGCGTGGATCAGGACGGTCGCGCCGCGGCCGAGCGCGAGCTGGCGGAGCAGCGCGACCGCTATCTGCGCCTGGCCGCGGAGTACGACAACTATCGCAAGCGCATGCTGCGCGAGCGCCAGGAGGCGGCCACTCGCGGGCAGAGCGACATGCTCCGTGGCATGCTCGACGCGCTCGACGACCTCGCGCGCTTCGCCCACGTCGATCCCGCCACCACCGACACGACGACCGTGGTGGAGGGCGCGGCGATGGTGGAGCGGAAGCTCCTCAAGACGTTAGGCTCGCTCGGACTCGAGCTGGTCAATCCCGTGGATCAGACCTTCGATCCCGCGACGATGGAGGCGGTCGCCACCGAACCCGCGCTCTCCCCCGAGGACGACCACGTCGTCGCGCGCGTGTTCCAGGTGGGGTACGTGTTCAACGGCCAGTTGCTGCGCCCCGCTCGCGTCGTCGTGAAGCAGTGGAACGGCTGAGCACGTACTGAACGCCATGGCTCAGACCAAGGACTTCTACGCCGTTCTCGGAGTGTCCGCGTCCGCGACCCAGGACGAGATCAAGAAGCAGTATCGCAAGCTCGCGGCGAAGTTCCACCCGGATAAGAATCCCAACGATCCCAAGGCCGCGGACCGCTTCAAGGAGATCTCGGAAGCTTACCAGGTGCTCGGGGACGCGGACAGACGGAAGCAGTATGATCAGATGCGCCAGCTCGGCGCGTTCGGCGGCTTCGGCGGCGCACGCGGGCCGCGTCCGGGTGCGGGCGCCGGAGGATTCCCGGGAGGCGGCACCGGCAACTTCCGCTTCGAGGATTTCGACATCGGCGGCCTGGGTGGCCTGGGCGACATCTTCAGCTCCATGTTTGGCGGGGGTGGTGGTACGGCTGGCGCCCGAGGGCGGGGACACGCTGCCGAGCGCGGCCAGGATGTCGAGATGCAGCTCGAGGTGCCCTTCCGTACCGCCGCGCTGGGCGATAAGGTGCCCGTCGAGCTGGAGGTGAACGAGGAGTGCCCCACTTGCCATGGCTCGGGCGGAGCACCCGGCGCCAAGCTCCAGACCTGCCCCGAGTGCCACGGCCGCGGAACGATCTCGTTCGGCCAGGGCGGGTTCGCGGTGCAGCGTCCCTGCCCCATGTGCCTGGGCCGCGGGCAGGTTCCCAGCGAGCGCTGCCCCACCTGCGGCGGCTCAGGCGAGGTGCGCGCGCGCAAGAAGGTTCTGATCACCGTGCCCTCGGGCACGGATTCCGGCGCCAGGATCCGGCTCAAGGGGCAGGGGGGGCGCGGATTGCGGGAGGGGCCGCCGGGTGACCTGCTGATCACCTTTCAGGTGCAGCCGGACCGCTTCTTTCGCCGGGAGGGCCTGGACATCATCGCGCCGGTGCCCATCAACATCGCCCAGGCCACGCTCGGCTCGAAGATCAACGTCCGCACTCTGGACGGGAAGAAGGTCGCGCTGAAGATTCCTCCAGGTACCGCCAACGGAAAGCGCTTCCGCGTGCGCGGCCTCGGCATTGACAGGGATGGCCAGAAGGGCGATCTCATCGTGCAGGTGGACGTGCAGGTGCCGGAGAAGCTCACCGAAGAGCAGGAGCAGATGATGCGCGACTTCGCCCAGGCTGGAGGCTTGAAGTACTGATGACCGACAGCGACGCCGAGGCGCGCGCCGCACTGGCGGCGCGCCGGGCCAGCGGCACCACCGAATTCAGCGATGCCGCAGCCATGCGCTGGACCGTCTGGGAGATTGCCTACGCCGGCCTCTCCGAGCATCTGCTGTCGCTCTTTCCCCACCCGGAGCGGCGCGGCGGGTGGCTGCTGTTCGAATCCGCCAGCGAGCGCCGCCGTCTGTCGCCCTACCCTAACGACTGGCGCGAGCTCCCGGATGCCCAGCTGGCCGAGCTCTGTGCGCAGGCGGCTCCCGTGGGGAAGGGGGAGGCACGCCGCCGCGACGACGCTGCGGAGAGCCGCTAGCGCGCCGCGGCCGTCGACTCACGCTGCCAGAATCGGCAGGGCCGCGCGGGCGGGTCTGGACGCCGGCCGCCCCTGTTCGATGAACCCGCCGCCGAGCACCTGCGCGCCATCATAGAGCACCAGCGACTGGCCTGGCGCAATGGCCGCCACCGGCTCGTCCAGCGCCAGCTCGATCTCGTTCCCAGTCGACCGCACCAGCTCCGCGCGCACCGGTCTGGCGCGATGCCGCACCTGCACCTCCACGCGCGCGCCGACCGTGGGCGGGTCCACGAGCCAGTTCACCTCCCGCGCCACCACGCCGCGGCCCAGCAGTGCCTCACGTGGCCCGATCACCACCGCGCGATCGACGGGGCGGATCTCCACGACGTACATCGGCTCCGCGAACCCGCCCGGCAGCCCGCGCCGCTGGCCGACGGTGAAGCGCGCAAAGCCATCGTGCTCGCCGGCGACACGCCCATCGGTGAGCAGGAAGGGGCCGCGGGCCAGCGCCGGCGCGTCGGCCCCCAGGTGCCGGCGCAGAATTTTCATATGATCCCCGTCCGGCACGAAGCAGATGTCCTGGCTCTCCGCCTTCTCGGCGATGAGCTCCAGCCCCAACCGGTGCGCCACTGCGCGCGTGTCCGCCTTGGACTGCCAGCCCACCGGCAGGAGCATGCGGGCCAGCACCGCGCGATCGATGCCCCACAGGAAGTACGACTGGTCCTTGCTGGGGTCCACCCCTCGGTGCAGCACGCCTGCGATGGTGCGCGCGTAGTGCCCCGTCGCGATCCAGCGAGCGTCGATGGCATCCGCCCGGCGCACCAGGTCGCGGAACTTCGTGAAGGTGTTGCAGCGCACGCACGGGATGGGCGTGCGCCCCCGGGCGTACTCGCCCACGAAGTTCTCCACCACGTCGTGGCCGAACGCGCTCTCCATGTTCAGCACATAGTGCGGCACGCCCAGCTGCTGGCACACGCGCCGGGCGTCGTTGATGGAGTCGAGCGAGCAGCACGGCCGGTCGGGGACGTCGTCACCGTAGCAGAAGAGCTTCATCGTCGCGCCCACGACATCGTAGCCCTGCTCCAGGAGCATCGCCGCGGCCACCGACGAGTCCACTCCCCCCGACATCGCGACGAGGACGCGCGCTCCGGGCGCGGGTGGCGAGCTGCCGTACGATATCATCTCAGCGTGCCTCCGCTCGCGCTCGACGCCGCCGAGCCGCGCGCCGTGGCGGGAGCCGGCC
>DATEPM010000074.1:0-3112 GCA_035273185.1 Gemmatimonadaceae bacterium
GCCCTCCATTCTCGCGTCCGTGCTCTTTCGCTCGGATGGCTACCATCTGGGCGTGGGCGACTGCTGCGACCTGGCGCGGACGTCGGCGCTGTACCCCGCCGCGCCGATCCCCGCCGTGAGCCCGCGCCCGGTAGCGGCCGTCGCGGCCGAGGACACGTCCGCCATTCACGGATACTCACCCTGGCGCACGCTGTGGCCGCGGTACTGGTGGCCCAGCCTCCCCGATGGGCTGCACGGGAAGTCGCGCATCGCCCTGGAGACCAGCGGCTCGGACGTCGTGGGCCGGCACGCGTACGCCGCCGGCATCGCCTTTCCGCGGGACAACAGCGGGGTCACGTGGAGCGCGGCCTACGAGTACCGGGGGCTGGGGCTCCCTATCCTGGACGCCTTCGCGGACCAGGACTGGAGTCTCGCCGGGGCGATCGTAGACCAGGGACCGCCGGAGCGCACCCTCTCGGAGATCCATCAGCGTTCGCGCGACGCCGAGGTCACCGCCACCTGGCTGCGGCCGCGCGTCCGGAGGAGCCTGAGCCTCACCGCCGGCGTGGGGGCCGAGCAGACGCGCAACGTGCTGGTGCCAGGGCTGCCCTCGGGTGTGCGCCTGCGGGATCCGAGCTTTCTCGATGCCCGCACCTATCCAAGTGTGATCGCGGCGCTCGGCTGGTCCAACGCGCAGCGGCCGCCCTTCAGCATCTCGCCGGAGGACGGCCTCGCGTTCGCGGGCACGGCGCGCGAGCGGTGGCGCGCCGACAGCACCGCCGCGAGCTCGCTCAGCCTCGTGGGGACGGGCAGTCTGTACAAGTCGCTGGACCTTCCCGGCTACGCGCACCACGTACTGGCGCTGCGGGGCGCGGCCGGCATTGTGGGCGTGAACAATCCGGGGTACCTGGACGTCGGCGGCACCAGCGGGACGCCGGTGACGCTGATCGCCGAATACACGTTAGGCGAGGGGCGCCGGACGTTCGGGGTGCGCGGCTTCGAGGCCGGATCGCTGCTCGGCGACCGGGCCCTCACCGGCACCATCGAGTACCGCGCGCCGCTCGTGCGCGCGGGGCGCGGGCTGGGGCTGCTGCCCGTCTTCTTCGACCGCAGCTCGCTCACGCTCTTCTACGATGCCGGCTCGGCGTGGTGCGCGACGATCGTCGCCGTCGGCAACCTCTGCACCGCCGACCAGCAGAGCGCGTTCGACATCGGCGCGCGGCGCTGGATCGCCGCGGCCGGCGCGGAGCTGAACATCACCGCGGCCGTGCTGTCGTGGGACTCGCCGTACCGCTTCCGCTTCGGCGTGGCGCACCCGGTGCACGCGGACGTGCTGTTCGGGAATCCCGCGTCGGTGAGCTGGTATTTCGCGACCGGGCTGTCGTTCTGAGGAAGCGTTGTTCACGGGCGCTCCCCCCCCGGAACGGTGCCGGGAAGCGCATTCGCGCGCGGTTACGTTTACGCCCTCCGGAATCAGTCGACGATCAACTCCATCTCGCCCTCCGCGTGCCCGGAGCGCTGCAGCAGCAGCACCAGGGGCAGCACGATCATGAAGAGCAGCGCGACCAGCAGGAAGATGTGATTGTACGAGAGGACCGTCGCCTGCTGTGACACGCGCACGTCGAGGATCTGCAGCGCGCGGTCGCGCGCGGTGGCGAAGTCCGCGCCGAGCGTCTGCATCGCCATCGTGGTCGCGGCGAGCCACTGCCGGCCCAGCGCTCCCGACGCGTTCTCGGCCAGCACCGCGTGGTACGTGGCCTGGCTGTGCGTCAGCAGGGTGGCGGCGACGGCGATGCCGATGCTGCCCATCACCTGCCGCACGACGTTGTACAGCCCCGTGGCCGCGGTCATCCGCTCCCGTGCCACCGAGGCCAGCGCGGCGGTGCTCAGCGCGGCGAACAGCAGGCTGAAGCCGACGCCCTGCCACACCTGCGGCCACACGAGATTCCAGTAGCCGATGTCGATGGTGAGGTGGGCCAGTTGCCAGAAGCCGAAGGCGATGAGCACGAGACCGCCGCCGACCATGAGTCTGGGTCCCAGCCGATTGTACAGCCGGCCCGCGATCGGCATCATCACCAGCATCGCGAGGCTGCGCGGCATCAGCGTGAGCCCAGAGCGCATCGCCGTGTAGCCGAGCAGGTTCTGCAGGAACAGGGGCAGGATGAACAGCACCCCGCTCAGCCCCGCGCCCATGACGCCGCCCAGGAAGGTGGCGGCGCTGAAGCGGATGTTTCTGAGAATGCTCAAATCCACCGCGGGCCGCCGGGTCACGAGCTCGCGCCAGACGAAGAGCACCATGCCGAGCGCGGCGATCACCGCGAGCCGGATGATGAACCCGGACTGGAACCAGTCGTCCTCCTGCCCCTTCTCGAGCATGAGCTGCAGCGCGCCCAGCCCGGCGACCATGCAGCCGAGGCCGGCCCAGTCCATCGAGGTCTTCGTGCGCTCCAGGTACGGCGGATCCTCGATGAGGCGCTGCACCATGAGGAGATTGATGATCCCCACCGGCACGTTGATGTAGAAGATCCACGGCCACGCGTACTGGTCGGTGATCCATCCACCCAACGTCGGGCCGATGGCCGGCGCGAGCACGACGCCCATGCCGTACACGCCCATCGCCACCCCCTGCTCCTCGAGCGGGAAGCTCTCGCGCAGGATGGCCTGCGGCACGGTGACCAGCACCCCGCCGGCGAGCCCCTGCAGCACGCGCCAGAGCACCATCACCTCGAGGCTTCGCGCGAGGCCGCACAGCATCGACGCCGCCGTGAACAGGGCGATGGACGCCAGGTACAGCTTCTTGCGGCCGTAGCGCGCGCTGAGCATCCCCACCGTGGGCATGATGAGCACGTTCGCGAGGATGTAGCCGGTCACCACCCAGGTGATCTCCTCGATGGTGGCGCCGAGGTTCCCGGCCATGTCGGGGAGCGAGACGTTGACGATGCTGGAGTCCAGCACCGCCATGATGTTCCCGATCATGACCGTGCCCGCGATCACCCACTTCCGCGCGCCGTGCTCGCTCACGTGCGCCTCCGCGGGCGGGATGGGCCGGGAGCTTCACTGGCGGTGAGCCCGGCCGCCGACGAAAAGCGCGGCCGCAGCAGCTGCATGGCGCGCGTCACCGCGTCGCGCTCCG
>DATEPM010000075.1:0-42781 GCA_035273185.1 Gemmatimonadaceae bacterium
AGAACCAGTCGAGTGCCGGTACCAGGCCGACGGGGCGCACCGCATTACGCACCGTACCCGCCGCGGTCAGCGCGAAGTAGCCAAGCCGCGGACACGCGGCCTCCAGCCAGCCCAGCGCCGCATCACCCAGGACGGCGCGGAGTGCCTCCGCGGGATGCGCCAGCGCGCGGTGCATCTCGGACGCGGGCAGGCGATCCAGCTTCGTGAGGCAGAGCGCGACGGGGATGGGCAGCTGCGCCGCCTTCGCGGCCGTGAGGAAGCCCACGACCTCCCGGAGTAGCGCCATGCGCGACGCGCTCGTGAGGCTGCCGGCGGCGGGCATGTCGATCAGCCACAGCATCGCGTCCGCGCACAGGGCCCGCTCGTGTGCCGAGCGCGGCTCGTCAGGCGATCGGTTGCTGCCGGAGGGATCGACCACGAGCAGCTGCAGCCGATCCAGGGTGCGGGCGCCGTCGCGGCGCGAGAGCGGCAGAAGGACGGGTGCAGCGGGCCGCCGGATGGTCGTCTCGCGCACGCCACGGCGGCGAAGCGCGAGCGATGCGGAGTCGACGTAGGCGCACGCGTCGGCATCCAGGCCGACGGAGAGAACCGTCCAGCGCGCCCCAGCGCTGCGCCCGCTCTCCACGTGCAACGCGCCCGCGATGCCGCTCTTGCCACTGCCCGGAGCACCCCACAGCGCTACCACGGGCACGCCGGGCCCCGCGCCGCCGCGACGCGCCTCGCGATCGTCGAGGGATGCGATCACGCGGCGATCTCCCGTGAGAGGATCCAGCGAATCGGCTCCAGGATGCCGCGCGGCTCCGGCGCCGCATGGAGAATCACCCGCTCGCCGTGCCGGCGCGGCGCGTGGCCAAGTGACGAGACCCTGAACGCCGCGCCGGCGCTGCCGCGCCGGCCGAGCGCGCGCGCACCCTCGGCATCGCGCCTCTCGAGCGACCGCGCCGCATCCTGTCGCACCGCCTCGGGTGCGGCATCGAGATCGGTGAGACAGGCCGCCACCGGGATCGCGCGTCCCTCGGCCGACGCGCCGAGGAGCGCCAGCGTGCGAGCCACCGCGGAGTCGCGCGGGGGCGCGTCGTTGCCGACCAGCACGATGATGCCGCGCGCATGGCGGAGATCCGAAGCGAAGCGCTCGGGGAGCGGCGCATCGGCGGGCGGCAGGCCCGACCAGCAGCGCAGTGGGGCCACCGGGTGCGCGCCCGCATCACCGGCGCTCGGTGTGTGCGGCGCGAGCTCGTAGAGGCGGAAGTCGTACCCCTGCGCGGCCGCCGCCGGCCGGGGACTCACGTCGAATCCGTCGGCCGTCGGCCGCACGCGCCCGACCACCCAGGCGGAGGCCTCCTCGTTCGCCGGCAGCACCACGAGTCGCGGCGTTAGGCGATCGACGTGCAGCCAGCAGACGAGTGCGTTGAGGTAGAGCGAGGTGCCCGAGCCGTTCGGGCCCCAGACCAGGATTGGATCCGTGCGCGCGACATCCACGTCGATGCACCTTGCGCGAGACGCGACGAGTGTTCGTCCCCCAGAGCCGAATCGTATCCTGCGCGCCAGCCCGCCACAAGCGACCGAAAGCGAAACGCCACCATGCGTTATGCGCCTCGCGCGCCGCCGCTCGCGACCGTGCGGGGATCACACCGCGAGTGTGCGCGGGATCACACCTCGAGCAGCGCGCGCGCCCGCGCCGCGATCTCGTCCACACCGGGGAGCACGGCGTTCAGCAGCACGGGATGGTAGGGCATCGGCACGTCGGCGACGGCGAGCCGGTCCACGGGAGCATCCAGAAACCAGAATGCCTCGCGCGCGACGGTCGCCGCGATCTCCGCCCCGAACCCCGCCGTGAGATTGTCCTCGTGCACGACGAGGCAGCGGCCGGTCTTGCGCACGGACGCCAGCACCCCCTCGCGATCCCATGGCGCGATCGTGCGAAGGTCGAGCAGCTCGATCTGCCGCGGCCACTGGTCGGCCGCCGGCAGGCACCGGTGAACCATCGCACCCCACGTGACGACGGTGAGCGCATCGCCCGAGCGCAGCACGTTCGCGTGGCCCAGCGGCAGCACGAAATCATCGCCGGGATACGCTGCGCTGCCCTCACTGGTCATCAGCAGCGACCGATGCTCGAAAAAGACGGTCGGATTCCCGCTGCGCATGGCGGCGCGCAACAGCCCCACCGCGTCCGCGGCGTTCGAGGGCATCACCAGCTGCCAGCCGATCGCGTGCGCGAAGTGCACCTCGTCGCTGAGGCTGTGCCACGGGTCGCCCACGTCCTTGCCGAACCCCCCCGGCATCCGCACGACGATGGGCGCGGCGAACCGGTTGGCCGTTCGCCAGCGCATGGTGCCGCAGTTGTTGAGCTGCTCGGTGGCCGGATCGGCGTATTTCCGAAACTGAATCTCGGTGACGGGCATCAGGCCGGAGAGCGCCATCCCCACCGCCCGTCCCACGATGCCCTCCTCCGACAGACTGGTATCGAACACCCGCCGGTCGCCGAATTCACGCTGCAGCCCCTCGGTGACGAGGTGGACGCCCCCCTTCCGGCCGACGTCCTCGCCGAAGACGAGCACTCGGGGGTTGACCGCGAGCTCGTGGCGCAGCGTTCGGCGGATCGCCTCGGCGAAGCGCACCACCTCGCCGGTGCTGGCGCGAGCACTTCCATCCAGCTCTTGCCGCGCGGCGCGGGACAGCCCGCCGGATGTCTCCGGCGCGTCGGGTTCCTCATACACGAAGCGGTGCACGGTACGGGGATCCGGGACAGGGCGCGCGCGTGCCGTGCGCAACCCCTCGTCCACCTCGCCCTGCACCGTGGCCGCGATCTCCTCCCAGTCGGACTCGCTCAGCACCGCCGGCACCAGATGCTGCCGCAGCTTCGGGAGCGGATCGCGCCGTTCGTCGGCTGCGATCTCCTCGTCGCTGCGGTAGCCCCGCTGATTGTCCGGCCCCGAGTGGCTGCAGAGGCGCGGTACCGTGAGATGCACCAGCGCCGGGCCGTGGCCCGCGCGCACGTGCTGCACCGCCTCGGCGAGGAACTGGGCCGTCTGCGATGGATCGCTGCCATCCCCGTCGCGCAGGAAGAGTTTCGCGAAGGACGCCAGATTGCGCGCGATGTTGCCGCCGGGGGTCTGCATCTCGCCGCGCACGGAGATCCCGAGGCCGTTGTCCTCGATGTAGAAGAGCAGCGGGAGCTCGAGGGTCGTGGCCATCGTGAGCGCCGACCAGAATCCGTTGGTGGCCACCGACGCTTCGCCGCCGAGCACGACGCCCATCGCCCCCGCGTAACTCG
Source organism: Gemmatimonadaceae bacterium (assembly GCA_035273185.1). Classification (GTDB taxonomy): domain Bacteria; phylum Gemmatimonadota; class Gemmatimonadetes; order Gemmatimonadales; family Gemmatimonadaceae; genus AG2. The sequence goes on from DATEPM010000075.1 coordinate 3,275, forward strand.
CGTCTCCGAGAACGTCGCGATGATAGAGGACGGCCTGTGCCCATCCCGCGCACGGGGTGAACTGCGACCCCACGTCGCCGGACATCGGCAGCACGATCGGTCCGTCCCGGTTGGGAAGATTGCAGACGACACCGATGTCGCGCCCATCGCTGAAGCCCCCCGCGCGGCCGAGCGGGCTCGCGAGCGCATCATCGATCGTCAGGCCGAGCGCCAGCAGCAGCGGGCGGGAGCGATAGTACGCGCTGGCCGCATCGCGCCGGTGGGTGATGAGCGATCCCAGGATGGCCTGCGCCACCTCGTGACCTCGCGCCGAGAACTGATACAACACGAGATGCTCGCGCGGGACGGAAGCCCGGCTGCGATTGGTGGCTTCCTCGACGTCGTCCAGCGCGCGCGAGACCAGCGCCGTGTGAACGACCCGGCGCCAATCGATGACGGCGCTCGCGCGGGCGGCGCGCGTGCGGCTCTGCTTCGGGACTGTCGGCGTGGTCATGTGCGAAATCTGGATCGTTCCGCCGCGCGGCGGGAGTGTTGCATCCTCCGCCGGGCGCCGACGGCACGCTCTCCGCGTCTCGGACGGGGGCGAGTATCTTCAGCCAGTACACCCCGTCGCTTGCGCAGAATCGCGCGACCCTCAGCCTCGCCGAGCTCCAGACATGATCTACCAACACATCGTGTTCGCGCGCGAGCAGGGTGTTGCTCGCATCACGCTGAACCGCCCGGAGGTGCTCAACAGCATCAATCGCGCGATGGCGTCGGAGCTCCTGGATGCGCTCCGCGCTGCCGCGGGCGACGACGGTCTGCGCGCGGTGCTGCTGACCGGTGCCGGCCGGGCCTTCTGCGCGGGTCAGGACCTGGCAGAGGCGGCGCCACGGCCCGACGGGTCGCTTCCCGATCTCGGGGATTTCGTGCGAGACGGCTACAATCCAATCGTGCGGGCCGTCCGGACGCTGGAGAAGCCGGTGGTGTGCGCCGTGAACGGCGTGGCCGCCGGTGCCGGTGCCAATCTCGCTCTGGCCTGTGACATCGTTTACGCGTCCGGCAACGCCACCTTCATCCAATCGTTCGCGAAGATCGGGGCCATTCCGGACAGTGGAGGCACGTTCCTGCTCCCCCGCATCGTCGGCCTGCAGCGCGCCTCCGCCCTCGCGATGCTCGCGGAGAAGATCGATGCCGATCAGGCGCGTGACTGGGGCATGGTGTATCAGGTGGTGGAGCACGCATTGCTGGATGAGGTCTCGCTCGGGGCGGCTCGGCAGCTCGCCGGGCAGGCCACGCGCGGCCTGGGCCTCATCAAGCGCGCGTTCAACAGCTCCCTCGGTATCGACCTCGATGCGCAGCTCGACTACGAGGAGGAGTTGCAGCGCGAAGCCGGCCGGACATCGGACTACGCCGAGGGGGTCCGGGCCTTTCTGGAAAAACGAAAGCCGGTCTTCGAGGGACGGTGACAGCTTCGGAGAGGGCCGCACGCACGATTCCCACCGATGCGCTGGTCGGCGTCGTCGGCGCGGGCGCCATGGGCAGTGGCATCGCGCAGGTTGTCGCCGCCGCTGGCCATACCGTGCTCCTCGCCGACGTCAACCCTGGCGCCGTGGAGAAGGCACGCGCGACGATATCGAACGCCCTGCAGCGGCTCATCGAAAAGGGGCGCCTCGCCGCCGCGACACGCGACCAGATCCAGGGACGCATTCACTTCATCGACGCCCCGCTCGCGGACCTGCGGACCTATCATCGCTGCGACCTCGTGATCGAGGCGGTGATCGAGGACCTGGCGGTGAAGCGGAGCATCTTCGAGCAGCTGGACGGATGCGCCGCGCCTGATGCGGTGCTCGCGACGAACACATCGTCGCTCTCGGTGGCCTCGATCGCGTCCGCCTGCACCCGCCCGGATCGCGTACTGGGCATTCACTTCTTCAACCCCGCGCCGGTGATGCCGCTGGTGGAGGTGGTGCCCTGGCTCGGAACCGACGCGGACGTCCTCGCGCGCGCGCTGCGGGTCGTGGCGGCCTGGGGAAAGACCACCGTTGTCGCCGCCGACACGCCGGGCTTCATCGTGAACCGCATCGCGCGGCCGTTCTATGGCGAGGCACTGCGCATCCTCGAGGAGGGGATTGCCGATGCCGCGACGATCGACTGGGCGATGCGCGAGCTCGGCAGCTTCCGCATGGGTCCGTTCGAGTTGATGGACTTCATCGGCAACGACGTGAACTATGCGGTGACACGCGCCGTGTTCGAGGGCCTCTTCTACGACCCCCGCTACAAACCATCGCTCACGCAGCGACGGCTCGTCGAAGCGGGCTTTCTGGGCCGCAAGACCGGGCGCGGCTATTACGATTATCGTGCGGGCGCGGCGCGGCCGGAGCCGCGAAGGGACGCGACGACGGGACTGCTGATCCTCGAGCGCATCCTCGCCATGCTGATGAACGAAGCGATCGACGCGGTGTATCTGCGCGTGGCCTCGCCCGCAGACATCGACCTCGCGATGACGACGGGGGTGAACTACCCGCGCGGGCTGCTCGCGTGGGCCGACCAGCGGGGACTCGACTGGGTCATGGGCTGGATGACGCGGCTGCACGACGAGTACCGCGAGGATCGCTATCGTCCAAGCCCGCTCCTCCGCCGGATGGCGGCGGAGGGGCGCCGGTTCCACGAACGAGACGCGTGAGAATATCCTGATGCGAGACGCATTCATCGTCGACGGCGTGCGGACGGCGATCGGGAATCTGGGCGGCGGGCTGGCAGAGGTGCGCGCGGACGACCTGGCGGCGCACGTCATCGCCGAGCTGCTGCGCCGCCACCCGCAGCTCGACCCGGCCGCGATCATCGACGTCGTCCTCGGCTGCGCGAATCAGGCGGGCGAGGACAATCGCAACGTCGCGCGGATGGCGGCCCTGCTCGCGCGACTGCCCGTGAGCGTCCCCGGTGAAACGGTCAACCGGCTCTGCGCCTCGGGCATGAGTGCGGTGGTCAACGCCGCGCGCGCGGTACGACTGGGCGACGGGGACCTGTACGTGGCGGGCGGAGTGGAGAGCATGACGCGCGCACCGTACGTGATGTCGAAGTCGGGCAAGCCCTGGGGGCGCGACGTCGAGATCTTCGATACGAGTCTGGGATGGCGCTTCGCGAATCCCAGGATGCGCGAATGGCACGGCGTGGATTCGATGGGCCAGACGGCGGAGAACGTGGCGGAACGGTACGGCGTGTCGCGCGGCGACCAGGACTGCTTCGCCGTGCGCTCGCAGCGGAAGGCGGCGGCTGCCTGGGAGAACGGCCGTCTGGCTCGCGAGATCGTCGCCGTCGAGATCCCGCAGAAGAAGGGAGTACCCCGGCGCTTCGATCGGGACGAGTTCATCAAACCCGACACGTCGCTCGAGGTGCTCGGCAGGCTCCGTCCGGCGTTCCGGGGGGATGGAGGGGGCTCGGTCACGGCCGGCAATTCGTCCGGCCTGAACGACGGCGCAGCGGCGCTCCTGGTCGCATCCGAGCAGGCGCTCGCACGCCACGATCTGCAGCCGGCGGTGCGGGTCGTCGCTTCGGCTGTTGCCGGTGTGGAGCCACGGCTGATGGGGATGGGCCCGGTGCCCTCCTCGCGCAAGGCGCTCGAGCAGGCGCGCCTCACGATGGACGCCATGGATGTCATCGAGCTCAACGAGGCATTCGCGTCGCAATCGCTGGCGTGTCTGCGCGAGCTCGGCGTGTCCGACGATGACGCGCGCGTGAACCCCAATGGGGGCGCGATCGCGCTGGGCCATCCGCTGGGGATGTCTGGGGCCCGCCTGCTGCTGACGGCCGCGCGTGAGCTGGAGCTGACAGGTGGCAGGTACGCGCTCGCAACGATGTGTGTCGGCGTGGGGCAGGGGATGGCGACCATCCTGGAACGGGTGTAGCGGAGAGACGAGATGACGTCGAGTACCACGAGCGCGTCCGCGCTCGACCTCACGGGCGGCACGCCGCGCCGCCTCCTGAACTTCATCCAGGGGCAGTGGCTGGAGGGTCGCGGGGGATTCAGCCCCCTGCATCACGCGGTCACCGGCGCGGTGATCGCCGAAGCATCCACGGAAGGCGTGGACTTCGGCGGCATGGTGTCCTACGCGCGCCGCGTCGGCGGGCCGGCGCTCCGGCGCCTGACATTCCATCAGCGTGCGCTGATGCTGAAGGAGCTGGCGAAGTACCTCACCGAGCGGAAGGAGGAGTTCTACCGCGTGTCGGCAGCCACCGGCGCCACCCGGGCAGACTCCTGGATCGACATTGATGGCGGCATCGGGACGATGTTCGTCTTCGCGTCCAAGGGACGCCGCGAGCTGCCGGACGAGCCGTTCTACGTCGACGGGGCCATGGAGGCGCTCTCGAAGGGCGGTGGATTCGTCGGTAGACACATCTGCGTGCCGCTGGAAGGCGTGGCCGTGCAGATCAATGCGTTCAACTTTCCCGTGTGGGGGATGCTCGAGAAGCTCGCGCCCACCCTGCTCGCCGGGGTTCCCGCGATCGTCAAGCCGGCGACGCTGACGTCGTATCTGACTGAGAGCGTGTTCCGCGCGATCGTCGATTCGCGGATCGTTCCCGACGGCGCCGTCCAGCTGCTGTGCGGCAGCGCCGGCGATCTGCTGGATCACCTCGATGCGCAGTGTGTCGTGGCCTTCACCGGCTCCGCGGAGACGGCGCGGATGCTGCGCGCGAAGCCGGCGATTCTCGATCACAGCGTCCGCTTCAACGCAGAGACCGACTCGCTCAACTTCTCGATGCTGGGGCCCGACGCGGAGCCGGGCACGGAAGAATTCGATCTCTTCGTGAAGGAGGTGGCGAAGGAGATGACGGTGAAGGCGGGGCAGAAGTGCACGGCCATCCGCCGGACATTCGTGCCGGAGCGCGCGGTGGAGCCGCTGATGCAGGCGCTCACCAGACGGCTGGCGTCCGTCGCTGTCGGCGATCCGTCCGTCGATGGCGTGCGGATGGGGCCCCTGGCCGGCCGCTCGCAGGTGCGCGAGGTGCGCCGCAGCGTGGACGCGATCGCTCGCGGCGCGGAGCGTGTGTTCGGCGACCCGGACGAGTTCGATGTGGTGGGCGCGGAGCGCGAGCGAGGGGCGTTCTTTCCCAGCCTGCTGTTCTACGTGAACGACCCCTTCCGCCAGACGGCGCCGCACGAGGTGGAAGCGTTCGGCCCGGTGAACACGGTGATGCCGTACAAAACGATCGATGAGGCGATCGCGCTCGCCAAGCTTGGCCGCGGCTCTCTCGTGGGCTCGGTCTTCACGGCCGACGACGCGGTGGCCAGAGAGATGGTGCTGGGCACCGCGGCGTATCACGGCCGGCTGCTCGTGGCGAATCGCCACACGGCTCGCGAGTCCACCGGCCACGGCTCGCCCCTGCCGCATCTCGTGCACGGCGGCCCGGGACGCGCCGGCGGCGGTGAGGAGATGGGTGGCATCCGCGGCGTGCTACACTACATGCAGCGGACGGCGCTCCAGGGCTCACCGACCACGCTGTCGCGCGTGGTGAACGAGTACATGCCGGGTGCGGCGCAGACCAGCGATCGCGTGCACCCGTTCCGGAAGTACTTCGAGGAGCTCGAGATCGGCGAGACGCTCGTGACCCATCGCCGGACCGTCACCGAGGCGGACATCGTGAACTTCGCCGGGATCAGCGGCGACTTCTTCTACGCACACATGGACGACGTCGCGGCGCGAGACTCGCTGTTCGAGCGCCGGGTGGCACATGGATACTTCGTGCTCTCCGCGGCGGCCGGCCTGTTCGTGGATCCGGCGCCCGGCCCGGTGCTGGCGAACTACGGGCTGGAGAACCTGCGCTTCGTGAAGCCGGTGTATGCGGGGGACACCATCCACGTGCAGCTCACATGCAAGCAGAAGACGCTGAAGGAGGACCGCGAAGGACAGATCCCGCAGGGGGTGGTGGCCTGGGACGTGGTGGTGCGCAATCAGCACGACGAGCCGGTGGCCGCGTACACCATCCTGACGCTGGTGCGGCGGAGGGGCGGGCCGCGTGGGTCCGGCGGCATCACGGCACCGTCGCCCCGCTCGCCCGCACCGTCGGATACGTGATGCCCAGCTGCTCGAGATACGTCCGATACCTGCTCGGATCGTAGTAGTACTTTCGCATCTCCGGGCGATAGCGCTCCATGATGGCCCGATTGAGCCAGATGGCAGGGTGGTCCGCGGCGCGCATCAGTGGCTGATAATGCACGTCCCGGGTCTGCACCGTGCGGAAGAAGTCCCACGCCTGGGTGACGACGGCCGGCTTGAGGAGCAGGTCGAGCAGCGTCATCGCCTGCACCTTCGCGCCCGCCGTGGTGCCCTTGTGCGCGATCGGCGTCGCCATCGCGATGGCGTTGGCCCAGTTGTGTCCGGGGAGCTCGGGAATGTTGGCCGGATACCGCAGGGTCACCGTCGGGACATTCCATGACACGTCCCCGATGTCGTCGCTGCCGCCGCCGCGAGATTCCTCGGGGCGTTGCGGCACGCCCATGGGACGGATCTCCGTGGCCAGGCCCCGCGTGGGGACGCCAAGCTCCTTCTGGATCCCCTTCGCCAGCGTCTGGTCCGCGTCGCTCCACACCGGCAGCCCAACCGCCCGGATGTTCTCGAACATGTCCATGGCGATCGGCTTGTTGAAGTAGCCGGGCCAGGCACTGCCGAGGATCTGCACCGTGTCCAGGGTCGTGGAAGTCATCATCGCCGCGGCCCGCGCGATCGTGTCACCCAGCGCGAAGAGTCCCGTGATCCGCGGATAGTCCATCTCGCGGAAGTAGTACCACACGCTGGCCGTCGGCGGCACGACGTTCGGCTGATCGCCGCCATCCGTGATCACGTAATGCGACCGCTGCTCCAGGGGCAGATGCTCGCGGCGGAAGTTCCACGCGACGTCCATGAGCTCCACGGCGTCCAGCGCGCTCCGTCCGCGCCAGGGAGCGCCGGCCGCGTGCGCGCTGGTGCCCTGAAAGTGAAACTGCGCGCTGATCAACCCGCTCTGCCCGCCGGGGCCCCAGGACACGCCGAAGTCGGATGCCACGTGCGCGAAGAGCACCGCATCGACATCCTTGAAGAGGCCTGCGCGCACGTAATACGCCTTGGAGCCGAGCTGTTCCTCGGCCACGCCTGGCCAGAGCATCAGCGTGCCCGGGATGTGGTCGCGCTGCATGATCGCCTTCACCGCGAGGGCGGCGGTGATATTGAGCGGCACCCCGGAGTTGTGCCCCTCGCCGTGCCCCGGCGCGCCCGGGATGAGTGGATCCTTGTAGCCGACGCCCGGCTTCTGCGACGCCTGCGGGATGTCGTCGATGTCGGAACCCAACGAGATCACCGGCTTTCCCGACCCCCAGGCAGCCACCCACGCCGTGGGAATCCCGGCGACGCCCCGCTGTATGGTGAACCCGTGCTGCGTCAGGATGCCGGTCAGATATTTCGACGTCTCCTGCTCCTGGAACCCGAGCTCCCCGAAGCTGAAGACCATGTCCACCATCTGCTGGGTGAACGTCGACATGCTGTCGACCAGGCGGACGGCATCGCGCTTGAGCCGGACGAGGCGTGGATCGTCAGGCGGAAGCGCCACCTTGTAGAGCACTTCCGGCCGGGTGTCCCGGCGCGTGCTCGCTGGCTCCTGCGCGCGCGCGGCGCGGGTGGTCGCACCGGCGAGGATGCTCGCCGCGATGAACGCGAGCGCGCCTGATGCGCGCGGGGACCGACGCGTGGACATGCCTGGCCTCTGTCGATACGGTAAGAAGTCGGGAGTGGCGCGACAGATTGTCTCACGCGCGGGCGTGTGGGGCAAGTGCCGCGCGGCGCGCCGGCTGCTGCCGCGTGGATCCTTTCAGCACGGCAGCTGGAGGACGTCGCTCTCGGACAGCAGCTCGACGCGCGCGCCGTGCCGCTCGATGCGGGCCACGCGCATCTCGGCGGACACGCCCGCGCGCGCATACGCCTGCTGCATGGCGGCCGCCACCCGCGCGGCGCTCGCGTCATCCGCGGCAAAGGCAAAGCTCGTCGGACCGGCGCCCGAGATGGAGCAGCCGAGCGCGCCGGCATGCAGCGCGGCCGACTTGGCGACGAGGAATCCAGGCAGCAGCGGCGCGCGTGCGGGCTCGGCGATCCGGTCGTCGAGCGCGCGGCGCAGCAGCTCGAGATCACCTGTCCCGAAGGCCGCGACCATCGCGGCCACCTGCGCCGCCTGGTGCAGCGCAACCGCACGGTCGAGGGATGCCGGCAGGACGCTGCGTGCCTCCGCGGTGCGCAGCCGCTGGGCGGGGAGGGCCAGCACGATGCGCGGATCGGCGTGCAGTGGCAGTGATACGACGTCCAGTGGATCCATCGAGCGCACGAGCACGAGGCCACCCAGGAGCGCCGAGCCGATGTTGTCGGCGTGGCGCCCGGCGACTGTGCTCTCGGCCTCGAGCGCCGCCTGGAGCAGTGCAGCATCGTCCAACGGCCCGCCCAGCAGGGCGTTCGCAGCCACCGCCCCCGCGACCGCCGAGGCGGCGCTGCCGCCCTGGCCGCCGGCAAGTGGGAGACCCTTGCGGGCGCGCAGCACCAGCCCGCGACTGGTCGCGCCCGCGATGCGCAGCACGGCGGTGGCGGCGATCGCCGAGGCGTGGCGAGTGGGATCCGTGGGCAGATCCGGATGCCCCGCATCGACGACGACGATCGGTGCGGAGCCATTCTGCCCCCATTCGATGTCGACGGTGTCGCCCGGGCCGGTCACGGCGCAGCCGAGGATGTCGAGCCCCGGTCCGATGTTACCGATGCCACCCGGTGCGAAGGCGCGGGCCCGGGCAGGGGGGCGACTCGAGGACGTCTGCTGAGCTGGGCTCTTCATGTTTCCCGCTGACAAATGGCAGCCGCATTCATCCGCGGCACGGGCGTTCTGCCCCTGATTCGGGCCCGGTCGGCTGTCTTGACAACCGTCTCGCAGCAATTTGATTCGTGCCACCTTTCTCCATCCCACCGTTCGTGGCACCGCAGTCCACGATTGTGTGACGAGCTCGTGGCAACCCCCGCCCATCCTCGGAGGTATTCGTGCGCAGTCGCATCGTGTTCACCACCCTTGTCGTGCTCTCGTCGCTCGCCGCGACGTCGCCGGTGGTGGCACAGAACCGCGTCATCACCGGTCGCGTATTTGATGACGCCAATCGTCAGGGCATCAGCTCGGCGTTGCTGCAGGTCGTCGGAGGCCCGCAGGCGGCGCAGGCGAACGAGGACGGCCAGTTCCGTCTCAATGCGCCGGCGAGAGACGTCGTGCTGAATGTACGCGCACTGGGCTACAGGCGCCTACAGGTGCGCGTGCCAGCGGCCCAGGCGTCGATCGACATCGCGATGACGCGCGAGGCCCTGCAGCTCACCGAGGTCGTGGTGACGGGTGCCGCCACCACGCAGGAACGCCGCAACGTCGCCACGGCCGTTTCGACAGTCAGCGGGAAGGAGCTTGCCGATGCCCCGTCTCCGTCGCTCGAGGCGGCGCTGCAGGGGAAGGTCGTGGGCACGACGATCAACATGAACAGCGGCGCTCCTGGCGGCGGAGGTCAGATCCAGATTCGCGGCGTCACGTCCATCCTCGGCAACGGCCAGCCGCTGTACGTCGTGGACGGGGTGATCGTCAACAATGACGCGTTCTCGGCTGGCGTCAATGCGGTTACGCGCGCCTCGGGCAGCGGAGCGACGTCCAGTCAGGACAACCCGGTGAACCGGTTGGCCGATTTCAACCCGAACGACATCGAGAGCGTTCAGGTTTTGAAGAGTGCCGCGGCCTCGGCGATCTACGGGTCGATGGCGACCAACGGCGTCGTGCTCATCACGACCAAACGCGGTCGTGCGGGCGCGCCGCGATTCTCGCTGTCGCAGCGCCTCGGCACGAACCAGCCCGAACGTCTGCTCGGGTCGCGCCATTTCACGCGCACTGCGCTCGCCAGCCTGCTCGGGGATACGGCACAGGCACGGCAGTACTGCCCGCAGGAGACCTGCCCGTACTACGACTATCAGGGTGAGCTCTTCGGGCAGCGCGGACTGGCTTACGAGACCTCGCTCGCGTCCAGCGGCGGCAACGAGCAGACCAAGTACTATGTGTCGGCCAACGACAAGAATGAACCCGGCACGATGATCAACACCGGTGCGCGGCGTCAGAATCTGCGGTTGAACATCGATCAGTCATGGGGCGGGAAGTGGACGGCCAACGCGAACGCCTCCATCTACCGCAGCACCACCGCGCGCGGCATATCGAACAACGATAATACCTTTACCAGTCCCTTTTACGCCTTCGGGTACACCCCGGCCGTGATCGATCTTCGCCAGCAGCAGGACGGCCATCCGATCGACAACCTGCTGCTGCGGCAGCTGGTCAACACCGGGTCGAATCCCTTCCAGACCATCGAGGGGGTGAAGGACGACGAGGATGTCTGGCGCCAGGTGGGCGGCGCGAATATCAGCTACGCGATGCTCGCGACGCAGTCCCAGACGCTGACCCTGTCGGCCGCCGGGGGCTTCGACCGGTTCGACGCCGATGGCGAGACCTATTCGCCGAACTACCTGCAGTTCGAACCGGACGATGGCCAGCCCGGTACGGCGGTACAGGCGGAGGCGCTGAGCCGGCAGTTCAACGGCTCGCTGAACCTGGTGCATACCTACACCCCGAGCGGCGCTCGCTTCCTGCCGGGGATCTCGACCCTCACCACCTCGGCCGGCGTGCAGTACGAGGACCGCGATCTGAACCGATACACCGTGGTTGCGCGCGGACTGCTGCCGGGGATCGAAAACATCGATCAGGGCAACCCCACCCTGAACCAGACCAAGAGCCTGGTGCGCAACCAGGCACTGTACGCGAGCGAGGAGCTGCTGGCGCTGGACGAGCGGCTCTCGGTCTCGGGCCACGTGCGCGCGGAGCGGAGCAGCGTCAACGGCGACCGGAACAAGTACTTCTACTGGCCGGGCGCGGCGGTCTCGTATCGCCTGGTCAACCTCATTCCGCACGCGGACGAGATCAAGCTGCGTGGCTCGGTCGGCGTCTCGGGCAACCAGCCCCTGTACGGCCTGCGCGACAACGTGCTCGTGCCCAACGGTCTGATCGATGGGCGGAACGCCATCGCGACGCCGAGCACGATCGGCAATCCCGAGATACGGCCGGAGAAGATGCGCGAGCTGGAGGTCGGCCTGGACGGCACCTTCTTCGATTCGCGCGCGGGTCTCGAGGCCAGCGTGTACGACCGCACGATCACCGACATGCTGCTCACGGCTCCGCTGCCGCCCTCCTCGGGCTTCAGCAGCCGGTACATCAATGGCGGCGAGATGAAGACGCGCGGCCTGGAACTGGGGTTGAACGTGCTGCCGATTCGGAACCGCACGTTCACCTGGACCTCGCGTGCCCAGTTCTACACGTTCACGTCGCGCATGGTCTCGCTGCCGCCCGACGTGGCGAATTTCGTCCTCCCGAGCTCCGGCTTCGGCGCCCAGTACGGCCGCGGCCGCATCGCGCGCGGGCAGAAGACGACGCTCATCTGGGGCAATCGCTTCCGCTGCGACGCCGATGCGTTCAACGCGCACCACTGCGCCGCCCTGGACTCCAGCGTGGTGGACACCGCGATCGCCGATGCGAATCCACGCTTCCAGATGGCGTTCTCCAACGACTTCACGTGGAAGGGCTTCTCGCTGTCGGCGCTGGTGGACTGGCGGGACGGCGGCTACGTCTCGAGCCTCACCACGAATCTGTTCGACGAGGGACAAAATTCCTGGGACTATGACAAGCCGTCACCCGATACGACGATCGGACGCACCCTGGGCGCGTATCGCTACAAGAAGTGGGATGCCGGACGGAACGCGCACGTGTACGTGCTCGACGGCTCGTACGTGAAGCTGCGTGAGATCACACTCACCTATGCCGTGCCCTCGCGGCTGATCCCGCGTGTGCTGGGCAGCGCGCACGATGCGCGGCTCACGTTCAGCGGCCGCAATCTCTACATGTGGACGCCCTTCTGGAGCCTGGATCCCGAGGTCAACAATTTCGGAAATCAGAACGTCGCTCGGTTCGTGGACCTCGCTCCCTATCCGCCGACGCGCACCTTCCTGGCGGGATTCGACGTGACCTTCTGAGCTGCGCCGGCCAACGACTGAACCTCTGCGAGGACTCATACTCATGCGCTGTCTTTTCTCGACGGGACTGATCGCGGGCGCGCTGCTGGCCATCGCCGGCTGCGGCGCGGATCGGCTGAACGTCCCGAACTATCAGAACCCGACCACCGGGTCCATCACGAGCGATCCGGTCGCGGCCATCCCGCTGCTCGCCACGGGCGTGCTGCGCGATGATCGCGGCAACTTCACCGGCTACGTGTCCGGCACGGGCATCCTCGGCCGCGAGTCGTACAACTACACCGCGACCGAGGGGCGGAACACCTCCGGCTGGCTGACCTCGGACGTGGAAAACGGCACGAGCTTCGGCGGCGGGGCGCTCTGGAGTCCGCCCTTTTTCACGCTGCGCGACGCGTTCAACACCGCGACGGTGGTCGATGCCGCGTCGGAGTCGCAGGTCTCCGCCACGCAGAAGAGCGCCGTGCACGGCTTCCTGCACACGATGGAGGCCCTCAGTCTCCTCTATCTCATCAATACGCGCGATTCGCTGGGCGCGGTCGTCGAGGTGACGGCGGACCCCACGAAGCTCGAGCCCTTCGTGTCGCGCGACTCGGTGTTCAATCGCATCATCGGGCGGCTCGACCAGGCCGCGACGGAACTCCGGAGCGGTGGTGCGTCGTTCCCGTTCACGTTCCATTCGGGGTACACCGGCTTCACCACGCCCACGACGTATCTCAAGTTCAACCGCGCCCTCGCGGCACGAGTGAATGCGTATCGCGCGTCGCTGGGGATCGCGGGTTGCGGGGCGAAGTTCAGTCCGGCGTGCTACCAGACGGTGTTGCAGAACCTCTCGGAGTCGTTCCTGGATCCGAGCGGCTCGCTGTCGGGCGGCGTGTACAATGTGTATTCGTCGGCGGCCAACGACGCGTCGAACTCGCTCAGCAACTCGGCCACGACGAACATCGTGGCGCACTTCCGCGCCGACAGCGGCATCGAGCTTCGGCCGGACGGCAGCAAGGACCTGCGCTTCACGACGAAGGTGTTCACGCTGGCGAAGGCGAAGTCGCCGCCGTCCACCGTCGATGCGCAGCCGACCAAGTTCGATTACAAGATGTACGATTCCCGCAGCGACCCCATTCCGATCATCAAGAACGAGGAGCTGCTCCTGCTGCGGGCGGAGGCACGGTACTTCACCGGCGATCAGGCCGGCGCGCTGGCCGACATCAACCTGATTCGGACGCAGTCCGGCGGCCTGGCCCCACGCGGAGCGTTCGCGAGCGACTCGGACTTCGTCGACGAGCTGCTGTACAACCGGCGCCTCTCGCTGCTCTTCGAGGGGCACCGCTGGGTGGACATGCGCCGCTTCCAGCGTCTCGACCAGCTCACGATCGACAAGCCATCGCACGTCGTCGTGGATCACCTGCCCATCCCGCAGGCCGAGTGCCTGTCCCGCGCGAACGCCTCGGGCGATCTCAAGGCACCCGGGTGTTGAGGCTGGCGTGGCAGATCAGGGGGTTCGTCCGCTGACCTGCAGCTCACCCCGTGGCGCGAGCGCACGAAGGGCCCGGCTCCAAAGCTTCTGGAGCCGGGCCCTTCGTGAGTACTGCCGAACGTGCACGCAGAGGACGTGGCGGAGACTTGCTACTATCCCGGTCCGGATGCCGTGGCAAACTTCGGCAGCGCCTACGGCGGGGGGTCATCCAGCTGAGGTCGCGCGACCAGTGACGCGGGGGCGGGATCACCGGTAGCCCGCCGCCTGCATCTGGAACAGCTCCGCGTACAGCCCGCCGCGCTGCACCAGCGCCGCGTGCGTGCCCGATTCCTCCACCTCGCCGTTCCGCAGCACCACGATCCGGTCCGCCATGCGGACGGTGGAGAACCGGTGCGAGATCACCACCGCCATCCGGCCCGCCATCAGCTCGTTGAAGCGGACGAACACGTCGTACTCCGCTCGGGCATCCAGGGCCGCCGTGGGTTCGTCCAGGATGAGCACCTGCGCATCACGCATGTACGCGCGCGCGAGCGCCACCTTCTGCCACTCCCCGCCGGAGAGATCCACCCCCTCCTCGAAACGACGACCGAGCATCTGCTGATAACCCAGCGGGAAGCGCGGGAGCAGCGTGGCGGCGAGCGACTTCTCGGCGGCCGTGAGAATGGTGTGCGGGACCTCGGCCGCGACGCCATTCGCCGCGGCTGCGGCCGGGGCGGTGCTGCCGTTCAGGGACATCGAGCCGAGTGCCAGCGCGCGCTGGGCCGCCAGATACTCGCGCACCCGCTCGATCTCGCCGACGCCGACGTTCTCGTCGAAGCGCATGTCGTAGCGCACGAAATCCTGAAAGATCACGCCGATGGCCTGCCGCACCTCGGCCAGGGCGTACTCGCGGAGATCGACGCCGTCGAGCAGAATGCGCCCTTCGCTGGGATCGTAGAGGCGGGCGAGCAGCTTCGTGAGCGTCGTCTTCCCGGCACCGTTCTCGCCGACCAGCGCGATGCGCTCGCCGGGACGCAGCGCGAAGCTCACGTGGCGCACGGCCCAGCGCACGCTCTCGGGATAGCGGAAGCCGACGTCCTCGAAGACGAAGCCCTGGCGGATGGGGCGCGCTACGGCGCGCGCGTTCGGTTGCGAACGAATCGTCGGCTGCATCTCGAAGAAGACGAAGAGATCGCGCAGGTAGAGGCTCTCCTCGTAGATCCCGCTGGCCGACAGCAGCAGACGTTGAATGAGATCGCGACTCCGGGAGAACGCCCCTGCCAGGAAGGTGAGCGTCCCGATGGTGATCGTTCCGCGCACGGCGCGCACGATGATGACCACATAGGCGGCGTAGTAGCCGAGCGTCCCGAGGATCGAGAGCCCGGCGCTCACGAGCCCCTTCCGGATCGAGAGGCGCTTGTTCGCCTCGTAGTAACTGTCCGCCAGCGCGCCGTAGCGCTCGGCCAGCCATGCCGCGAGACCGAACATCTGCACCTCCTTCGCGGTGCGGTCGCTGGCGCCGACATAGCGCAGGTAGTCCAGCTCGCGCCGCTGGGGTGTCCACCGGAAGAGCAGGGAATAGGCGAGCGATGCGAAGTGCGTTTCGCCGATGAAGCTCGGCACCACCGCCGCGACGAGCAGCACCAGCAGCCAGGGTCCCTGCACCAGAAGGGCGCCCGTGAGGGAGATGAGCGTCAACGCATCCTGCGCCATCTGCAGCATCTGGGTGAGCAGGCCGAGCCGCCCCACCGTGCCGCGTCGCGCACGCTCCAGATGATCGTAGAAGGCCGGATCCTCGAACTGATGCAGATCCAGCGTGGCCGCGTGCTCCATGATGCGCACGCTGATGCGATTGGTGAAGAGATCGCCGAGGAGGCTCTCGATCAGCGCCGAGGCCCGGGCCAGCAGCTCGCCGGCCACGACGATCGCGAGCTCCAGCCCCACGTACCGCCAGAGCTGCGGGTAGTCGGGCACTCCCGTCGCGACCGCCCGTACGACAGCGTCGATGATCAGCTTTCCGATCCAGAGCACCGCCAGCGGCTGAAACGCACGGATGATGCGCAGCAGCATCATCGCGGTGGTGTAGCGCGCGTTGGTCGACCAGACGAGCTGGAAGAGCTTCGGGAGGTAGCGCAGCGCGGCCAGCCGCTCCCGGCGGGAGGGCTTCTCGCCGGTGGCGCGCGGCGGGCGGCGGCGCCCCGGGGCGATGACGGACGTCGTCATCGCGGAAAGCTACCTCGCCGCGCCAGCGCTACGGCTGCTTGTACACGGCCCCGCCTTTCATCACGAACGACACCCGGTGCGTCGCGGTGATGTCGCGGGTCGGATCGCCATTCACCGCGATGAGATCGGCGAGCAGCCCGGGTTTGACGCTGCCGATGCGGTCCGCCATCCCGAGCATCTTCGCGTCCACGGACGTCGCGGCCCGCAACGCCATCACCGCCGGCACGCCGTAGTTCACCAGCAGCTCCAGCTCGCGGGCGTTATCACCATGGGTGAATACGCCGACATCGCTGCCGTTGCAGAAGGTAACCCCCGCATTCAGCGCCGCCTTCACGCTGGCGCGCTTCTGGGTGATCGACGGCGGCTCGGGCTCGCCGTGCTTCCACCCGCGATACTGCAGGATGGCGTCACCGGCGGCGACCGTCGGACAGAAATAGATGCCCTTCTGCGCCATGAGCCGGAACACCTCCGGGGTGCCGGCGTCGCCGTGCTCGATGGACGTGACGCCGGCTTCGGCGGCACGGCGCATTCCTTCAGCGGTGGTCGAGTGGACCGCCACCGGCCGGCCGGCGCTGCTCGCGACCGCGACGACTAGCTTCAGCTCGTCTTCCGTGAACGTCGGGCGCGCCTCGCCATGCGGCCCCCAGCGATAGTCGCCATAGATCTTGATCCAGTCCGCGCCACGCTTGATCTGGTCGCGCACGACGCGCGTGAGCGCATCCACGCCATCGGCCTCCTGTGCGCCCTGCGGGATGTCATCCGCGTATTCGGGGGTGAAGCCACTCGGTCCGTAGCTGCCCGTCGCGACGATGGCGCGCGTGACGACGAACATGCGCGGCCCGGGAATGATCCCCTGCTCGATTGCCTGTTTCAGGCCCACGTCGCCGTAGCCCGCGCCCTCCGTCCCGAGGTCGCGCACCGTCGTGAATCCCGCCATCAGGGTTGCTCTCGCGTGGTTCACCGCACGCGCCGTCCGCAGCGCGAGCGGCTCGTGGAGCACCTGATCGTTCCACGAGGTCTCGTTGTACGGATGCAGGAACATGTGTGAATGCGCATCGATCAGACCGGGCATCAGGGTCATGCCTGGCAACTCGATCGTCCTCGCACCCGCGGGGATCGCGAGCGCAGCTCGCGGTCCCGCGGCCTCGATGCGCTCTCCGCGTACCAGCACGGCCCACCCGTCGTGAGGCTCGGCGTTCACGCCGTCCCAGACGCGTGCCGGGACGAGCAGTGTGGGAGTGGCCGATGGGGCGGGGAGGGATGATTGCTGCGCGGCGAGCGCGCCCGGAAGGAGCACGAGGCAAGCGAGGAGGTGGCGCATGTCGATGAACGGGTGGGAGTCTTCAGGGGCGGGCGCTCGCGAGCGAACGCACCGGCAACGGTCCGCCGGAACGCGCGGAGACTATCGCGCGGAGATCATCGCGCGGCGGGCGTCGCCGCGCCAGCCTCCACCGGCAGTCCGGCCGCCACCCAGCCCGCGAAGCCTCCGGCCAGGTCGGTGACGTTGCTGAATCCTGCCGCCCGCAGGAGACTGGCGGCAATCGCGGAGCGTGTGCCGCCGTGGCAGTGCACCACCAGGGAGAGGTCGCGCGGGAGCCCTGCGGCACGGGTCTCCAGCTCGCCGAGGAAGAGGTGCTTCGCCCCGGGAATGTGCCCCGCAGCCCACTCCGCGTCCCCGCGCACGTCGATCACGTAGAGATCCGGCCGGATTGCGAGCGTGGCGCTGTCGATGATCGGCACGCGGTCCAGCAGGCGTCCGCTGCGTTGCCATGCGGAGAGCAGTGCCGCGCCGCCCCAGGCGCGCACCCGATCGATGCCGATCTTGGCGAGCTGCTGCGCCAGGGCATGCGCAAGAGATTCGTCGTCGTCTGGCAGGATCAGCGCCACCTCGCGCTGCGGCGGGACGAGCGACCCCGCCCAGGTCGTGAACGCGCGGCCAGCCGGGACATTGATGGTCCCCGGCACGAACCCGGCGCCGAATACCGACGGCGGCCGGGTGTCGAGCACCCAGCACGCTTCCCGGCCTCGCGCGAGCTCCGCCTCGAGCATCGGTACATCGAGCGCTCGCAGCTTCGGCGGCGTGCTCTCCCGGGGAGGACCCTCGCGATTGATTCGCTTCATCTGGGCGAAGTACATCGGCGCCTCGGGCTGGCCGGCCAGCACCGCGCGCACGAAGGCGTCCTCGTCCGCGATCTGGAAGGCCCAGTTGAAGAGACGCTCATATCCCAGGGCGGTGGAGGGCACGGCCCCGAGCGACTTACCGCAGGCGGAGCCCGCACCGTGTCCGGGCCACAGCTGCAGGAATTCCGGGTATCCGCGCAGCCGTCGCAGCGAGCGAAACAGGTCGCGCGCCGAGCGCTCCATCGTGCCCGCCTCCTGCGCCGCGCGCTCCAGCAGGTCGGGCCGGCCCACGTCGCCGGCGAACACGAAGTCGCCCGTGAGCATTCCCATTGCCTGATCGGCTGCCGCCGTATCGGTGAGCACCAGGGCGATGTGCTCCGGCGTGTGCCCGGGCGTGTGCACGACCTCGATGCGCACCTCGCCCAGTTCGATGGCGTCGCCGTGGCGGAGGAGCCGGGCGCCGTCGGCAGCCGCAAAGCCATACTGCCACTGAGAACCGCCCTCGGCCGAGAGGAGCAGGGTGGCGCCCGTCCGCGCGGCCAGCTCGCGCGCCCCGGAAACGAAGTCGGCGTGGATGTGTGTCTCGGTCACGTACGCGATCCGCAGACCGGCGGCGTCGGCGGCATCGAGGTACTGCGCGACGTCGCGATTCGGGTCGACGACAATCGCCTGCCCGCTGCGCGACGACGCCACGAGATAGCTGGCCTGCGCCAGCGGCTCGTCGTAGAAGCGTTTCAGGAGCATGGACGGGAATCTACCTGCGGCAGCGTCCGCCCGCCCCTGCGCGTATCTTCTCGAATCCCGTTCCGGCGTCCCTCCCGTCATCCGCCTTCTCTACCATGCGCCTTTCTCGCCCACGCTCGGTCCGGATCGCCGCCGTGTTGCTGGCGATCCCCGCCGCCGCCGCTTTCGCGCAGCAACGCCCGCTCACTCCCGAGGACTGGGATCACTGGAAGTCCATCACGGGCACGGCCCTCTCCCGCGACGGCCGATGGGCGGTCTACTCCCTCGTGCCGCAGGTGGGCGACGGTGAGCTCGTGATCCGTTCCACCCAGGGCGCCACCGAGTACCACGTTCCGCGCGGCTTCATCGGCCGGCCGCAGATGGTTGCGGGCGCCCGCGATACCACGGGTGGCGCACCGCCGGCGCAGATCACGGCGGACAGCCGTACGGTGGTGGCGCTGACGTATGCGCCGATGAGCGACTACGATCGCGCACGCCGCGAGAAGCGAAGGCCCTCCGCGCAACCCACGGCCTCGCTTGCGCTGGTGAACCTCGCGGACGGGCATCTCACGACCGTGCCGCGCGTGCGCTCGTTCCGCCTGCCGCGCGAGTCGGGGGGGTGGCTGGCATATCTGCTCGAGCCGTCCGACAGCGCCTCGGAGAACCTCGTCCCGCGCGACTCGGGACGGGCGAGCGCGCCCGCACGCATCGGCGCGACGCCGGGCGGCCGGCTGCGGCCGGTGGCCGCCGATTCATCGCACGCGCGGCGCGAATACGGGTCCACGCTCGTGCTGCGCAATCTGGCCACGGGCGCCGAGCAGCGGATCGCCGATGTGGTGAGCTACACCTTCGATGACAGCGCGCGCTGGTTGGGCTACACGGTATCCTCTCGCGCGGCCGAGCGGGATGGCGCGTACATCGCGCGTCCGGGCTCGGGGACCGAGGTGGCGCTGCTGAGCGGGCGCGGCACGTACCGACCTCTCGTATTCGATCGCGCCGGCACACAGGTGGCCTTCGTCGCAGATCGCGACGACGCCGACCACAAGGGCAATCACAACGTACTGTACTACAGCGCTCTCAACTCGCCCGCGGCGCAGCCGATCGTGGCCTCGCCGGCAGTGGGGGACGGAATGATCGTCGCGCCGAACGGCCGGGTGGCGTTCACGCGCGACGGGCATAACGTGCTGTTCGGCATCGCGCCCGAGCCGCTCGACTCCATCCCCGCGGACTCACTGTACGGCAAGGCGGTCTTCGACCTCTGGAGCTGGAAGGATGCCCGCCTGCAGCCCCAGCAGCGCGTCGAGGCGGGGCGCGACCGCAGCCGATCGTTCGAGGCGATCTATCATCTTGCCACCCGGACACTCGTGCAGCTGGCCAACGACTCGATGCCGCTGGTCAGCGTCTCGCCCGATGGCCGCGTGGCACTGGCCGCCACGAGTGAGCGATATGCGATCGAGCGCACGTGGGGCGACGACGGAGACGACATCTGGGTGATCGACGCGGCGACGGGCGCCAGAAAGCGGATTCGTGAGAAGATCAGCGGGAATGCGGAGCTCTCCCCCGACGGCCGGTACGTGGTGTTCTTCGATCAGGGACACTGGTACGCGTACGGCACGGCCACCAACAAGCTGGTGGATCTCAACGCGGCGCTCGCAGCGGTGAGCTTTGCGCAGGAAACCTGGGACACCCCATCCACGCCGGCGCCGTGGGGCGTGGCGGGGTTCACGAAGGGCGACCGCTCCCTCCTGGTCTACGATCGCTATGATCTCTGGGAGCTGGATCCGTCCGGCGTGCAGCGTGCGCGGATCGTCACCGACTCAGTGGGCCGTCGCGAGCACCTCGTCTTCCGTCTCGCCGAGGGCGCGGCGCGCGGCCGCCGCGCGGCGCGGACAACGGACGACGACCGGGGCATCATCGATCCAGAGGAACCCCTGCTGCTGCGGGCCTTCGACGAGGACACGAAGGCCAGTGGATTCTATCGCGACCGGCTCGGTGTCACCCGACCACCCGAAAAGCTGGTGATGGCGGACGTGGCCTTCGGGCCGCCCATCAAGGCGGAGAACGCCGATCAGTACGTGGTCACGAAGGGCACCTTCACCGAGTTTCCGGACCTCTACACCGGGCGCGATCTCGCCCGCCTGACGCGCATCTCCGACGCAAATCCGCAGCAGAAGGATTTCAAGTGGGGCAGCGTGGAGCTGGTGCACTGGACCAGCACCGACGGCGTGCCGCTCTCGGGGCTGCTGTACAAACCGGCGGATTTCGATCCCGGGAAGAAGTATCCGCTCATCGCGTACTTCTACGAGCAGCTCTCGGATAACCTGCACAGCTACATCCCGCCGGCCGGTCGCAACGTGATCAACCCGACGCACTACACGTCCAATGGCTATCTGGTCTTCGAGCCCGACATTCACTACGAGATGGGATACCCCGGTCCGAGCGCGATGAAGTCGATCCTGCCGGGCGTGCAGATGCTGCTCGCGCGCGGGTACGTGGATTCGAACGCGCTCGGGCTGCAGGGGCAGTCGTGGGGCGGCTATCAGACCGCGTACCTGATCACGCAGACGCACATGTTCCGGGCGGCGATGGCCGGGGCGCCGGTCGCGAACATGACCAGCGCCTACGGTGGCATTCGCTGGGGCCCGGGGGTTGCGCGCGCGTTCCAGTACGAGAAGACGCAGAGCCGCATCGGCGGCTCCATCTGGCAGTATCCCATGCGCTACTTCGAGAACTCGCCCCTGTTCTGGGCGGACAAGGTCACCACGCCGCTCCTGATCATGTCGAACGACGCCGACGACGCGGTGCCGTGGTACCAGGGGATCGAGCTGTTTGTCGCGCTCCGCCGGCTGCAACGAGAGGTGTACCTCATCGACTACAACGGCGACGTACACAATCCCACCAAGCGCGCGAATCAGAAGGACATCGCGATGCGCATGCAGCAGTTCTTCGATTACCACCTCCGCGGCTATCCGGAGCCCGACTGGATGCTGCACGGCATCCCGTATCAGCTGAAGGGGCGCGACCAGCTGGGCCACACGGCCGTGCAGGCGGGCGAGGCGGCCCGCTCCAGGCCGTAGGCGAGGTCCCCGCGCGTCGTTAGAATCTACGAGTCCCATCGGAGCGGCTCTCATGGCTGACGAGATCGATTACAAGCTGATCGGCGACGACATGCAGGCCGTCATCGTGACGCTGGACCCCGGCGAGACGGTCGTCGCCGAAGCCGGGGCGATGATGTACATGCAGGACGGCATCGTCATGAACACCACGCTCGATCCCAACCAGCAGGGCGGCGGACTGCTCGGGAAGCTGGTGCAGGGAGCGAAGCGCGCGATCAGCGGCGACTCCTTTTTCGTCACGACCTACACCAACGGCGCGCGTGCCCGGCAGGACGTCGCGTTCGCCTCGCCCTATCCCGGAAAGATTCGCCCCATCGATCTCCGCGAGTGGGGGGGCCGCATCATCGCGCAGAAGGATTCGTTCCTCTGTGCGGCGCGCGGCGTCAACGTCACCGTCGCCTTCTCGCGCCGCATCGGCGCCGGATTCTTCGGTGGCGAGGGATTCATCCTCCAGCGCATCGACGGCGAAGGCCTCGCGTTCCTGCACGCCTCGGGCACCCTGCACGAGCTCCGGTTGGGCGCCGGCGAATCGCTGCGCGTGGACACGGGCTGCCTCGTGGCCCTGGAGGAAGGCGTTGATTACGACATTCAGATGGTGCCCGGGGTCAGAACGGCGCTGTTCGGCGGCGAGGGGCTGTTCTTCGCGCTGCTCCGCGGCCCGGGCCGTGTGATCCTGCAGACACTGCCATTCTCGCGGCTCGCCGATCGCATCATCGCCGCCGCGCCGCGCGAGGGGGGACACCGGCGCGAGGAGGGAGGCGTGCTCGGCGGCCTCGGCGCGCTCCTGGACGGCGATCGGTGAGCGGGACCGCCGAGCAGCTCGATCGCGTGGTGTCGCACCGCGAGCCGTTCGATCGGTTCGTCGCGCTGCTGGAGGATGCGAAGCGCGTGTCGCGCGACCGCCTGCCCGAGCCCACCGCCTTCGCGCTCGGCACGTGCGACGACGGCCAGCCCAGCGTGCGCATGCTGCTGCTCAAGGGGGTGGATGAGCGTGGCTTCGTCTTCTACACCAACTACGAGAGCCGCAAGGGCCGTGCGCTGCAGGCGAACGCGCGTGCCGCGATGTGCTTTCACTGGCAACCGCTGGAGCTGCAGGTGCGTGTCGAGGGCTCCGTGGAACCGGTCTCGGAGGAGGAGGCCGACGCGTACTTCGCGTCCCGCGCGCGCGGCAGCCAGCTTGGGGCCTGGGCGTCCAGGCAGAGCCGGCCGATCGAGCATGCGGGCGACCTGGAGGCACGGGTCGCGGAATACGAGCGTCGCTTCGAGGGGCGCCCGGTGCCGCGGCCGCCGTACTGGTCGGGGTTCCGCGTGCTGCCGCGGCGCATCGAGTTCTGGCGCGGGATGGCCAGCCGGCTGCATCAGCGACAACTCTATTCGAGCGCGGGCACGGGCTGGAAGGTGGAAACGCTGTATCCGTGATCCGGCTGGCATGCCGGCGACAACGCCGGTAAGGGCCACGTGCCCTTCCGTCGCGTTCCGCCCTTCGTTTTCGTGTCGGTCATTCCGCCCTGCCGTGTCGTGACCAACCGCCGATCCGCGTCGGCGGCATTCGTTTGCGCGCCGGCCCTGCGCGTGGCCGCGACAGCGTGCGCTGGCACGGTCGCCCTGTCCCGTTGCCCACGCCCCCGCGCCCTCGTCGGTTTCGTGAGCGCCGGGTAGCTCTCCGCATCCTGCCGTTCGCGCGACGCGAACGGTCGCCTCGAAGAGCGCCGGCATGACGTAGCGCTGGAACGTGTCGGCGCGCTCACGATCGGATTTGCCCGGGAGAGATCCGCGGCAGCCGACAGACGGGCGGAGGATCAATGAACAGACTCCTTGCACGCTCCTGGCGAGTGGCGCTGAGCGTGGGCGCGTTCGCGTGCATCCCGGCCGCCGCGCTGGCGCAGCGCCCCTTTCCACCGGGGCACCCGCCCACGCCCATCGATCCGGTCTCCCTCGGTGAAGTGGACAAATCCATGTCGCCGGCGGCGCGGGTGACCGCCGTGCCGGGGCATGCGCACGGATCCGCGGCGGACGACCTGCCGCGTCGCGATCCCGCGGCGCTGGGACAGTTCGTGCGCGCCCGGTCCGCGCAACTGCAGTTCTGCTATCACGAGGCCCTCGTGCGCCACCCGAATCTGGCGGGGGCGGTCACGATGGCGATCACGATCACGGGCTCCGGACAGGTCACGGGCATCGCCGAGACGCAGCGTTCCTGGTCCGGTGCCGGCACCGACGAGATCGAGTCGTGTCTCCGGAGAAAGATCCGCGCCTGGAAGTTCCCGGCCGCTGACGAGTCGCGCGGGACGTATTCCTTCTCGCTCAGCTTCACGCGCTGAGCCAATAGCGGTCGTCCCCGGCCATCCCTTACTATTCGCGGATGGCCACTCACATCGCGGAAGCCTCGTCCGCCGAGCCGGTTCGTGAGAGCTGGAGCATCGACGCGGCGCGCACCCTGTACAACGTCGAGGGCTGGGGCGCCGGGTTCTTCGACATCGATGATCGCGGACGCGTGGTCGTGCGCCCGGACAAGGAGCACCCCGAACGCGCCGTGGACCTCTACGAGGTGGCCATGGACCTGGAGGAGCAGGGCATCACCCTGCCCGTCCTGCTGCGCTTCTCGGACATCCTCCGCTCGCGGATCGAGTCGCTGTCCACCCGCTTCGACGTCGCGCGCGAGGAGTTCGGCTACACTGGCGGCTATACCACGGTGTACCCCATCAAGGTCAACCAGCAGCGCCACGTCGTGGAGGAGATCGTCCAGTTCGGCAAGACGCACGGCGTGGGCCTGGAATGCGGCAGCAAGCCGGAGCTGCAGGCGATTCTCGGGCTGTCCGAGGCCACCGACCACCTCATCGTCTGCAACGGGTACAAGGACGAGGAGTTCATGCGCCTGGCGCTGATGGGCCAGAAGCTCGGACACAACGTCTTCATCGTGATCGAGCAGCTGAGCGAGATCGACGTCCTGCTGCAGGTGGCCGGCGAGATGCAGGTGCGACCGACGGCGGGTGTGCGCATCAAGCTGGCATCGCGCGGCTTCGGACGGTGGAAGGAGAGCGGTGGCGAGAAGTCGAAGTTCGGGTTGAACGCGGCCGATCTCGTGGCGGCGATCGAGAAGCTGCGCGCCGCCGATGCGCTCGACGTGCTCAAGCTGATCCACTTTCATCTGGGCTCGCAGATCACGGACATTCGCTTCATCAAGCTCGGCCTGCAGGAGATCACGCGCTTCTACGTGGAGCTGCGCGAGATGGGGATCGACATCACCCACCTGGACGTGGGTGGCGGTCTCGGGGTGGACTATGACGGCACCAACTCCACCTCCGACGCGAGCGTCAACTACTCGCTCCAGGAGTACGCCAACGACGTCGTCTACACGCTGGCCGAGGCGTGCCGCGCGCACGACCTGCCGATGCCGCACATCATCAGCGAGTCCGGCCGCGCGCTCACCGCGCATCATGCGCTCCTGCTCATCAAGGTGATCGACGTCGAGACGCACGTGGAGCGGCCGATCCCGGAGCTGACCGACGACGATCACCCGCTGCTCCACGAGATGGTGGCGGACTATCGCGACGCGTCGCGGCGCAATGTCTCGACTCGCCGGATTCGCGAGATCTACCACGACCTCACCTTCGACAAGGAGCGCGCCAACGAGCTGTTCAACAGCGGCGTGCTCTCGCTGCGCGGCCGGGCGATGACGGAGCAGATCTACTTCGCCACGATCAACGCCATCTCGCGCGCCGTCGAGCGCGACCGCGACGAGTTCGAGGACATCATCATGGACCTCGACGCCGCGCTGGTGGACCGGTACTTCTGCAACTTCTCCGTGTTCCAGTCGCTGCCCGACAGCTGGGCCATCGACCAGCTCTTTCCCATCATGCCGATCCACCGCCTGGCGGAGGAGCCGCTGCGACGCGGAACCCTGCAGGACATCACCTGCGACTCCGACGGGAAGATCGACCGGTTCGTGGGCGACAAGAACGGGCGGCCCAGCCTCGAGCTGCACGACTTCCGCGACGGCGAACCGTACATCCTCGGCGTCTTTCTGACGGGTGCGTATCAGGAGATACTCGGCGATCTGCACAATCTCTTCGGCGACACCAACACGGTGCACATCCGGCTGGGGCAGAACGGCTACGAGGTGACGCATCTCGTGCACGGCGACACGGTGACCGAGGTGCTGAACTACGTGCAGTTCCGGGTCGGCGAACTGCTGCAGACGTTCCGTCGCAAGGTGAGCACGGCGAAGCACCTGTCGCGGCAGGAGGCGAACACGTTCATCGCCGACTACGTCGCGGGGCTGGAGGGCTACACCTACCTGGAAGGCGAAGCCGCGCAATGATCGCCCCCGTTTCGCCGCTGTGGCTCGCGGCGACGGCGGACGTCGGCGCGGACCCGGTGGCGCGCGTCCTCACGGCGCTGGTGGCCATCTTCGTCGCGACCAAGATTCTGGGCGAGCTCGCGCAGCGCCTGGGCCAGCCCGCGGTGCTCGGCGAGCTGATTGCCGGCGTGATCCTGGGCGGGTCGCTGCTCGGCATCGTGGACGCCAACGATCCCGTGATCCACGCGATGGCGGAGATCGGCGTGATGGTCCTGCTCTTCGAAACGGGACTGCATACCGAGCTGCGCTCACTGCTCAGCGTGGGCAGCGTCGCCACGACCGTGGGGCTCGCGGGGGTCGTCATCCCCTTCGTGCTCGGCTACGGCAGCGCCGTGTGGTTCGGTGTGCCGCACGTGTCCGCCCTGGTCTGTGGCGCCGCGTTGTGCGCGACCTCTGTCGGCATCTCCGCGCGCGTGCTGTCGGACCTCGGCCGGCTCGACACCCTCGAAGGGCGCGTCGTGCTGGGGGCCGCCGTGCTCGACGACATCGTCGGCCTGATCATCCTGGCGGTGGTGGCCGGGGTCGTGAGTGGCGCCGGCGTGAGCGCGCTGGCCATCACGAAGACGACGGTGATCGCGGTGGTGTTCGTGGTCGCGGCGGTCGTGATCGGCATGCGTCTGGCGCCCCCCGCGTTCGGGATCATCGAACGGATCAAGTCCGCCGGAACGCTGGGCATCTTCGGTCTGGCTTTCGCGTTCGCGCTCGCGCTGCTGGCGCAGCTCGTGGGATCGGCGCTGATCATCGGTGCGTTCGCCGCCGGCCTGGTGCTGTTTGGCATCCCGCAGCGCCAGGAGATCGAGCGCGCCACGACGACGATCGGTCACTTTTTCGTGCCGATCTTCTTCGCCGCGGTCGGCGCGGCGGTGGACCTGAAGGCGCTCGCCGACGCGCGCGCGCTTGCTGTGGGGGCCGCGCTCATCGCGTGCGGCATCGCCGGCAAGCTGGTTGCCGGCTTCGTTCCCGTCTGGTTCACCGGGCGGAAACTGCTGGTCGGAGTGGCGATGGTGCCGCGCGGCGAGGTCGGCCTGATCTTCGCTCAGCTCGGCCTTGCCTCCGGCGCCATCGACGCGGGACTCTTCGGTGCGTTGATGCTGATGGTGCTCGCGACGACCCTGATCACGCCGCCGCTGCTGGAGCGCGTCGCCCGTCCCGCTCAGGCAGAGCTCTTTCCGGGCGCCGATGCCACCCCGGCCGACGAACGCCCGGGCGAGGGCGGCATCGATGACCTCGTGGCCGGCACCTCCACCGCCGACGAACCGCGGTAGTCCTTATCAGAGGGGCGGGGGACTGCGAATGGAGCGGGGACTGCGAATAGGGCGGGGACTGCGAAAAGAGCGGTGCGGAATCGGTGCGCGCCGGGCGGCAGAGCCGCCGGCGCATTCCTTCATGGCCGCGGTTGCTGTTCCTCACCCCGCATTTCGACGCAATTCCCGCCTGTTTCGCAGTTCCCGCGTCTTTCGCAGTTCCCGCCCTATTCGCAGTCCCCGCTCTTTTCGCAGTTCCCGCTCTTTTCGCGGCTCCCGCTCTTTTCGCGGCTCCCGTTCTATTCAGACTTCCGCTCTATTCGCAGTCCCCCGCTCTATTCCTTCCCCGCTCTCTCGGCGCGCTAGCGCGCGCCCACTCTGTCCCAGTTCACCACGTTCCACCACGCCGTGACGTACTCCGGACGCCGGTTCTGATACTTCAGGTAGTACGCGTGCTCCCACACGTCCAGCCCGAGTATGGCCTTCTTGCCCTCCATCAGCGGCGTGTCCTGGTTCGGCGTGCTGGTGATCGAGAGCGTCCCATTTCCCTCATCGATCAGCCACGCCCAGCCTGAGCCGAACCGGCCGGCCGCGGCCGCGGCGAACTGCTCCTTGAATTTCGCAAAGCTGCCGAAGCTCTTCGTGATCGCGTCGCCGAGCTTGCCGCGCGGCTCACCGCCGCCCTTCGGCCCCATGATCTCCCAGAACAACGAGTGATTCCAGTGGCCGCCCGCGTTGTTCCGCACGGCGGTGCGCACCGCCTCGGGGATCTTGTTCAGATTCCGCAGAATCTCCTCCAGCGACTTTCCCTGCCACTCGGGCGCCTTCTCGAGCGCGGCGTTCAGATTGTTCACATAGGCCGCGTGATGCTTGTCGTGATGGATCTCCATCGTGCGCGCATCGATGCTCGGCTCCAGCGCGTCGTTCGGATACGGAAGCGGGGGAAGCGTGAACGGCATGTCGGCCCTCCTCTGGCTCAGACGTCGGAGACTGCCTTCGTCGTGGCGGCCCGCGAACGGGCGCGCAGCCACCCGATCACCCCCGGGAGCAGCGACAGTGCGATCACGAGCACGATCACCAGCTCGATGTGCTGGTCGATGCCCGGAATGTAGCGACCCAGAAAATAGCCGGTGAAGAGCATCATCCAGATCCACGCCACCCCCCCGATCACGTTGTACAGCGTGTAGCGGCGGTACTCCATTTGCGCCATACCGGCCACGACCGGGACGAAGGTGCGGATGATCGGCATGAACCGCGCGAGAATGATGGTCTTGCCGCCGTGCCGCTCGTAGAACTCGTGGGCGCGATGCAGATGGTTCTTGTTGAACAGCAGCGAATTCTCGCGGGTGAAGAGCCGGGGGCCCGTGAGCATCCCGATGTAATAGCCGAGGCTGTTGCCGAGGATGGACGCGACGCTCAGGACGATGCCCAGGACGTAGATGTTGGCGTGCAACAGCTCGGGCCGGCTCGCGACGACGAGACCTGCCGTTACCAGCAGCGAATCGCCGGGCAGGAAGAACCCCACGAGCAACCCGGTTTCGGCGAAGATGATGATCGTCAGGCCCACCGTTCCGACCAGGCTGACGAGGGCGTGGAGATCGCGGAGACTGCGAAAGAACTCGAGGAGGCCCTGCATGACAGCTCTGGAGCTCGTGAAATGACGCGAGGCGAATGGTGAGCCAGGAAAGGTCGACGGCTGCCGAACGCCGGTCAACTGGCATGATCCACGCGGACTCGCCGCCGCCCTCGGCCG
Organism: Gemmatimonadaceae bacterium; assembly: GCA_035273185.1. Taxonomy (GTDB): domain Bacteria; phylum Gemmatimonadota; class Gemmatimonadetes; order Gemmatimonadales; family Gemmatimonadaceae; genus AG2. Next base: position 32,342 of record DATEPM010000075.1, read on the forward strand.
AGTGGGCCAGCGCCATCGAAGACGCGCTCCGGCTTCCGATGCCGCCAGTGGACGTGTGGCATCGTGCGGGCATTTCGCCGCGCGCCGAGCGCCGCCTGGAAATTGCGCTGGGGCTCGTGTTGTATCTGCTGGTGGTAGGCTGGGTGTTCGTCCTCTCGCACCTGCGTACCACGCTTCGCCTGGGCGACGGCACGGAGACGCCGTCCTCGTCGGTCATGCGCGCCGCCGCATCGGTGGCGAGCGCCCTCTCCAGCACCAGTGCGCCGTCCACCGCGTATCTGACCGACGCGCTGCTCGAGGCGATGCTCGCGGGTGAGCGCGGCGAGAGTGGCGAGCTGCGGGCGGCCATCGACACCGGAGTCGCCGGCATCACGCCGGACACGCTTCCGCCCGGGGCCCAGCTGCGCTACTCCGCGGGCGGAGACGTCGGCAGCGCGACGCCGCAACCGACTGGCGCCGGGGTCTGGAACCTGGTGGTCGCGATCGGCAATGCCGTCCGGCCCCTCGCGGATTTCAGCCTGATCGCCGAGCTGCCGTTCAGCGCCAAACGAGGTGGGCGCATCGGCCTGTACTTCCTGGGTGACTGGCCGGCGGAGCACGCGCCCGGCCGCGTGGGTCCAGCGAAGGCGCCGACCGGACGATACGCCAACCCGTCAGGCTTCATCCAGGTCACTCCCCAGAACGAGGACACGTACGTCTCCACCCACTTTCGGCTTCGCGATTTCGTGACCCACGACCAGCCCAACGTGTGGCCCAAGTACATCGTGCTGCAGATTTCTCTCATCGACAAGCTGGAACTCGTACTGTCAGACCTGGAGGAGCACGGTATCGGTCCCGCCGGAGTTCGGGTGTTGAGCGGATTTCGCACGCCGCAATACAACGCCACGGGCGGTGTGACGGCCGGTCGCGCCGATCTGAGCCGGCACATGTACGGGGATGCGGCAGACATCTTCATCGACGACGATGGCAACGGCGTGATGGACGACCTCAACCGTGACGGCCGCGTCGACGTGAAGGACTCCAGGGTGATCGAGGCTGCCGTGGATCGTGTGGAAGCCGCACATCCGGAGCTAGTGGGCGGGGCAGGGATCTATCCTGCGGCCCGGGGGCACGGTCCTTTCATTCATATCGATACTCGGGGATATCGTGCGCGTTGGGTCGGCGGACCTGGAGGAGGGTGATGGCAACTCATCGAAGAATGTCGGATGTCGAGGTGGCAACCACCGGCGCCGAGCAGCCGGCGGACGCCAAGGCGAACGGTCGCACAGCCACGACGGAGGCGGAGCATGACGGAGTGCCCGTGATCCGCGGCGTGCGTGCGACCGATATCGAGCCGTACACCGGGCTTCGTTATCTCTCGAAACTCTTCCGCTTCATGGCGGTGATCCTACTGCTGCTGCTCGTGGCGGAGATCGCGACCGGCCTGTACGCGCAGGGTGCGACGTCCATCCCGACGCTGCTTGGCGAGGCGAGTCGTCTCATCGTTCTGGCGGGAGTGCTCTGGGGGGCAGGGGATCTCGCACACCTGCTGATCGACGTGGGACACGACGTGCGGGCCTCGCGCGTGCTCCTCGCGCGCCAGACCTTTCACTTCACGGGAGGTCAAACCCGCGATGTCTCTCTGCCGCTGTCAGCCGAGCGTGCGGCAGTCCACGGCGAGACGGAAACACCTGACGCTCCACCCATCCCGTGACGATCGAGATTTGTCCGACGAGTCACCGTCCACCCGGGCCCCGGGCTGACCGAGGGTGACGGTGGAGATCGGTACGAGTGTTGCGCTGGGCGGCAGCGAATTCGGGGAGGTACTGCGCATCCCATAAACTTCAACGAGGGCTCGACCATGCTCTGGACCATCGCCGTCATCCTCTTCATTCTGTGGTTGCTCGGCTTCTTTGCGTTCCACGTCGGTTCGATCATCCACATCCTTCTGGTCATCGCGATCATCGTGGTGCTCTGGCGGATCATCACCGGACGTCGGCCCGTCGCCTGACCAGCCCTCGTCAGACCTGATCTTGCGTTGGCCTCGACGCCGCGGCGATCTTCGCCGCGGCGTTCGTGCTTCGCCCTTCGCCGCCATTCCCGAATCGCATCTCGCGCTTCCTGCCGCTCTCGCAATGCCGCTCCGCATCCACCTCGTGGCCCACACGCACTGGGACCGCGAGTGGTATCAGCCGTTCGTCCGCTTCCGTCAGCGCCTCGCTTCGCTCGTGGACGAGCTGCTCGATGATCCCCCGCCGCCGGGAGAGAGCTTTCTGCTCGACGGGCAGGCAGTGGTTCTCGAGGACTATCTGGGCGTTCGACCGGGGCGCACGCCGGAGCTCGCGGCGCTCCTCCGCGAGGGGCGTCTCGAGGCAGGACCCTGGTACGTGCTGGCCGACGAGCTGATCCCTCGAGCGGAATCCCTGATCCGGAACCTGCTGTGCGGTCGCCGCGCGGTACGGGTGTTAGGCGGCGCACCGCCTCCGGTGCTCTACTGCCCGGACGCATTCGGCCACCCCGCCGGTCTACCGACCATCGCGGCTGGCTTCGGGCTTCCCCTGATCATCCTCTGGCGCGGATACGGCGGGCGGCGCTGGCCGCCAGGCGATACCGTCCGCTGGCGGGCGCCGGATGGTACGACTGTGCTCGTGTATCATCTTCCGCCGGACGGCTATGAATACGGCTCGCATCTGCCAGCTGACCCCGCGGCCGCGGCACAACGATGGTCGAGCATGCGCGAGCTGTTCGCGTCGCGGTCGCGCAGCGGGGTGGTGATGCTGCAGAATGGCGCCGATCACCATGCGCGTCAGTTGGACCAGCGTGCCGCCTTTGCGGCGCTGGCGGATGCGGCCGCCATCACGGGCGATCGCGCCTGCGGCAGCTCGCTCGCAACCTTCACCCGCCATCTGTTGGAGCGCACCGATGCCACTCGTCTCCCGGTGATCGAGGGCGAGCTGCGCGACTCCTACGGGTATACGTGGACACTCCAGGGCACGTTCGGCACTCGCGCCGCGCAGAAGCGGTTGAATGCGCGAGCCGAGCGGTCGCTGGTGCGCGACGCCGAGCCGTGGGCGGCGCTGGCACGGGCGCGCGGAGCGCCCTCCCGGAATGACCTGCTGCGCGCCGCCTGGCGCACTCTCCTCCAGGCCCACCCGCATGACACGCTCTGCGGCTGCTCCATCGATGCGGTGGCGCGCGCCATGGAGCAGCGGCTGGACGATGCACTGGTCCAGGCGCAGGGGATCCGCGACGACAGCATCGCGGACCTCGTCGGCTACGAGTCCACCGCCGCGCGTGGTGCACGCGCGCGGTGGCATCCGGCCGTCATCGTGCGCAACCGCGCGGCGCGCCCGCGCGAGGGGGTCGCCCTGGTCGCGACGAAGCAGTTCGTCGCCGATGTTCCTGTCGGACCAGGCTCCGCCCCTACGGAGTCGACGCCGAAATCCCCGGCGCGCCTGCCGGTGCTGAGCGGCGGGTCACGTCTGCAACTCCTGCGGCGCCACGACGCCTACGACCGGATCGAATCGCCCCGGCACTATCCGGACAACGATCTCGTGACGGTGTCCGACGTGGCGGTGTGGGTACCCACGATCGCGGGGTACGGCACCTGTGCACTGCCCATCGGCCCGCGACGCGGGCGAGTACTGGACATCCCGAATCCCGTGCGCGTCGAGCGGCACGCGCTAGATAACGGGCAGGTTCGCGTCGAGGTGGCGGACGATGGCACGGTCACCGCCGAGCATCGGTCATCCGGCCGCCGCATCGAATCCCTCGTCGCCCTGGAAGACATGATCGACCTGGGAGACTCGTATACCGCGTCCCTGCGCGGCCCGGCATCGGTCGCGCGGTTCGCGGGCGCCACACTGCTGCATCGTGGTCCGCTGATCGCTGAGATCGAGACCCGATGGCGGCTGGCCGCCACCGGTGCCGCCGCCAGCGATCGGATCGTCGGGCACCTCAACGTGCGCCTGTCCCTGCGGGCCAATCAGCCGGTGATCCACCTGCGCGTCGACGGCCGCAATCTCGCGAACGATCATCGGCTGCGGTTCGGCGTACGCACTGACATCGTCCGCGGCGCCTGCTGGGCCGATGCCACGTTCGGCCCCGTGCATCGTACGCCGCTTGCGGTACCCGATGAGGATTCTCGCATGGAGATGCCGCCGGCCACGGCTCCGCTGCATCGCTACGTCTCGCTGTTCGCCGACGATCGCGGCACGACGCTCTTCTCCGACGGGCTCGCCGAGTACGAGGCCACGGATGATGGTACTCTCTTCGTCACGTTGCTGCGCGCAACGGGTGAGCTCTCGCGCAACGACCTTCCCGAACGACCGGGGCATGCCGGATGGCCCGCCCGGACGCCCGGCGGCCAGTCGCATGGATCCTTCGAGGCGCAGTTCGCGTATCTGCTGCACGGGCCCCGTTCGCCGGCCGTGATCGACGAGATCGAGCGCACGGCCGACGACGTGCTCCTGCCCCTGGAGGGGGACACCCTGCGCGCCGCGCTGCAGGTCCCGCCGCCCACCAGCGGAGTGGAGCTGCTGGGCGAGGGGCTCGCCTTCTCGACGTTCAAAGATGCCGAAGACGGCACGGCGTTCGTCGCGCGCTGTGTGAACCTCCTGGACCGTGAGGTGGAGGGGGCCTGGCGCTTCGGCTTTCCCGTGTACGACGCCGAGCTGGCGCGCCTGGACGAGACCCCGCTCGCGCCACTGGAGCTCGGGGAGGGAATCGTCCGCTTTCGCGCGGCCGCGCGCGCCGTGGTCACCGTGCTCCTGCGCTGAGGATCGTCAGGCGCGCTCGCGCAGCGTGGCGCCGGTGGCGCCGCGCTCGCCGGCGAGTCGATCGCGCAGCCCGTCACCGAGCAGGGTGCACGCCAGCACCGTCGCGATGAGTGCCAGGCCCGGCGCGATGGCCACCCAGGGTGCCGCGACGATGAGGTCGCGGCCCCCCGCGATCATGTTGCCCCAACTGGGCTGCGGCGGCTGGATGCCCAATCCCAGGAACGAGAGCCCGCTCTCCAGCAGGATGGCGTTGCCCACGCCCAGCGTGGTGGCCACGATCGCCGGACCGAGCGCGTTGGGCAGCGCGTGGCGCAGGAGCACGCGCCAGTCCGGGACACCCAGGGCCACCGCGGCCTCGACGTACGGCCGCGCCCGGACGCCCAGCACCTCGCCGCGCGCCAGCCGCGCCACGCCCATCCAGCCGGTCGCGACCAGCACGACGACCACGGTCGCGAGACCGGGGCGCCAGAGTGCGGCACAGACGAGCAGCAGCACCAGACGGGGGATGGACAGCAGAGCGTCCGTGATACCCATGGCGACGACATCCACGAGGCCGCCGCGCCAGGCCGCGAGCGCACCGATGAGTGTTCCGAGAGCACCCGCGAGCACCGAGCCCACGACACCGACGGCGATCGAGATGCGGCCGGCAAGCATCATCCGCACGAAAAGGTCGCGTCCGAAGCGATCGGTGCCCAGCAGGTGCACCTCGCCGTGCAGGTCGCGCGCAAAGGGCGGCAGCAACCGCAGCGACAGCACGTCGCCGATGGCGAGCGGATCGCGACGCGCGAACGCCGGCACCGCGATGACGGCGATCACGAGCAGTGCGAGCACGGCGATCGCTCCCGATTCCGTCGGGGAGTGCGTCGCGCGGCGTATCCACGGCCCCAGGCGCACGTGCGGGCTCCGGCGCTATCGCCGCCGTGGGTCGATCACGGGCAGGAGCACGTCAGCCGCGAGATTCGCGAAGATGACCAGGGCCGCGTATACCACGGTGCTGCCCATTACCAGCGGATAGTCGCGCGCCGTGATGGCGGAGAGCATCGCGCGTCCCATCCCCGGCCAGGCGAACACCGACTCGACGAAGATCGATCCCGCCACCACCCCGGGCAGCGACAGGGCGAACAGGATGACAAGCGCCGGCAGCACATTGGCCAGCACGTGGCGGAGATACAGAGTCCGCGTCGAGATGCCCTTGGCGCGCGCCGTGCGCACCCAGTCCTGATCCAGCACGTCCGCGACGCTCGAGCGCGCGTAGCGCGCGATTCCCGCGGCCCCGATGGCGGCGAGTATCGCAACCGGGAGCACGGCGTGACGCGCGATGTCCAGTAGCAGCGTCCAACCGTGGAGCGTCGCGCCTGGCGTCTCCACGCCGAACGCGGGCAGCCGCAGCTCCGGCGGCAATCCCCACGTCGCGGCGCCGTAGGTGAACACGGCCACGAGGGCCAGCGCCAGCCAGTAGCTCGGGGCCGCGTACACCGCGATGCTGGCGAGCGTCAGTGCCCGATCGAGTGCGCGGCCACGCCGCGCTGCCTGCGCGATTCCTACTGGGACGCCGACAACGAACGTGAGCAGCAGCGCCGTTCCTCCCAGTCCAAGCGACACTGGAATGGCTCCGGCGAGTACCTCCGACACCGGACGCCGCAGCGCGAAGCTCTCGCCCAGATCGCCATGCAGCAGGGCCACCGCCCATCGCGCATATTGCACGGCGAGCGAGCGGTCCAGCCCCAACTCGGCGCGCACCCGCGCGGCGTCGGCCGAGGACGCCGAGGGCGAAATCAGAAACGCCGCCGGATCGCCCGGCGCAAGGCGAATGAGGATGAACGTGATGCTGAGGACGAGCCACAACAGCACGATGGCGCCGCCGACGCGGCGCAGCACCGTGCGCGCGATCCTCGAGCCGGGAGTGCTCACGCGTTGAAGATGCGGCTTCGGCTTCCGAGGTCAACCGCAGCGCCAGGCACGCTCCACGCCCGCTCATTCCGCGGGGCGCGCTGTGCACTCCTGACGAGCATTGTGATCGCGACCGTCGTGGCGCCTGCACTGGCCGGCTGTGTCGCGCCCGAGCGTCCCGCCGGCACGGTGGTGTACGCGTCGGGCACCGATCTCGAATCTGGAAATCCACTCGTGACGATCCATCCGCTCTCGCGCCAGGTGCAGCGATATGTGCTCTTCGTGACCCTCGCGCGCTACGATTCCTCGCTGCAGCCGGTGCCCTACGCTGCCCGGCGCTGGGAATGGTCGGCCGATCATCGCGACCTCACCTTTCATCTCGTTCAGGGACTCCGCTGGCACGACGGGCCGCTCACGACCGCCCGCGACGTGGCATTCACCCTGCTCGCCGCGCGCGACGTGGCGACGGGCTACCCGCGGGCGGCGGACCTCGCGGCGCTGGATACCGTGCAGGCGCTGGATGATTCCACGGCGCGGCTTCACTTCGTGGCGCCTCAGCCGTCGTTTCCCCTGGTACTCTGCGAGCTGCCCATCCTGCCGGCGCATCTGCTCGCGACGGTGCCGCGCCGCGAGCTGCGGCGGGCACCCTTCAACGACGCGCCGGTGGGGAACGGCCCGTTCCGATTCGTGGATCGCCGCGCCGGCGCGCGCTGGACGTTCGCGCGCTTCGACGGCTTTCCCGCGGAGCTCGGGGGGCCGCCACGCATCGCGGCACTCGTGATCGTCGTGGTGGACGAGGCGACCACCAAATACGCGGGCCTCGCGAGTGGCGATCTCGACGTCGCCGGCATCGCGCCCAGCATGGCCGCCCTGGCGCGGCGCGACCCCACGCTGCGCGTCATCGATTATCCGGCACTCTTCTCGGTGGGACTGGTGTTCAACGTGCACCGGCCGCCATTCGACGACGTGCGCGTCCGCCGTGCGATCGATCTGTCCATCGATCGCGAGCGAATCGTTCGCGCCGCACTGGCCGGCTTTGGACGACCGGCTGGTGGTCCGGTACCGCCGGAGAATCCACTCGCCCTGCCAGCCGCCGCAACGCCGCGGCATGATACCCGGATGGCCGACTCGCTGCTCGATGCGGCGGGCTGGCACCGCGCCGGCACCACGCGCGTCCGCGCGGGACGGGCGCTGCGCGCCGACCTCATGACCGTCGGCAGCGGCGACAACGCCGTGGAGCAGCTCCTGCAAGCCGATCTCGCCGCGCGCGGCATTCATCTGGACATTCGCCAGGTGGAGCTCGGCGCGTTTCTCACCCAGGCACGCGCCACGACGAAGCGCTTCGATCTGCTGCTTACCGGAATACCCGGCGATCTCTCGCTGTCGTACCTGAGCGCCATGTTCGACGGACGCCAGTCCGGCGGCGCCCTGGATTATGCGGGATTTCACACACCGGCACTCGACGCGCTTTTCGCGCGCACACGCGAGGCCGCCACCCCGGATGCGCGACGCGATGCCTGGTTCGCGGTGCAGCGCGAGCTCGCGCGGGAGGTGCCGGTCGCCTGGATCTATCACGCGCGCGGTTTGCAGGGCGTCGCGGCGCGCCTGGAGAATGTTCGTATGGACCTGCGCGGCGAGCTGCCGACCGTCGCGCGCTGGACGGTGTCGGGCCCGCCGCTCGCCAGTGTCGGGAACCGCTGATGTCGCTGCTCGCTTCGTCCGCGTCGATCCGTGAACGTGCCGTCGTGGTGGGCGTCGGCGGCTCCCTCGCTCCGCTCGCCAGCTCGCTCGCCGGCGACCTCATGCCGCTCATCGAGCGCGAGCTGTACGTACCCGCGGACAAGGCGCTGCTCTCGCGCGCGGGTGGCCGCTGCCCGGTGGACGCCGTCAACCTCGAGTTCGATCCACTCTCGCCGGACGCGCACCGTTGTCCGGTATGCGGCTCGACATACCGCGGCGAGCTGCATGATCGGGCCTGGATCTACTGGTATCAGCTGTGGCTCGCGGAGCGTGCCGTTCATGCCGCGGCGTTGGCCGCGCTGGGTGTGGCGCCCGCGTTCGCGACATTCGCCGCCCGCGTGCTCGAGGCGTACGCGGAGCGCTATCCGGGCTATCCCAACCGCGACAACGTGCTCGGCCCCACGCGCGTGTTCTTCAGCACGTACCTGGAATCGATCTGGCTCCTGAACCTCTGCATTGCCACGGATCTGCTGGAGCAGTGCGCTCCCAGCTACCGGAGCCTCGGCCAGCAGGTTCGGGAACGCATCGTCGAGCCAAGCCGCGCCCTCGTCGGCTCGTACGACGAGGGGGCCTCGAATCGCCAGGTGTGGAACAACGCCGCCCTGTTTGCCGCCGCTCGCCTGCTCGGAAAGGATGCTGATGCCGAAGCCGTGCTGCATGCGCCGTCCGGGCTGCTGTACCACCTGAGCACCGGCCTGCTCGCCGACGGCACGTGGTATGAGGGGGAGAACTATCATCTGTTCGCGCATCGCGGCCTGTGGTACGGCGTCGCGCTGGCCGAGGCCGCCGGCGTTGCAATCCCCGAGCCCCTGGTCACGCGATTTCAGGAGGGCTTCGCCACCCCGTTTCTGACGGCCCTGCCCGATTTCACGCTCCCGTCGCGCCGCGACTCCCAGTACGCCATCTCCCTGCGACAGTGGCGCTTCGCCGAGCTGTGCGAGCTCGGGTTGGGCCGCATCGCGCCGCGCGTGGACCGGCGCCTGACGAGTGCCTTGCACCGGCTCTACGCCGACGATATCCCGCGGGCCGATACGGGTCGTGCACGCTCCAGCGCTGACGTGGAGCGCAACCTTCCGGCATCCCGCCTCTCGCGCGCGGACCTGGGCTGGCGCTCGCTGTTTCACGCCCGCGCCGAGCTGCCGCCCCTGGAGCCCGCACCCCCGGGATCGGTGGTGTTGGAAGCGCAGGGTCTCGCGATCCAGCGGCGTCAGGCGGGACGGACCTACGTCGCGCTGGACTACGGCGTCTCGGGCGGCGGACATGGCCACCCCGACCGGTTGAATCTGCTCCTCTTCGATGGTGCGACGCGCTGGCTGGACGACATGGGTACGGGTTCGTACGTGGATCCGTCGCTGCACTGGTACCGCAGCACCCTCGCGCACAATGCGCCGATGTTCGATGGACGCTCCCAGCTCCGCGTGGATGGAGAGCTCCTGGCTTTCGACGATCGCGACGACGTTGGATGCGTCGCCGCCGTGGCGCGGGAGCTGGCACCGGGTGTCTCCACGACCCGCACCATCGTCAGCATGGCGGAGTATTTGATCGATGAGCTGACGTGGACCTGCCCGGATCGGGACGTCCAGCTGGATCTGCCGTTCCATCTGGATGCGCGGGTGGAGTCCATCACGACCGAGGGCCGCGTTCGCTCGACGCCAGAGCTCACTCCGGCTCCGCTCGTCGGATCTGACGCGCTGGAGGATGGCTTTCGCTTCGTGCGCGACAGCTCGCGTCTCGTAGTGCCGGCGAACGCCCGCGTGGCGTATCGCGCGGCGCGTGATGGGCGTACGCTGCGCGGCTGGACGGCGAGCTCGCACGCGCTGGAGTGCTTCCGCGCCGCTGCACCGGGAGCGCCGGGCAGTGGCCCAGCGTGGCTCCTGCTCTGGCGTGTGAGCACCGCCTCGCCCCAGCATGGCTCCCGCGCCGCACGGGGCAGCATTCGCACCGTGCTCGCGTGGTCGCCGGACATCGCCGACGTCGAGTTGGGCGACGCCATCCTCGTTCGGCGTACTGACGGCTCCTCGCAGTACCACGAGCGCCACAGCGCGAGCTGGAT
>DATEPM010000076.1:0-26555 GCA_035273185.1 Gemmatimonadaceae bacterium
GGGGGCCGTGCCGGCGGCCGGCGCGACGGGCGGCTCCGAGCAGGCCGCGAACGCGGCCAGCGCGGCGACCGCGGCAATGGACGCGCGGGCGTGAGCGGTGGACGCAGACGAACGTGAGCGCATGTGACCTCCCTGCAGAGCGGTGAATCCACGGCACTGTATCAGCGAGTGCCAATCTCGACCGCGGCCTCGTCGGGCCCGGCACGGCATCGTGCGCCGGCACGTGACGGCCGCGAGCACCACGAATCCCGGTGCGGCGAAAAAGATTCGCGCATGCGCGCCTCCTGCCTAACAGTGCAACGGCACGTGGCGGGCCCGACATCGCCGCATGCCTAACGGTGTAACGCAACGTGGCGGACCCGGCGTCGCGCCGCCGTGGCTCGCGCCCGTGCCGTTCGATTCCGCGCGGCTGCACGCCGATTCGCCGCCTCCTCGTCCGGCACTTGACACCCGGAGGCGCGGTGGAGAGCTTCCCGATCAATCCCGATAAGAACAATCGGGATTACCCACACGTCGGGCCGCGCCGGCGCCGACACGCAATCCCACCCATCGCGCCCCTGTTCCGACATGCGAAACTCGTTCGGCCCCGCTGCACTCCTGGTGAGCGCCCTCCTCGCGACCACCCCCGTGCCCACAATCCAGGCGCAGTCGCCTGCGATGGCGAGCATCCATGGGCGGCTCGTCCTCACCGCGACGGCACCTTCCGACGATGCGGCCCGTCTGCGCAACCGGCTCGTTCGCCTGGATGACGGCGCGCGCACCACCACGACCGACAGCGCCGGCCGCTTCCTGTTCAACGACGTCGCGGCCGGCGGACACACGGTGAGCCTGGCAGGCAGCGGGCGCCCGGCCATCGTGCGCGCGGTCACGCTGCGCGCGGGTGAAGCGCTCGAGTTGCGCATCGAGCTCGCTGCGGCCGACCTGGAGACGGTGGGCGGGGCGCCTCGCGACGGCGCGGCTCGGCTGGCGCCGGTGGTCGTCTCGGCCAGTCGCGCGCTGCACGTGATCGGGCATCTGCCCGCGGTGAGCGACAACGTGATCTACAGCGGCAAGAAGACCGAGGTGATCGTGATGGACAGCCTGCGCGCCAACCTCGCGCAGGACGTGGAGCGGCAGATCCTCGGCCGCATTCCCGGCGCGCACTTCTCCGAAACGGGCGGCGCGGGATTTCCCTCGAACGGCGTCGGCTTCCGCGGGCTGGACCCGACGCAGTCGGTGGAGATGAACGTCCGCCAGAACGGCGTCGGCATCGCCGCCGATCTGTTCGGTTACCCGGAGACGTACTACACCCCACCGTCGGAGGCGCTGGAGCGCATCGAGGTGGTGCGCGGCGCGAGCTCGCTCGCCTTCGGCCCGCAGTTCGGGGGGAGCGTGAACTACGTGGTCCGCCGCGGTCACGCCGACACCAGGCCGACGCTCACCACGCGGCAGACCGCGGGCAGCTTCGGGCTGGTCAACTCCTTCAACGCGATCGGCGGCGGCACGGGCGCCGTCACCTACTACGGTTTCCTGCACGTGCGCGGCGCCGACGGCTGGCGGCCGAACTCCGACTACCGGCAGACGACGGCGTACGGGAGCATCAGCGTCCGTGTATCGGACCGGCTGGCGCTGGGCGCCACGTACACGCGCTTTCGCAATCGCATCCACATGGCGGGCGGGCTTTCCGACGAGCAGTTCGCGGCGGATGCGGCCGAGTCGTTCCGCTCGCGCAACTGGCTCGCGAGCCCGTGGAACGTGTCCAGCGCGCGGCTGACCTACGCCTTCTCTCCGCGCGCGCGGCTGGAGACCACGCTGTCGTATCTGGCGAGCGACCGGCACCTGGTGTGGCGCAACGAGGACGGTGGTCCGGCGGCCGCCGACAGCATCGATCCCGCCACGGGCACCTTCGAGCCGCGCGAGGTGGAGCGCGAGACGTTCGAGAACTGGACCTCGGAGTCGCGGCTCCGCGTGGACCACCAGCTGGCCGGCCGGCCCGCCACCCTGGCCACCGGCATACGCGCCGGCTGGAACCGCATGTACCGGTTCGCGGGCGGCCCGGGGTCGACCGGCAGCGACTTCGACATGCGGCTGTACGGCGGCACCTGGGAGCGCGCCCTCCACTTCCGCACGCCCAGCGCGGCGGTGTTCGCCGAGGAGCTCGTGCACGTGACCGATCGGCTGTCGGTGACGCCGGGGGTGCGCTACGAGTACGTGCGCTCCACGGCGCGCGGCTACACCGACGTGGACTCCAGCTTCGCGCCCCGCACGTTGCGCTACCCGCTGTTCGGCATCGGCGCGGAGTACCTCACCACGGCCACCACCGCGCTGTACGCGAGCGCGGCGCAGGCGTACCGCCCCATCGTGTACGAGGCGCTCACGCCCATCGGGAGCATCACGCGGGTGGATCCCGCGCTCCACGCCGCCCGCGGCTACACGGCGGACCTGGGCTGGCGCGGCACGCTGCTGGACGCGCTCAAGCTCGACCTCGGCGCATTCTACATCTCGTATAACGACCGGATCGGCACCCGCACCGGTAGCGACGCCGCCGGGGAGTTCACCGAGACCACGAACATCGGCAAGAGCGTGCATCGCGGCGCGGAGGCCTACGTCGAGGTGGATCCGCTGCGGCTCGCGGGAGCGCCCGGGGCGCGCGCGGCGCTCGGCAGCGTGGACGTCTTCAGCTCGGTGGCGTACGTCGATGCGCGGTACGTGTCCGGGCCCTTCCGGGGGAACCGGGTGGAGCAGGCGCCGGCCGTGGTGGGCCGGCTGGGGCTCACCTACGCGCGCGGACCGTTCGCGTCCACGCTGCAGGCGAGCCACACGTCGCGGGCGTTCGGCGACGCGAACAACAGCGCGGCCGCCACCGACGATGCCGCCGCGGGGCCGATCCCGGCATACACGATTCTCGACTACGCGGCGCGCGTCGGCATCGGCGCGGCGTACGAGCTGAGCTTCGGCGTGAACAACCTCGCGAACGTGCGCTACTTCACCAAGCGCACGGGAGAGTACCCGGGACCGGGGATTCTGCCGGGGCTGGCGCGGAACGTCTATCTCGGCGTGGGCGCGCGATTCTGAGCCTGGCGGCAGGCCGCAACCGGGCTGCTCGCGAACGTCGTGCTACTGACGGTGATGAACTGGGCGCCTTGTCGCGAAGTGCCCGGCCTCAGGCGCGGGAGTCACCGGTCGGCGTTCGGCCCGGCTTCCGATTTGCGCAGCTATTCCGCCCCAACCGGAGGATCTCCATGCGTTCAATATCCACTCCCCTCGCGCTGCTCGCCCTGGCTTCGCTGCTGGCGGCGTGCACCAACCGCCGCCAGGCGCGCACCGACACCGGCTCCGCTGCCGGTTCGGTCGCCGGCGCGTCCGCAGCCGCCCCCGCCACGGCCGCCACGCCCGCCCCGACCGCGGGCAATGCGACCGTGAAGGTCGCGTCAAACGCAACGAACGGCACCTACCTCACCGACGAGAACGGTCGCGCGCTGTACATGTTCGAAAAGGATAGCCGCGGCCAGAGTGCCTGCGACAGCGCCTGCGCCCGGGACTGGCCGCCATTCGCGGCGCAGGGGACACCCGCCGCCGGCGACAGCGTGAAGACGTCCATGCTCTCGACCATCACGCGAAAGGATGGGTCCAGGCAGGTGACGTACAATGGGATGCCACTGTACCACTATGCCAAGGACACCGGCCCCGGCGATACGAAGGGGGAGAATGTCAAAGAGTTCGGCGCCGAGTGGTATCTGGTCTCCCCCGCGGGCAAGAAGCAGGAGGGGAGGAAGGAGTCGGGCCACCGGAGCTGAATCGCGCTGCTCGGCTGGGATACCCTGATGTCCCGCGCGCCATCCTGGGGGCCCCGAGGCACCGCTGATAGTGCGCCGGTGTTATGCCAGTATATCGTTTGAAGTGCATCGTCATCTGGCTCTGATCGACGAAGCCGGCCATCGCCGCCGCGATGGCCGGTGGTCTGCCACCGGCCAGCAGCTGCCGGGCATGTCGCACACGAACCTGAAGCAGATATTGGTGTGGTGATACTCCCGTCGCACGGGTGAAGCTGCGTATCAGATGAAACGGCGTCACGCCGGCGCGTCGTGCGAGCGCCCCCACCGAGGTCTGGGTGTGATCGGCATAGCAGTCCTCGAGTATCTCGCGCGCGGAACGGACCAGCTGCGGTGCATCTCCGACATACGTCGCTCCATCCGCTCTCGACCGGGATCGACCGTGTCTCTGCACAAGACGTCCGACAGCATGGACGATAGCCTCCTCGGCTGCAGCGCTATCGATGTCCGGCGGAGTGATCCGCAGCGTGCTTTGGTCTGTCGCGGCTCTGGCGGGCCAGAGCACGTCGTATAGCCGCCGCAGCTCGACTGCCACGCCGTGGTCGCGAATCACCGGTGCCCTGAAGTCGGGGCATTCGTCGATTCCGATACCGGCGGTGGCTGCGCAGGCCGACCAGGTGGTCGACGGCAGGTACACTGCCAGATACGAGAGGACATCCGCGCCAGGACCAACGCCGCCGGTGTGCACTTCGTCGGGCGGAATGACGACGACGTCTCCAGGCACACGCTCGTGGTTTCGTCCGCGGTACCAGATCGATCCGGCGCCCTCCAGGCCGAGTCCGACGACGGCCGTGTCGTGTGCATGCCGCGGAAATCGTTGGCTGTGGAATCGCGTTCTGAGGATCTCGACACGCCCGGCGAAACTGCCATCGATGCACAGCAGGTCCGTCTGATCTGGCAGGTGCACGGAATGCCTGGCCATGGTTCATCCTATGCTCGGGCCCGCCTCTGGCCGCCAGATCAACATTCGACAAGACTCCGCGTCCCGATTGCGATTACGTGCAGTCGTCGGCGTCGCCGCTGACGCTGTTCCGCCGGGTGACACGCGAGGTGAGCAGTGAGATCTGCATCTTTCATTCACACCGCACCCATCTTCACGCTGCCGAACGAGTATGCCCGATAGGACAGCTGTCCGGTCCTCGTGGCATCGGCCGAGGGGCTGCAGACTGCTCGCAGCACTACTCGCGCTTGCAGCCGCCGTGGAGTCGGTTGGGTGCCGGCAGTTCCCCGATACCAGAGTGACCAGCGATGTCGAACGTCAGGGCCGCGAGATTTTCCGCTATGACACCTTCGGCGACGAGGCATACTGGACCGATACGGCTCGCCTGCACGAGGTCGTTCAGCGCGAGATCCAACCGCTCGAGGCGCTCTCGCTTGGCCTCAAAGTGGACATGGACAGGCTGAACCTCCTCAAGTTCCTCGTCCACAATCCCTTCAGCACGAGCGGCACCAAGGAGCTCCTCCGAGAGAACGCCGTGGTCGGCGTTCGGGCCACGTTCGACAAGGACGGCAACATCACGCGGATCGGGATCACATGCGCGTTGTGCCACTCGACCGTCGACAACGCGCTTCTTCCCGGCATCGGGCACCGGCTGGACGGCTGGCCCAATCGTGATCTCAAGGTGGGGAGAATCCTCGCGATGCTGGCGATCTACACCGACGCGCAGAAGGCGGTGCTCCGGAGCTGGCCCACGGGTACTTACGACCCACGCTTCAACTTCGACGGGAAGAGCACGCCGCTCACCCTGCCGCCGGCGCTCGGTCTCGCGAAGGTGAAGAACGAGACGTACACCGCCGAAGGGCCCATCTCCTACTGGAACGACTACGTTGCCGTCACCCAGATGCACGGCCACGGGAACTTCTCTGATCCACGGCTGGGCGTGAACATCGTCCAGGAGCCGGACATGGTGACGCCGAAGCTCGCGGCGCTGCGCGCGTACCAGCACGCGATCCCGGCGCCCCCGACTCCGGGTGCCTCGTACGATCGAGCCGCCGCGCACCGTGGCAAGGTTGTCTTCGACGCGAATTGCGCACGATGTCACGTGGGCGGCAATCTCACCGACAACAATGACGGCGTTCTGCACGCGGCATCGGAGACCGGAATGGACTCGGCGTATGCCGCGCGGACGACACAGAAGGAGTACCGCACCACGCCGCTGCGCGCGCTGTGGCAACACGGGCCCTACTTCCACGACGGCAGCGCGAAGACGCTCGACGATGTGGTCGAGCACTACATGCGCGTGCGAGGGTTTCAGCTCACCGGCGGTCAGAAGAGGGACCTGGTGCAATACCTGAAATCGCTCTAGGCCGCTCGCGCTGATCGCACTGCGGCGTTCCCAATTGCGGCTGAACCTGGCGAGGAGCACGCTTATGCGATGCTGGGCCATTGCGGCGTTGAGCCTGCAGATCGTCTCTCACGCACCGTCGCTCGCGGCGCAGCGCCTCCTATCGATTGGCCTGGGCGGCGGCGTGTCCGTGCCGCAGGGAGATCTGAGTGGCGATGCGAACACCGGGTGGCACGCGTTGGGCGCCATCGTGTTGAGCACGCCGATGCAGCCGCTCGGCCTCCGTGCCGACGTCGCATACAATCGCTTTGCGTTCAACAGCGGCACACAAGCCGTGGCCGGCGGGAGCGGGTACGAGACGGTGGGCTCCGCGACGCTGAACGCGACGTATCGGCTGCCGATGCCTGGAACGCCGATGTCGCCGTACCTCCTCGCGGGACTGGGCGGGTATCGCACCGACTGTTCGCTGGAAGCCGCGTGCGGCGCCGCAACGCACTTCGGCTGGAACGCCGGCCTCGGGACGAAGCTCTACGTCCTGGGCTTCCGGAGCTTCGTGGAGGCGCGCTATCACCGCACGTCGCGGGGGGGCAGCAGCGTGAGCTACTTTCCGGTGACGGTGGGCCTGCTGTTCTGACCCCGGTGCGTGGCCGCGTATCCGTCGCGACAGGTGCACGAGAACCCTGATGTCGATCACGAATTCGGCACCGGCGTCCGCCACGCTGGTTGCCCTCGAGCCAGAGCGGGCGCCGCCGGATACCGGAGTGATCATCAGCGCGCGCGGGGCTCTGCGGTCGCTGGCTTTCGGGGCACCGCTGCATCCGATTCTCGTGCATTACACCATCTCGCTCACCAGCGCGTCGCTGCTGTTCGACCTCCTGGGGCGCCTGCTCCACGCGCGCGGGCTCGCGGCGGCCGCCTGGTGGACGCTCGCGCTCGGCGTCATCGCCACCGTAGCGACGCTCGCCACCGGCGTCGCGTCGCGCCTCGGTCTGGACATCGGCGAGGGGGAGGCGCGCTCATACCTTCGCCTGCACATGGCGCTCGGCCCCACGTTCTTCGGCATGCTCTCGGCGACAGCGATCTGGCGCGCACGGCTCTGGCAGGCGGGGCGGGA
The DNA here is from genome assembly GCA_035273185.1 of Gemmatimonadaceae bacterium. Lineage (GTDB taxonomy): Bacteria > Gemmatimonadota > Gemmatimonadetes > Gemmatimonadales > Gemmatimonadaceae > AG2. The sequence goes on from DATEPM010000076.1 coordinate 7,212, forward strand.
GGTCGGTTGGTGGTATCTCGCCGCGCTGGCCGTGACGGTGGCCGTCATGACGGCGCAGGGCTACTCGGGGGGTGAGCTGGTTTACCGGTGGGGAGCCAACGTGCAGGGGCGATACCGCGACCTGCGCCAGCGCCACGCCTCCGCGCCGCCCCCGCGACTGCCCGGCGCGGTATCCAATCGCGCGCCCCTGCGAGAGGGAGCGCGATGACCTCCTTTCTCGGGTGGTCGGGCTTCCAGTGGATCGACGTACTGGCGGGGATCATGTCGGTGCTCGTGATGGTCGATGCCTTCATCGGCCATTACCGCTCCGGATTCGCCGTGCGGGCGCAGTACCTCCCCTTTGCGAGCGGGGTGGCCGTGCTCATCTCGAGCGTGCTGACGATGCTCGCACCGCGGCAGGGCTGGGTTCTCCAGTCCCTCCTCATCACCGGGGGGATCGCGGTCGTTGCGGGGGTGATCGGCGCCGGATACCATCACTACTTTGGAATCACCAGCAAGCCCGGCGGCTACGGCTGGCTGCTGCATCACGTCATGTATCACGCTCCGCCCCTCGCGCCCCTCGCGCTGTCGGCGGTCGGCGCGCTGGCGATGATTGCCGCGAAGGGGCTGGCGGGCTCTCGTGGAGTCTTCGGCATCCCGCTCCGGCTCGCGGCGCTCTGCGTGGTCGCGGCGACGCTGCTCGGCGCGGCGCTCCAGGCGGCCACGCTGCACTACCGCGGAGCATTTAATAATCCGCTCATGTATGCGCCGCTAACCACTCCGGTGCTGGCAGCGGCGGCCATTCTCGGGCTCATCATCACGCGTGCACACTGGGTGCTCCTCGCCGTCGCGGTGTTGTGCTGGGCGACGCTGCTGGTGGGGTTTGTCGGGCTCGGGATGCACCTCCGCGGCTTCGACCGGATGATGGGCGGACTTCGCGTGGCGCTGCCGAACATCCTCGAGGGGCCGGCGATGACGGCGCCGGCGCTCTTCGCGGGTTTCGCTGCCGCGGGGCTGGCCACGCTGTACCTGCTGTGAGGCCATGGCGGCCGCTGTGAAGCGGATGCGATGAGCGCCGGCGAAGGTACGGGCGGTAGTCCCGGAAGCGGCGAGAGCGGGGATGGCACGTTCCAGTCGCGCTACCCCGGCTACGACGTCCTGGACAGATGGTCATCGCCGGACTGGGACGACCAGACGCGCGAGGTCGTCCGGCGGCGACTGGAGCAGGTCCCGCCGATCCGCTTCTTCACCCCGCAGGAAGCCGCGCTGCTGTCGGCCATTGGCGAGCGGATCATCCCGCAGCCGGACCGGGCGCCTGACGAGCGCGTGCCGATCGTCCCGTTCATCGACGAGCGGCTGCACGAGGACCGGCGGCAGGGCTACCGCTACGAGGAAATTCCGCCGCAGCGTGAGGCCTGGCGCGCCGGTCTCGCCGGTATCGACGCGACCTCGCTGTCGCTCCACGCGCGCGCATTCCTCGTGTTGTCCGGTGAGGAGCAGGACACGGTGCTGCGGCGGATCGAGCGCGGCGACCCGCCCGGTGACCCGTGGGACGGGCTCGACGCGAGACGGTTCTTCACGAACGTGCTGTGCGAGACGATCGTGAAGACCTACTACGCGCATCCCATGGCCTGGAACGAGACGGGGTACAGCGGGCCCTCCTCGCCGCGGGGGCATGTGCGCAAGTGGATCGGGGGCGTGGACCCCTGGGAGGCGCACGAGCGGCCGACACTCTGGAAGACCTCGTGAGGGCGCGCGCGAGTGCCCCCCAGCGCGCGGCCAGCGGCACGCGCGATGTCGGCGACGGCTGGACGCTCGCGGCACCCGGGATCAACGGCGAGCGCGTGGCGATGCGCGACCGGTCGCGCGAGGAGGTGGACTTCTGCATCGTGGGCGCCGGTGCCGGGGGCGGCACGCTCGGCGCCCGGCTCGCCGAGGCGGGGTTCAGCGTCGTCATCCTCGACGCGGGCCCACACTGGGACCCGACGCGCGACTTCATCTCCGACGAGAGCGCATCGCATCGGCTGTTCTGGACGGACGAGCGCATCTCGGCGGGAGAGCATCCCATCGAGCTCGGCTCGAACAACTCGGGGCACGGGGTGGGCGGCAGCACCGTGCATTATTCGATGGTCGCCATGCGGGCGCACCCCGACGATTTTCGCCGCCGCACACTCGAGGGTGAGATCGCGGGCGCCGAGCTGCGCGATTGGCCCATCGGCTACGCCGACCTCGAGCCGTTCTACGACCAGGTGGAGGAGGACCTTCAGGTCGCCGGGCCCACCTTCTACCCGTGGGGGCCGCGGCGAAAGCGCTACCCGCAGCGTGAGCACGACCTCAACGCCTGCGCCAAGGTGCTCGTCATCGGCTGCACGAAGCTTGGCATTCCGGTGGCGCCGGCGCCGATCGCCACGCTGAGCGCACCGCATCGCGATCGAGCGCCATGCGTCTATCGCGGTTTCTGCAACTACGGCTGCACCACCAACGCCAAGAGCTCCGTGCTCGTCACCTACATCCCGCGCGCCATCCGCGCGGGGGCCGAGGTGCGGCCGAACGCGATGGTCGCGCAGATCGAGCATGACGAGCGCGGGCTCGTGACGAGCGTGTTGTACTTCCGGGGCGGCGGCCGCGAGCTGCACCGCCAGCGAGCCCGGAACATCGTCGTCGCCGGCTACGCGGTGGAGACGCCGCGCCTTCTCCTCAACAGTGCGAGCTCGCTGTTCCCGGACGGCCTCGCCAACTCCTCGGGCTGCGTGGGCCGCTACTTCATGGTGCACACGGGCGACCAGGTGTTCGCGCGCTTCCCGGAGCGCATCAACCAGTACAAGGCGCCGCCGCCGGGCGGTGCCATCACCGAGCATTTCAACCGGACGATGCCGGAGGAGCATTTCGTCTGCGGATACACGATCGAAGTCGTGGGGCCGCACGTGGTCGACTTCGCCTCCCGCATGGCGACCTCGCGCCACCTGTGGGGCTCGGCATTGCGGCGCGAGATGCTCGACTACAATTACTGGTCCGGGTTGGGGATTGTCGGCGAGGTGCTGCCGCAGCGGGACAACCGCGTCGAGCTGCACCATGACGAGAAGGACCGCTACGGACTTGCGATCCCGCGCGTCGTTTTCGGCTATCACAGGAACGATCGTGCGATCGTGGAGCACGCCGTGCGGCAGATGACCCGAGTTCTCGAAGCCGCCGGAGGGCGCGACGCGTGGCATGCCGACCGGACCGCGCACCTGCTCGGCGGCTGCCGGATGGGCGCGGACGGGTCGGACAGCGTCGTCGATGCGGACTGCCGGTCACACGACGTGCCCAACCTGTGGATCTGCGACGGCTCCGTTTTTCCCACGTCGGCCGCGGTAAACCCGTCGCTGACCATCCAGGCCATCGCGTGTCGTACCTCCGCCCGCATCCGAGAGCTCGCCGGTCGCCGTGAGCTCACGGGGCACCGGGCCCGGGCTGTAACGCCGTAGCGCCGTAGCTCGGCGAATATGAGCTCGGGAGGGGCTCATGTCCGACACGGAGACGAACGGAGTCGGATTACGGCAGGGCGAACACGAACAGCGCGCCGCCGCGCGGCGCGGCCGACAGCTCGGGCGCGATGCCCTTCACCCACCCACCCCACCCCGTGGTGACCGCGACGTATTGTCGGCCGCGCACCGCGTAGGTCATGATGCTGCCGTGGATCCCGCTGCCGGTCTGCAGCCGCCAGCGCACGGCGCCGGTGCGCGCGTCGAGTGCGAGGATCTCGCCGGTGGGCTCGCCCGCGAACACGAGCCCACCGCCGGTGGAGAGCAGCGACGCGACCATCGGGTGCGTGCCGCGCCACGCCCACACCTGGCGACCGGTGGAGGGGTCGATGGCCTTCACCTCGCCCCAGCGATCCGTGCTGTCCGGCACCGCGCTCCCGCCCCAGTAGGGGACGCCCTCGCGGAACTCGCGCGACCGCGAGGTGAAGGTGCCGCACATCTCGAGCACGGGAGCGTACAGCAGGCCGGTGCGCGGATCGTACGTGGCGTGGTTCCACTCCTTGGCGCCTGCCGGCCCCGGGCAGATGTGGGTGCCTGTCGCGGAGGGGGTCAGGCGCACCGCCGGCACGCCGGTGAGCGAGTCCACGTCCGCCCACGTGGCGCGTGCGAAGCGCGCCACGCGTACCGGACGCCCGGTGGTGCGGTCGAGGATGTACAGGTAGCCGTTCTTGTTGAACTGCGCGAGCAGCCTGCGCCCGCCCTGATCGAAGAGGATCGGCTCGCTCACCGCGTCGTAATCCCACTGATCGTGCGGCGAGATCTGGAAGTACCAGGCGATGCTGCCGTCGGCAGGCCGGAGGGCGATGATCGAGTTCGTATAGAGGTCAGCGCCGGCACGTGGAGCACCGTCGAAGAGCGGGCCCGGGTTGGCGATTCCCCAGTAGAGGAGATCCAGCTCCGGGTCGTATGTGCCGGTGACCCAGGTGGATCCTCCACCGCGCGCCCAGGCGTCGCTGCCCGCGGGCCAGCTCTCGGAGCCCGGCTCGCCGGGTTTGGGAACTGTGTACCGGCGCCAGCGGGTGTGTCCCGTCTCGAGATCGAAGGCATCCAGGTGTCCGCGCACGCCGTACTCGGCGCCGGCACTGCCCGCGATCACCAGATCGCCGACGACGAGGGGCGCACCGGTGGACGACTCTCCCGCCCGCACATCGAGGAACACGCGGTCCCAGACGACGCGCCCGGAGGCCGCATCCAGCGCGAGCAGGTGACCGTTGGGGGTGGCGTAGAACACCTTGCCGCGCGCGACCGCCACGCCTCGGTTGACGTTGCCACAGCAGAGCGGCACGTCGAGCGGCACGGCATACTGGTAGTGCCACAGCAGATCTCCGGTTGCGGCGTCCAGCGCCCAGACGTTGCCGTCGAAGCCGGAGAGGAACATCACGCCATCCACCACCAGCGGCGTGCCCTCCAGCGCGTACGTCGCGGGGGAGGCCACGAGCCCGACGGCGCCCGTCTGGAACACCCAGGCCGTGCGCAACGAGGCAACGTTGGCGGTGTCGATCTGATCGAGCGCGCTGAAGCGCTGGCCGTCGTAGGTGCCATGATACGTCAGCCAGTTCTGCGGCTCCGCGCGCGCGCGCCCGATGCGACGCGCGTCCAGCGTCGCCGCGACCGGCGGGGCACCCGTCCCCAGCCGGGCGTTATACGCGCTCGCGGGGCGGGCGCGCTCGGTGAGCGGAATGGTGGAGGCGGGGCGCGCGCAACTCGTCCCGGCTGCCACGAGGGCGGCCGCCGCGAGGGACGGTAGGCGCGGGGAATGCCTCACGAGCCGGGGCGCCGCTGGCGCGGGCGATCGAGCCGGGCGTCCGCCGGCGTGTCTCCTTGCACGAGGATGAGACCCAGCTCTCCGCGCCCCGCATGGTTGCCGACGGCACAGGCGATGGTGTACAGGCCTGGCGCGTTCAGCCGGAGACGCGCCGTGCCCGCCCGTTGTTGCAGCAGCACCAGCACCTGCCGCTGGCCGTTGCTCGGCAGGTAGAGCACGTGCACGGCCTCGTCCTCGTTGGCCACGGCCAGCTCGAGCTCACCGCCGCGCGGCATGACGATGATGGAAGGCTCATAGACCAACTGATCCTGACGGATGCGAATGGCGGCGTGCATCACCCCGTCGGCGGCCACCGAGGCCCGGGCCAGGCCGCCGGTGGCGAAGAGGCGCCCGACGATGGCCCGGTTCTGCGCATCGATCTCCGGCAGATAATCCACCAGGCGCACCATCGGCGGCCGGAGCTGCCGCAGCACGCTGGGCCGGAGCAGGCGCACGTAATCGCAGGAGGTCAGCGCGACGGCGCAGGCGAGGAGGAGGAGCGCGGTGCGGCACGGCAGCGCTCGCGGTCCGCGTGGACGCCGTGACTCTGCCTGTCGCCGCACGCCCGCGCCGCCTATAGAGATTTCAGATATATCACGAGGTCCGCCTTCTGCTGGGCCGTGAGGTTCAGGCCACGCAACGTGACGTAATGGTTCACGACATCCTCGAGAGTGGCCGCGCTGCCGTCGTGGAAATACGGCCCCTGCAGCTGCGGCGGATGGAAGAGGCCCCGCAGCGGGGTCGTGCGATACATCTTCGTCACGCTCCGCGCCGCATAGGCCGCGCTCTGGCCCACCTCGGCCGGCGTGTGGAGCTTGCCGTTGTTGATGTCCGTCAATGCGTCGCCCACGTGGCAGGTGGAGCATTGCGCCGCGCCCGTGAACACCGCGCGGCCGCGTGTGACGGCGGCGGCATCGAGCCCGGTGGGCGGGGCCGGCCGGTCCAGGCTGAACTGATACTCGCGGAGCGCCGCGAGCTTCGCCGTGGTCACGAGCTCCGGCGGGGTGTTGTTCACGTTGACAGGAACGGGGAGCCTGTTATCGCTGAAGCGCCCGTGACCGTGCATCTGCGTCACGGCGACATAGTTGTTCCAGTAGGAGATCGTGTCGTCGCCCGTGTAGAGCTCCTTGGCGACGTTCCGCATGCCGAAGGCGGGCGGGATCATCACGGGCATGTTCTTCCCGTCGAAGTTGAAGCGTGGATCGTACCTGCCCGGGCCCCACGAGTTGTAGACCGCCTTGGCCGAGGCCGGAAGCACCGGCGAGAGCGCGATGATGGCGCCCACGTTGAGGTCGCGATTGGGCCACCCATCCAGGCGGTGGCCGATGCCCGGTGCGAAGGAATTGTCCACGGTGGAGTGACACAGGGCGCAGGTGATGCCCACACTCGTGAGGTTGTTGTTCGCGTCCACATGCCCGATGACCCCCACGACCGCGCCGAGCTTGAGCAGCGTGACCGTGGTCGCGGGATCGTCCAGATTGATCTGGCCGGCCTGGAGCGCGCTCTTGACGGCCGCGGGAAGCGTGTCGGCATCCACCTTCAGTCCGACGGACAGCGCGGTCTTCGGGCTGACGGAGCTCTGGATCACCTGGTTCATCTGGAGTGAATCCGTCCAGAAGCTCTCGTCGCCATAGGTGTCGAGGCGAAACACCGTCTTGCCCTGCGCGATCAGCGCGGGGTTGAGTGGTTGCTCGTTGGGCCCCGTTACATGGTCGCTGTTGCAGCTCACCAGGGTCAGGACCACGAGGAGTCCCGTCAGGAGCAGCGCGGCGACGCCAGGCCAGAGGGTGCGTGAGGATGCCAGGAACGGCGCGATCGAGGAGCGGAGACCGGAATCTGGATGGTTGGACTGCATATGCATCTCTCCCTGCACGGATGAATCTTCAGGATTCTGGCTGCATCTCATGCCCACGCGACTGCCGCCGGCGCGAGCGGAATGATTCGATGCAGGCGCAGCAGGCGGCAGCGCCGCCTCGAAGGGATCGATCGGAATGCGGGGAACACGCGCACCTCCTGCCGCGACCAGCGTTCCAGCACCCTGCGAGACATCGCCGGTTGGCCGGCGGTGTGTGCAAACCGCGGTCCGCCTGCTCGCGGCGACCGCGGAATCCCGCCATCATGGGCGAGATAACCTAAACTACCATTGGGAATCTGTCCCTTTCAGGCATGCCGGCGCGCCGGTGCGCGAGCGGATCGGCCGCGTTCCGGGGGCATCGCGAAGCAGCAGCGCAGCCGCTCCTCCACCGCGCAGCAGCTCTTCACCGGCAGGGCCGTGAACTCGCGCAGGAGCGCCTCCATCGCCAGGCACGCCTCCGGATGCTCGAGCGTGGCCGCGGCCAGCGGGCATCCATAGCTCCGAATGACGTAGGTGCCGTCGTGCCGCTGCACCGTGGTGTGCCCGCCCAGGTCGTTGAGGAGCTCGCAGGCGGCGTTGGCACGGTCTTGCGGCGAGCCGCGGGGGCGCGGACGATCGCCCATCAGGGCAGCGCCCACCTGCCGCATGAGAGAACGAAACGCCGCTGGCTTCAGGCGCCGGGAGAGCACGTGCAGCAACTCGGTCAACATCGGCGCGTAGATGCGCGAGAAGAGCAGCTCGGCATCCGGCGTGAGGCCGTACGTGAACGCGGGCTTGCTGGCGCTGGGGCGCCGGCCGGTGCGGGTGATCATGCCATCGCGCTCCAGCGACGCGACGTGTACCCGAATGGCGTTCGCGGTGACCCCCAGCTCGGCGGCGAGCTCGTCGACGGTCATCTCGCCACGCCGCAGCAGGACCACGACGCGCCCCGCCGTACTTTCGGCGAACCGATTCCTCCAGGGGGTAGCGGTCACAGGTGGTAGTGCTCGACCGTCGCGTCGGGTTTCACGCCCTGGGGTGGCTGGCCGCGCGCACCGCTGGATCACTGGCGGTGCGGGCGGCGATCGCCATCGCCTGGCAGTGCCGCGCCGCTCAGGCCCGGTGCGGTACCCCCGTGTCGACCGTGGCGCTCTGGCGCGCCGGCCGGCCCGAGAGCGAGCTCGGTGCATCGGCGTGCGCGCCGTCGTCGACGCCGATGCCCAGGCGGTCGACCAGCTCGCCACCCAGCCATCCGGTGCACAGCGCGAGCAGCACGGCAATGATCTCGAGGGTGAGCACTCCGCCCGTCGGCACCGCGGGCTGGCCGCGCCGCGCGAACCAGGCGATGAGGAAGAGCACCACGACCACGACATTGCCCACGCCGTGGAGCGCCCCCACGCGGCGCGCGCGCGTCGCGGAGGGGATGCCCAGCCAGTCGGTCAGGCCGAAGACCGCCGCCGCGAGGCCGCCGATGATTCCGGCGGCCACCATATAGTAGCCCGCCTCCCCGAAGGCGGGGCGGCCCGCGAAGCGGGCGATGAGGTCGAAGATCAGGGCCGTCGCCAGCAGTCCGAGTGGAAACACGATCAGCATCTGATGAACCGAGTGGCCCAGCAACCTCGCTCTGCTCTGCATTGCCCGCCTCCGCGAGTGGTCCGCTCCCGCTTGCCCAGGAATTGCCAGAACAATCCGCGGAGTCCGCAAGTTCTGCTCCCGGCCGGTGGCGCGCCGCACGAATTGCAGCGGACGCGATGGACCATGGCCGATCACACGCTCCTCACTCCCCAACCGCGGCATGACGACACCCCTCGCCCACGTGCTGGCCGACGTCCGATACGCGTGGTACGGGCCATCGATGCTGGTGGCCACACCGCGCGGCGAGTGCGTCGAGGACCATCGGCTCACCGGCTACTACTTCCGGGAGGCGCGACATCTCAGCGTCCTGCGGCTGGAGCTGAACGGAACGGCGCCCTGGCTGTGCGCCGACAGCAGCACCAATCAGCGGCAGCTGGACTTCGTGCTGGTGTACCCCGAGCTCACCCGCTTCGGCGGCGGGGGCACCGACGTGTCCGACGACACCACGTGGACCGATGCGCACGGCGTGCCGCAGCGCGCGGTGGACGTCCGCCTCTCGCTGCGCCTGCGCTGGGACGGCCTGGACGTGCAGCTGACGCTGGCCAATCGATCCCGGTCCGCCGTCGAGCTGCGCATCGCGTGGATTCTCGACGCCGACTTTGCGGACGTGCAGGAAGCGTTCTCCGGCGAGCGGGAGCAGCGCGGCGAGGTGCGCCGCGAACCGGTGGAGGGCGGCGTCTGCCTGCGCTACGTGCATCCGCGTCTCGCGCTCGCGACGCGCATCACGGCGGCCGGCGGGGAGGGCGGGGCGTGGCAGCTCGGCGACGACCGGCTCGTCAGGCGCGTGCGGCTCGAGCCGCAGAGCGCCATGGACAGCGTCCTGACGATCACCGCGATCGACGGTGCCGATCCTGCCGACGGCGATGCCGCCGGCGGTGCCCACGGCGACGCGTTGCGCGCGCGCCGGCTGCAGGCGTGGTCGTCCGCCTGCACCGGCATCGACATTCCCCGCAACGGCGTGCTCGAGCAGCTCGTCAGGCAGGCAGCGGCGGACGTCGGCTCGCTCGCGCTGCTGGACGGCGCCGAGGACGAGTGGTTGACGCCGCAGGCGGGGATCCCGCTGTACCCCGCCCTCTTCGGCCGCGATGCGTTCACCGCCGGCTGGCAGGCGGCGATGCTCGACGAGGGCGAGCTCACCGCGGCGGCGCTCACGCGCGTGGCGCGCCTGCAGAGCCACCGCACCGACGACTGGCGCGACGAGCAGCCCGGCCGCATCCCATATCAGGTACGCCGCGGGCCGCTCGCACGGCTGGACATCACCCCGTACAGCGCCTACTACGCCGATTTCGCCAGCCCGTTCATGTACATCATCGCGCTCGGCCACCGCTTCGCCTGGAGCGGCGACGAGCGGCTGCTCGAGCGCCACTGGGACACCGCGTGCCGGCTGCTGGACTGGGCGCGCGAGTACGGCGATGCCGATGGCGATGGCTACCTGGAGTACCAGACACGCTCCAGCCGGGGCACCAAGAACCAGGGGTGGAAGGACAGCGGCAACGCGATCGTGTACGAGGACGGCCGGCCCGTGCCGGCGCCGCTGGGCACCTGCGAGCTGCAGGGCTACTGGTTCGCGGCGCAGCAGGTGATGGCGGCGCTCAACTGGGCGCGCGGGGGGCACGAGGATGCGCGCGCGCTGTGGCACGCGTCGCAGGAGCTCAAGGCGCGCTTCAACCGCGACTGGTGGATGGAAGAGGCGGGGTTCTATGCCCTCGCGATGGATGCGGACAAGCGCCTGGCGCGGAGCATCACGTCCAATGTGGGCCACTGCCTCGCGACGGGCATCATCGACGACGAGCGGGTGCCGCGCGTCGTGGACCGGCTGTTCGCGCCAGACCTGTTCAGCGGCTGGGCGGTGCGCACCCTCGCGGCCACCCACCCGGCGTACAACCCGTTAGGCTACCACCTGGGCAGCGTCTGGCCGGTGGAGAACGCGAGCATCGTCTTCGGGCTGAAGCGCTACGGCTTCGACGCGCGCGCGATCGAGCTGGCGGGCGGCCTGTTCGACCTGGGGCAGCTCTACGAGCTGGGGCGCACCCCGGAGTGCGTGGGTGGCTACGCCCGGACGGAGTTTCCGCAGCCCGGCGCGTATCCGCGCGCCAACCCCGTGCAGCTCTGGAATCAGAGTGCGTATATCATGCTGCTCCAGGCGCTGCTCGGGCTGCAGCCCGTGGCGCCGCTGCACACGCTCGGGGTGGACCCGGTGCTGCCGCCCTGGCTGCCGGAGATCACCCTGCGCCGCCTGCGGCTGGGCGGCGCGACGGCGACCCTCCGGTTCGTGCGCGGCGAGGATGCCCACGTCGACGTGGACGTCGTGGAGCGGCAGGGCACGCTGCACCTGGTACGTCAGCCCCCGCCCGAGTCGCTGCACACCTCCGCGTTCGACCGGGTGCGGGCATTCCTGGGAGGGCTCGGGGACCTCTGAGTACGGCCCCGGCAGAGGGGCCTCGTCTCTCGAGGCCGTAGAGACGTCAGTACAGACGGCCGCCACCGGTACCGACGGCAGAACGCGATTGCCGCACGCGTGCCGTACGGTTCCGCGATCCCGGCACACTGCAACGATTCGTTCCGGCCTCGGCGCGGCGCCGCTGTCGAAGCCGACACGCGGCGATACGATTCGCCGCGGGGGCGGCCGCAGGCGAGGCGCTTCTCGCCCGCGACGGCATCCACAGGTACGAATGCTGCGCCAGGTGTGCCTCGTGACGTTCCGCGCGATTGCGCAGTCCCGCTGCCGCCCGGCGATCGCGCTCGGGCGCGAGCGGCATCCCGATCACCTGTGGAGAACCGTCGTATGCGTCGTGCCCTCGGTCTGTTCGTGCTCGCCTGCTCGCCCGCGCTCCTGGCCGGGTGCAACGATACCAACTCGCCCGCCGCCAATGCGAAAGTGAGCATGCAGGACAAGTGTGATCCTGCCACCTTCAACGCGGGGATCGGCCCCGGTACGTGCACGGGCAGCGGCACGGTCACCCTGTCGGCGTTCAACAACGAGCTCAACGCCACCCACCGCGTGGCGGCCTGGCAGTTCGTCCCTGCCGCGCTCACGATCCACGTGGGCCAGGCCATCACTGCCGTGAACGATGGCGGAGAGGTGCATACCTTCACCGAGGTGGCGCAGTTCGGCGGCGGCGAGGTCCCCAGCCTCAACAGCGCCTCCGGGACCCCGAACGAGGCCCCGGAGTGCAAGCAGCTGACGGCCGCCGACCACGTGGCCGCGGGCGCGTCGTTCACCACCGATGTTGCCACCACCGCGGAGACGGAGCTGTATCAGTGCTGCATTCATCCGTGGATGCACGCGGTCGTAACGGTAACGCCCTGACGTCGTAACGCGCGGCCGCGCGTCCGCGAACTCCGGAGTGCTTCCGGCGATTGATCCGGCAGCACACCCTGGAGACGGACGACGTGGCAGAGTCATCGGTGGGAGAGAGCGAACGTGCCGCGAGCACGCTGGGGGACATCCCGTTCCCCGCGACGCTCTCCGAGATCACGCGCGCGGCCGTGGGCGCGATGCTGCAGCACTGCCGCGGCAACAAGAGCGAGGCCGCGCGCCGGCTGGGCATCTCGCGACCGCGGCTGCAGCGCATCCTGGATGCCGAGCCCGATGCGAGCCTCGCCGACAGCAATACGACCGGCTAGGCGCCGGCGGGCTAGCCGGTGCTATAGCCGGTGTACCAGCTTGAGCACCAGCGCGCCATCGAGAGGACGGCCGAGCGCCCGCGTAGAGGGAAACCGATACCGCGCGCCAGCCTCCGTGGTGTATCCGGAGCTCCACACCACGAACAGGTCGTCGCCGATCTTCGGTATCCAGTGATACCGCAGGTCGAAGTCGGCGCGGCGGTCCTCGTTGTTGAACTGCACGAAGCCGAGAAAGTCGCTGCGCGTGGTGAAGGCGTACTCGACCCGGGCCGCACTCTGAGTGGCCACGAAGTGTCCGCCCGGTAGCGTTGCCTCCGTACGGGACAGGTCGGCGCCCAGGATCACGTGTCCCCCGCCGCGCCACGTGCCGCTGAGCGATGCGTCGGTGCTGCGACCCTCGTAGAAGCCGCCCCACCCGAACGTCGCACCGATGCTCACTGGCCGTCCAGCGGAAGTCTCGTATTCCAGCTGGCCGCGCGTCCACCAGTAGCGCCCTGCCGCGACATCGATGTCCCGGAACACGCCGAAGGGCGACGCCGGCGCGTCCATCAGCCGCAACAGCTTCACGGCAAACTCGTCGCCGTGCTGGAGGGTACCGCCCAGGAGCTGCCACTGGAACGTGGCGGTCTGCCACGTGCGACTGTCGGCCAGTGTGCGAGGCGAGCCGTGCTCGCCGGCAATGATGTCCCACGTCGGGATCGGCGCCTCGAATTCCAGCTGCCGCACGCCGAGCACGCCCGGGCGCGGCATGTAGTCGATGTGGCCAGTCGTTTCCCAGATGCCGGTGCGGCGGACAAACCCGAGCGCCGGCGCAAAACCGGAGTCGATGCGGTAGAGCGATATGAAATTGTCGAAGAGGTCGTTCGGGTAATCGGTCGAGAGTCGCCAGGCGACCGGCGTGCCGCGGACGCTCGGCGTGCTCGTCGCGGCGGCCCAGAGCTTGGGCTCCACGTTGTGACCGCGCACGACGAGCGGCAGGTCGATGTCCAGCCCACCCGCGCGCTGCGCGCCGGGCACTCCCGGGCCCGAACGATCCACCGCCATGGCTCCGATGTAGGAGCGCGCGAAGAGGTCGTGCGTGAGGCGCACGACGACATCGTTCGCGGCGTCGGACCCACCCGTGCGCGCGTCCAGAACACCCACCGTCCACGGGCCCACGCGGCCCGTCACACGGCCGCCGCCGAGGATCGGCACCGGCGCGCCGAGCGTGTCGAGGCCGATGCGCCGGGAGTAGAAGAGCTGCGCGCGGCCCTCCGCGCCGAAGGCGAAGATGCCGCTGGATTCCAGAAAGAACTCGCGCTTCTCCGGGAAGAAGAGCGGGAAACGGGTGAGATTGATCACCTGCCGGTCCGCCTCCACCTGCGCGAAGTCCGTGTTCACGGTGAGGTCGGCCGTGAGCGTCGGCGAGAGGGCGATCTTCGCGTCGCCGCCCACCCGGGCACCGAGCGAACCGGCGCTGAGCCGCGTGCCGGCGGTGTCATGCGCGGGGACCACGGCGCGCGTGAGCACGTAGGGCAGGAGCGCGACGTCGCGCGCCCGAGACAGGACGCCGAGGCCGACGAGATCGCCCTCGGCGAGCAGGTGATACAGGCCCTGGGTTCGGCCCCAGCCGCGCCAGAGCGTCTCCTCGTTCTTCCGGCGGATGAAACGCCGGACGTTGAACCCGAACGCGGCACCGGTGCCCGCCTCGAAGCGGAGCGTCCGAAGGGGAATCCGCAGCTCGGCGGCCCAGCCGAGCGAGTCGCGCGTGCTGGCCACCTCCCAGATGCCGTTCCAGTTCTCGTTCAGGTCGTCCACGCCGCTGAACTGCGCGTCCCACATGGCGCCGTTGGGGTTGGTCTGGAAGACGAACGCGGAGCGGCGATCGTGGAAGCTGTCGATGAGCAGAGTGATGTTGTCGTCGGAGCTCAGGTCGGCGTCCCGGCGGAGCTGCGACGCGCGAATCGCGGCGGGTGAGCGATCGTACGCGCGCACGCCCACGTACAGCGCCTCGGCGTCGCGCAGGACCTTCACGACCGTGCGTTCGGATGCCGGCGCACCCTCCACCGGTTCACGCTGGCGAAAGTCGGTGATGGAGTCCGCGGTGGCCCAGGACGGGTCGTTGAGCCGGCCGTCCAGGCGCAGCGTGCCGCGCACCCGGGCGACCGACAGCACCGCCGGTGCGGTGGGGCCCCGGCCGGCACGCAGGGCGCTGTCGCTCTGCGCCGTGGCGCGCCCGGTGGAGAGCACGGCGAGTGCGGCCGCACGCGCGAGGGCGCACGCGCGAGGGCAGCCCGCACGCAGGCGATATCCCGTGCGGGGCTCCCGGGCGCGCCAGCTCACCGGCGCGCCGCCGCGCCGGGAGCGAGGATGCGCAACACCGGACGGCCGTGCAGCGACTCCAGCGGCAGATAGACGCGGTGCGTGCGCGGGTCAACGGCCACCGTGTGCGCATGGGGCATCCGGAGCTCGCCTAACGGCTCGAGCCGCGTGCCCTCGGCCGCGTACGCCGTCACCACCCCCGACTCCGACGCCACGTACAGCCGGCGCCACCCCGGATCCCACGCCAGCACGTCGGGGTCGCCGCCCACCTCGTGGGTGGCCAGCACGCGCATGCTGCGGAGGTCCACCACGAGCAGCCGGGCATTGCCCTCACCGGAGATGAACGCGAGGCGGCCTGGCTCGTCCAGGGTGAAGCCGTGCGGGTGGTCGGATCCCGGCAGGCCGTAGCGCTGCACCACGCGCTCGGAGGCGGGATCGATCGCAACCAGCTGGTTGCGTGTCTGGACGGCGACGAGCACGCAGTGCGACACCGAATCGAAGTGGGTGTTGCCGGCCTCGCCGCCGAGTGGGATGGCGCGGCGTTTCGTGTTCGTCCGAGCATCGATCACGACGTCGGCGCCACCGGACTCGTCGGACACGAAGAGCTTCTGCTCCGCGGGCGCATAGGCGATGCCGTCGGGGAATCGGATACCGCCCACGCGGGCGGTGATCGCCAGGGTGCGGTCGTCGATGGCGGCCAGCTGGTGCGCGCCCGCCGCGGACGCATAGATCGTGTGGCGCGCCGGGACGGCAAGAATCCCTGTGACGCGTGGCGTTCCGCCGACCTCGGCGACGACGCGGGACGAGTCGAGGTCGAACACCACCACGCGGCCGGCGTCCATGTGGCTGATGTACAGCCGGCCCCTGGCCGGATCGATGCTCTGGTAATCGAAGCGGTTGGCGGGCCCGGGGAGCGGGATGTCCGCCAGGAGCTGGAGCGGGCCGCGGGGCGCATCGGCGGGCGCGTCGGCGACGTGCGCCGCCCAGCCACCCGGGGTGAGCGAGGTTGCCGTGGCGGAGCAGGCAGGCTGCGGCTGCGCGCGCCCGCTGCGTTCGGTGTGGGCCGAATCCCCTGGCGTGCGAGACTCCGCACGCACGCCATCGCGGCAGCCGGCACCTGCCAGCAACGCGAGCGCAAGCAACGCGAGCGCGAGCAGTGGTCCACGCCGATGTATCCACGTCGTGGGCAACTTCCCGGTCGGACGCATGGTGCCACCTCCGCGGCGTGCTGAAGACGTATCGTTTCCCACCTGGAAACGATATGATCAGAATGCGCCCGCAACCACCCACGGAGGATGTCATGAAGCCAGGCCACCGCCCGCATCGGATCATCCGCGCCGCCGCCGGCGCGCTCCTCTCCGCCGCGCTGCTCGTGGGCACCGCAGCGGCCCAGGGACGGAGCCAGCCCTCCGGCAACTGGGCCGCCGTGGATCAGGCGCTCGGGCGCAAGGGCGCGATGCAGCCGGGTGGCGTGATGAAATACGGCTTCCCCCGCAGTGATCTCCAGGTGAGCCTCGCGGACGTGCGGCTGCGGCCGGCCTTCGCGTTAGGTTCGTGGGTGGCCTTCCGGAACGTAGGCGGCGGGCACGCCATGGCCATGGGCGATCTGGTGCTCACCGAGGACGAGGTGGGGCCGGTGATGCGCGCGCTCCAAGCGGGGGGTGTGGAGCAGACCGCGGTGCACAACCACCTGCAGCACGAATCTCCGCGTGTGATGTACGTGCACATCGCGGCAGATGGCGATCCGGTGAAGCTGGCGGAGGCCATCCGCACGGCGCTGGGCGAGAGCCACACGCCGCTGGGCGCGCCCGCCGCGCCATCCCCGGCCGCGGCACCGCTCGACCTGGACACCGCCGGCATCGCCCGCGCGCTCGGCGCCCACGGCAGCGTGAACGGCGGGGTGTATCAGGTGAGCGTGCCGCGGCGCGAGACCATCCGCGAGCACGGGCACGAGGTGCCGCCCGCGATGGGCGTGGCCACGGGGATGAACTTTCAGCCGACCGGCGGCGGAAAGGCCGCGATCACCGGCGACTTCGTGCTGCTGGCCAGCGAGGTGAACCCGGTGATCCGGGCGCTGCAGGAGAGCGGCATCACCGTCACGGCGCTGCACAGCCACATGCTGGACGAGAGCCCAAAGCTCTACTTCATGCACTTCTGGGCGAACGACGACGCGGTGAAGCTCGCGCGGGGGCTGCGCGGCGCGCTAGACCGGATGAACGTGAAGCGGCGGTAAGGGCCGCGCGGCGGCGATGGCGGCGCCTTCCTGACGACGGCAAGCGTTTCGCACGCCGGAGAACGTGTTCTGCGTCGCGAAGATCGTGGATTGCATTGCGGAGATCGCCTCCCGAGTCGCGGCGCACGCCTCCTGACTCGCGGCGCATGCCTCTCGACTCGCGACGCATGCTTCCCGACTCGCGACGCATGCTTCCCGAGTCGCGATTCATGCCTCCCGAGTCGCGGCGCACGCGTTCTGGGTCGCGGTGCATGCTTCCCGCGTCGCGAGCGCGCCTTCCCGCATTGCGAGCGCGCCTTCTCGCATTGCGAGCGCGCCTTCCCGCATTGCGAGCGCGCCTTCTCGGTTCGCGAGCGCGGCTTCCGCTTCGCGAGCGCGCCTTCCCGGATCGCGAGCGCGCTCCCCGCATCGCGGTGCACGCCTCCCGCGTCGCGGCCGCGGCTTCCCGCGTCGCGAGCGCGGCTTCTCGCATTGCGAGCGCGGCTTCTCGCTTCGCGGCCGCGCTTCTCGCATCGCGGTGCATGCTTCTCGCATCGCGGCGCAACCGCTTCGGGCAACGGGGCTCGGGCCGGGAGGCCTGCCGAGCCCGTGGACGCTGCGATGCTCCCGGAAAGAAAGGCTCCCACGTGCACGCGCCAGCGCACGTGGGAGTCATCCTCAGCCGAATGTCCGGCCGGCAGCTTGGTGGCGAACTGCACCACCAGCCTGCGCGCCGACGATGCTCAGCCGTGCCCCTGGTCGTGCGGCACCCGCACGCTGGTGAGACCCGGCGATGAGGTGTTGCCCGCCGCGTCGCTACAGGTGACGCCGATGGTGTACACACGGCCGGTGCCCGTTCCCGAGCGCTCCGCGCGCAGGGAGACCGTGGAGGGGCTGGTCACGATCCAGTCCGGGGCCGTGTTGCCGTCGCCAAGGCCGTTCACCGGCTCGTTGCTGGAGACGGAGGCGATCCCGCAATTCGGGGTGGGCGTGCAGTTGTCGCTGGCCGACCAGCTGACGGTCACGGGGACGTACTTGTGGTTGGGGGGCCAGAGGACGTTCGGGCTCGCCGCGACCGAGCTGATCACCGGTGCCACGACATCCGGGGAGCACATGGGCGCCGCTGCCGCCTGATCGGAGCGGACTGCTCGGGGCGCCGATGGCTCGGTGCCGGCGCAGGCCGCGATCAGCCCGCCGAGCGCCATCGCTCCGGCGACGAGTCCGAAGGTGCGAACGGTCACGGGGTCCTCCTCTGGATTGGTTGTGGCGGCGCCAGCCCATGGTGGTCCGGGCGGGGTGCGCATGGGTGACGGGGTCACTTCGAGCAATGCGTATGCCCACGGCAGGGCGTGAGCGCCCCGGTCGAGTACGTCGTGCGGCGCGCGGTATCGCCCGCCTCGCCTCTCGCCGT
This sequence comes from Gemmatimonadaceae bacterium, assembly GCA_035273185.1. Classification (GTDB taxonomy): domain Bacteria; phylum Gemmatimonadota; class Gemmatimonadetes; order Gemmatimonadales; family Gemmatimonadaceae; genus AG2. The sequence goes on from DATEPM010000076.1 coordinate 25,539, forward strand.
CTCGCCCGCCTGCCCCGTCTCCCTCTCTCGCCCGTCTCGCCGGCCTCGCTCGCTGCCGGCGCAGCCGGCGCGGCGCATGCCTAACGTCACACGCGCGCAGCGGCCCGCACGCACGCTGCGGCCACTTCGGCCGAGCGGCGATCCCGGAGCGACCGATCGCGTGCGGTCAGAATGTCTGCGGGGCGGGGGCGGTGACGATGCACACAGGCCGCCAGTCGTTGACACGATAACATTCGCTATCGCACGAGGAGCATCAGAGGCAGCTGACAAGAGCACACCCGCCGTGAGGCGGGGCCGCAAAGCCTGGAATCTCTCTGCCGCCTGGAGATCGTCCGGTTGCCAACCCTGCACTGCACCATGCCTGACGAGCCGTTCCTGCTGGAAGGAAGCCCCAACGTGGCCTTCGTGGATCACGACGATGCCGTGTGGACGGTGTTCGACTGCCGCCACACCGGCGATCAGTTGGTGATCGTGACGGCCGGCTCGGAGACCGCGGCGGTGCGCGTGTTCCAGGGCACGGACGGCACGCGGCTGCTGTATCGCTTCGGGCCGCGGGAATCCCGGGCGCCGGAACCAGCCCTGATGTCGCGGCAGCGCCGCCTCGCGCGGCCGCTGGAGGAGGGCGCGCGTGCGGGCAGCCGTCCCTCGCAGCACTGACGCGGGGCAGCACGGAGATGAGCGGTTCGGGATGCATCGGTGACCTCACGCGCTCACGGGCGTCGGAAGAGGGACGATGCGGAGGCGCGCGCTGGAGCATGGATGGGCCAGCGCGCGCGTACGCTTTCGGTGTGATGACCCTCTCCGGGAAACTGCGTGCGCATCGCTGAGCACTTGCAACCGATCGGGCGGAAGCTCCCGCTCGCCATCTCCGCGCTGCTCGTCGTCATTTTCAGCGCCTTCTCATGGTCCGCCTACCGCGAGGTGGAGCACGTCCTCCTGGGGGCGGCCGGCGAGAAGATGATCGGCGTGTCCCAGCGCCTGGCCGTCCTGCTCGACGAATCGGCGCGGCGCGTGCGC
>DATEPM010000077.1:0-58368 GCA_035273185.1 Gemmatimonadaceae bacterium
CGAGGGCCGCCGGGGCCTGCGCCCGGGCCGCGTCCGGGGCGGACGGCGCAATCGCGGCCTGGATCACATCCGCATAGAATCGAAATTCCTCCGTCGCGATGCGGACGACGTCGGCGCGCGCGAGTACGCGTGATCCGTCCACACGATCGCCATTCACGAACACGCCATTGGTGCTCTGATCCCGGAGCACGTAGCCTCGATCGCCCGGCACGATCTCCGCGTGGCGCCGCGATACCTCGTTCGACGGGATGACGATGTCGGCACTCGCATCTCGACCGAGCACCACGCCGCGTGCGGGAATCGTGTACTCCTTGCCGTCGACGAGCGACACGAGTCGTCCGCCCGTGCTGGTGGTCGCTCGGGCGCCTGCGCGCCGGGGCGCGAGCGCCGCAAGCTCGGCGTGCGACACGAACTCGGTGGCTCCGGACTTGCCATCGTCGGCGTAATGCACCTCGCGGCCGCCGATCTCCACGCGATCGCCGTGCATCAGCGGCATCGGCTCGGCGCCGAGCGGCACACCGTTCACCTTCACCACGCCGCTCCCGGTGCGGCGAATACTCGCCTGTCCGCCGGCGACGTCGATCACGGCCTGTTCGCCAAGCCGCGCATCATCACCGATGCCGATGTCGACGCCATCGCCTCCCCCGAGCCGGATGTGTCCGGGCCCGATGGTGTACGCGCGATCGTTGATGCGGAGGGCCGGCATTGGCCAGAAACTATCCCACCAACCCCGACGCTGGCAAGCACCGCGCCGCGCGCTGGCACGCACGCGACTGCATGCCGCGCTGCTCATGCACCCGCGCGTTCCCTCTGCGTCCGTTCTGTCCGATTCGCGCCGGCCAGGACGCCCGTTTGCAGTCGGTACAGACGCTCGTAGAGTCCCTGCTTGGCGAGCAGCTGCCGGTGCGTTCCGCGCTCGCGTACCTGTCCGTGATGCAGCACGAGGATCTCGTCGGCCTCCACGATGGTGCTCAGGCGGTGCGCGATGGCGATCGTCGTGCGCCCCGCCATGAGTACCTGGAGGGCGCGCTGGATTTCCGCCTCGATGAGGCTGTCCACCGCGCTGGTGGCCTCGTCCAGGATGAGCAGTGCTGGATCACCGGCGATCGCCCGCGCGAACGACAACAGCTGCCGCTCGCCAACGCTCACGGAGGCGCCCCGCTCACCGAGCACGTGGGCATACCCGCCGGGGAGCCGGCGAATGATCCGATCGGCCCCCACCCGTGTGGCGGCGGCGGCCACCGCCTCGTCGCTCAGCGCATTCGAGAGCCGGATGTTGCTCGCCACGTCTCCGGCAAACAGGAAGATGTCCTGCTGCACGTATCCGATGAGCGCTCGCAGCTCGCCGAGCGGCATCTCGCGAATGTCCACGCCATTGGCGGTGATCCGGCCGCGCTGTGGATCGTAGAACCGCAGGAGCAGATTGACGATCGTCGTCTTGCCTGCGCCGGTGTGTCCCACCAGTGCGACGGTCTGCCCCGGGGCGGCGCGGAAGCTGACGCCCTTGAGCACCCATTCCGGCGCACGCTCCCCGGTCGCGGCGGCGGTGCCGTCCGCCCCCGTTGGATTCGCCGCCGCCACGTGTGCCGTGTCGTATGCGAACCAGACGTTCTCGAATTCGACAGTGACGGTGTGGGGCGTGGAGTGGGGGGCGGAGGGCGGGGCGAGGTGCAGGGCGTTTTCCGCTGCAAGTATGCCGGGGCCGCGCCCGACAAGTTCCGCAGTGCCTCTTCCCCGCGCCCCATGCCCCACACCCAACGCCGCTGGCGTATCCAGGAGGCGGAAGATGCGCTCGGACGCCGCCATCGCCTGCTGCAGCATGTTGTACTTGTCCGAGAGATCCTGCAGCGGCTCGAAAAAGCGCCGCACGAGCTGGAGGAACGCCGCCACCGTTCCCACCGTGAGCACCCCGAGCTCGACGCGCCGCGCCCCGGCGACGATCAGACTCGCCAGCGCCACCGTGGTGAGCACCTCGATGGCCGGAAAATACAGGGCATACACCGTGATCGACTTCAGATGCGCATCGAGGTGTGCACGATTGAGCGCGTCGAAGCGCTGCGCCTCGTCCGGCTCCCGCCCGAACAACTGCACGATGCGCATTCCGGTGATGCGCTCCTGCAGGAAGGCGTTGATGCGCGCCAGCCGGGTGCGGATGTCGCGATAGGCGCTTCGCACCGAACGCTGGAACAGGCTCGAGGTGAGCCAGACGAATGGGATGACGGCGAACGACGCGAGCGCCAGGCGCCAGTCCACCACGAGCATCATGACGCTGATCGCGAGCAGCGTGAAGAGGTCGCCCATCCCGGAGACCACACCGGCGGTGAACAGCTCGTTCAGGGCCTCGACATCCGAGGTGACGCGCGTGATCAGGCGCCCCACCGGGTTGCGGTCGAAGAACGCGATCGGCAACCGCTGGAGATGGCCGAAGAGCTGGTCTCGTAGATCGCGCATGACGCGCTGCCCGAGAAGGCTCGTGAGCAGCGTTTCGCCATATGACGCGGCAAACGCGCCCGCGAGCGCGGCCACGAAGAGCAGCGCCATACGTCCCACCGCCGGCACGTCATGCGCCGGCAGCGCCACGTCGATCACACGCTGCGTGATGAGCGGTCCGACGAGCTGCAGCAGCCCCTCGATGGCGAGGAGGATGAGCGATCCCGCTACCAGGGCACCGTACGGACGCACGTAGCCCAGCAGGCGCCGCATGATTCGGGCGTCGTAGGCCTTGCCGAGTGCCTCTTCTTCCTGGACCGCGACCGCGGGTGCGCTCATCGCCCGTAAGCTAATGGCGCGCACCACGCGATCTCAGCCGAGCGTCCCCCGGTCGGAGGGCGCCGTGTGGTACATCCGTTGCGTTCAGCGCGAGCGCAGTTTGACCCCCATCTCACCGGAGGCGCTGAAATGGGCATTATCGCATGGATCGTCCTGGGCCTGATCGCGGGCGCCATCGCCAAGGCCATCATGCCCGGGAAAGACCCGGGCGGCATCATCGTCACGATCATCATCGGCATCATCGGCGCGTTCGTCGGAGGGTTCCTCGGCAATCTGATCACCGGGAGTGGCCTGAACGGATTCTCCCTGTGGAGCATCGTGCTGGCGGTGCTCGGGGCCCTGCTTCTCCTCTGGATCTATCGCCTGACGACGCGCGGCCGCACGACGGTGCCCTGAGGCGGGGCACTTCCGGAAAGCTCAACGGCCGGTGCCCCCAGGGTACCGGCCGTTGCGTGCGCCCCACTTGATTGGAGCGCACTGGAGGAGGTACGCTCCCGCATGCGTCTCTGGCTCTACTGGATCATCCTCGGGTTACTCGCGGGATCGCTCGCCAAGTGGATTCTCCCCGGCCGTGATCCCGCCGGCTGCATCTTCACGATCTTTCTGGGGATTGTCGGCGCCTTCGTCGGCGGGGTGATCGGCGCGCAGCTGGGCTGGGGGGCCGTGAGCCAGGGCACGTTCGACCTGCGGTCGCTCGCACTCGCGACGCTCGGTGCGATCGTGCTGTTGTTGATCGGTCGCCTGTTCAGGCGCTCGCTGCGCTGACGGGCGCACCGGCACCTCCGGCGTTTCTTCGGGGCCCGCGCGCCGTTACCTTTCGTCCCATGAAGGACGCCATCGTCGTGCGGGGGGCGCGACAACACAATCTCAAGGGCTTCGATCTCGAGATCCCGCGGCGACAGCTCACCGTCATCACGGGACCCTCGGGTTCCGGCAAGTCCTCGCTGGCCTTCGACACGATCTACGCGGAGGGTCAGCGACGCTACGTGGAGTCGCTCTCGGCGTACGCGCGCCAGTTCCTGGAGCGCATGGAGAAGCCGGCCGTGGATTCCATCGAGGGACTCTCGCCGGCCGTCGCCATCGAGCAGAAGAACCCCACCAAGACCTCCCGCTCCACGGTCGGTACGGCGACCGAGATCTACGACTACCTGCGCCTGCTGTGGGCACGGGTGGGCCGCACCTACTGCCCACGATGTGGCCGCGAGCTGCGCCCGGACACCGTCCAATCCGTGTGCGATGCGGTGCTCGCGCTGGAGGCGGGCGCACGCTTTTTCGTCGGGTTCCCGCTCCGGATGTCGGACGAGGTGACCCACGAAGTAGTGGTGGAAAACCTTCGCGCCCAGGGCTTTCTGCGCGTGAGCCTCGACGGCGTCGTGAAGCATCTGGACGACCTGCTCACCGAGGCGATCGACATCACGTTCTCGAAGGAGGCGCTGGTGATCGTCGATCGGCTGACGGTGAGCGACGACGCGCGCGGACGCCTGGCCGAGGCGGTGAGCACGGCGTTTCGCGAGGGCGACGGCGACTGCGTCATCCTGTTCGCCGAAACCCGCTCCACGTCGGCCACGGCACGCGCCACATCTCCCCTCCGCTTCACCGAACGCTTCGAGTGTCCCGACGACGGTACGCGCGCACCGACGCCGTCGCCGCAGCTGTTCTCGTTCAACAGCCCGCGCGGCGCCTGCAAGCGGTGCAACGGCTTCGGCGCGACGCTGGAGTACGACGAGGCGCTCATCGTTCCCTATCCCGAGCGCTCGCTGCGCGACGGCGCCATCGACCCGTGGCGCATGCCGCGCTATGAGAACAAACGCCGGGCCCTCGCCGAATTCGCCAAGCGCGAGCGCATCCCCATGGATGCGCCCTGGCACTCGCTCGCCGCCGCCCAGCGCGACCGGCTGCTGCACACGCGCACGCGCGGCTACAAGGGCATCTTTCCCTTCCTCGCCGATCTCGAGGAAAAGCGGTACAAACAGTACATCCGGGTGTTCCTGCGCCAGTACCAGAGCGCGCGCGAGTGCGCGGACTGTCATGGCAGCAAGCTGCAGCCCGAGGCGCTGCACGTGCGCATCGGCGGGCGCTCCATCGCCGAGATCAGCGCGCTGCCGGTGGATCGGCTGCTGGAGTGGCTCGACGCCGTGGAGCTGTCGGCGTTCGAGCAGCAGATCGCCGCGCACATCCTGAAGGAGGCGCGCGACCGCGTGCACTTCCTCTGCGACGTGGGGCTCGAGTATCTCACCCTCAACCGGGCGACGCGCACCCTCTCGGGCGGCGAGGCCCAGCGCATCGGGCTGGCGAACTCGTTAGGGTCGCACCTCGTGGACACGTTGTACGTCCTGGACGAGCCGTCCATCGGGCTGCACCCGCGCGACACCGATCGCCTCCTGAAGCTGCTGCATCGACTGCGCGACGCCGGCAACACCGTCCTGGTGGTGGAGCACGACCCCGAGACGATTCGCGCGGCGGACCACATGGTGGAGCTCGGCCCTGCCAGCGGCGATCGCGGCGGCAGTCTCGTCTTCGCCGGGCCCATGTCGCGCGTGTCCGAAAGCCCCCTCACCGGTGCGTACCTCAGCGGCCAGCGCGAGATTCCCGTCCCGGCGCGCCGCCGGCGTCTGGGGCCGCGATGGCTCACCCTCACCGGCGCGCGCGAGCACAACCTCAGGGGCGTGGACATTCGCATCCCGCTCGGCGCCGTCACGTGCGTGACCGGCGTCTCGGGCTCCGGCAAGAGCACCCTCGTCCACGATGTGCTGATGCACGCCCTCGAGCAGCAGTTGCGCGGTGAGCACAGCGCGAAGCGGCACCTTGGCGAGCGCGTGGGTGAATTCGACGAGATCATCGGCGCCGACGCGATCGACGATGTCGTCATGATCGATCAGAGTCCGATCGGAAAATCGCCGCGCTCCAACCCGGTGACGTACGTCAAGGGCTTCGACGAGATCCGCCGGATCTTCGCGGATACTCCCCTGGCGCGGCAGCGCGGGTACTCCGCCGGAACCTTCAGCTTCAACGTGGCCGGCGGCCGGTGCGACACCTGCGAGGGCGCGGGCTATCTCGAGGTCGAGATGGTGTTCATGGCGGACGTGTTCGTTCCATGCGACGATTGCGCGGGGCGGCGATTCAAGCCGGAGGTGCTCGACGTGGCCGTTCGCGGCAGGAACATCAACGACGTCCTCGAGCTCACCGTCGATGAGGCCATTCGCTTCTTTCCCCACGAGGAAAAGCTGGGGCAGGCGCTGTGGCAGCTGCAGCAGGTCGGGCTCGGGTACCTGCGGCTGGGCCAGCCGGCCACGACGCTATCCGGGGGTGAGGCACAACGGCTCAAGATCGCGCGCGAGCTCGCGACCGCCAACCGAAAGACCGGGCGCAAGCTCTACATCATGGACGAGCCGACCACGGGGCTGCACCTGGAGGACATCCGGAAATTGGCGCAGGTATTCGATCGGCTGGTCGATGCGGGCCATACCCTCGTTCTGATCGAGCACAACCTGGACGTGATCAAGCTTGCCGACTGGGTGATCGATCTCGGGCCGGAAGCAGGTGATCGTGGCGGCCAGGTGGTCGCCAGCGGACGTCCGGAGGACATCGCCGCGGTGCCGGCGTCGCACACCGGACGATGGCTGCGCACCGTTCTGCCACAGGCGGTAAGCGCCGCAGCGAGTTGGAGTTGCGAGCTCGCTGCCTCCCCGCGCGCCGGTTGACTTCGTGACCAGTGACGCTACCTTTCGGAGTCACAAATCCCCGATAGCTCAGTTGGTAGAGCGCTCGACTGTTAATCGAGTGGTCGTAGGTTCGAGTCCTACTCGGGGAGCTCCAGGACACGGCTGGGGCCGCGTGCTTGCACGCGGCCCCAGCCGTTTTCCAGGTTGAGCATCGGCCCCGGTTGTCCTTTATTCCAGTCGCCAGCAACCGCCGAGCCCACTGATCCATGCCCACCGCACAGCCAACCAACGGACCGATCGTCTCCGATGAGGGGCCGTGGGTGGGCGTCATCATGGGAAGCAAGTCCGATCTCGACGTGATGCAATTCGCGATCGAGGTGCTGACGGAGCTCCAGATCCCCCATGAGGTCCGGATCGTGTCCGCCCACCGCACGCCGGATTGGATGTTCGAATACGCTGGACAGGCGGAATCGCGCGGGCTGCAGGTGATCATTGCCGCCGCGGGAGGCGCGGCGCACCTGCCCGGCATGGTGGCCGCGAAGACACTCGTGCCGGTGCTGGGCGTGCCGATACCGGCCACGATGCTGAACGGCGTGGACTCGCTCCTCTCGATCGTTCAGATGCCCAAAGGCGTTCCCGTGGGAACGCTCGCCATCGGCAGGCCAGGCGCCGCGAATGCCGCGCTGCTCGCCGCGGCAATCTTGGCCACGAGCCGCCCGGAGATTCGTGATCGGGTGCGCGCCTGGCGCGCGCGGCGCACGCAGGAGGTGCTGCGCGATACGGAGCCGCGATCCCAGGGCACGCCCGCCAGGTGAACCAGCAGCGACCCATTCTCCCGGGCGCCGCGATCGGGATTCTCGGCGGCGGACAGCTCGGCCGGATGACCGCCATGGCGGCACGGACGCTCGGCTACGATGTGCACGCGCTGGATCCCGATCCGGAGTGCCCCGCGCGGCCCGTTGTCGACCGCCTGGTTTCCGCACGCTTCGACGACGCGGCAGCGGCCGCGGATCTCGCCCGAAACTGCGCCGTGATCACCCTGGAGATCGAGCAGATCGCGCAAGCCAGCCTCGCGGCGGCGGCGCGGCATGCGCCCGTGCGTCCCGGCGCAGAGCTGGTCGGCATCGTCCAGGATCGGGCCGTGCAGAAGCGCTGGATCGCCGCGCACGGATTCCCGCTAGGGGCCTACGCCGATGTCACCGGCGTGCCGGTGCTCGAGGACGCGACGCGAAGGCTCGGCTCTCTGTTCGTGAAGTCGAATCATGGGGGCTACGACGGTCGCAGTCAGGTTCGCGTGCACACGCCCGGCGACGCGGAGAGCGCGTGGCGCGCACTGGGCGGCCGGCCCGCGGTGGCCGAGCAGGCCCTCGAACTGGAGGCCGAGCTCTCGGTGCTGGTGGCGCGCGCCCCCGGCGGCGAGACGGCGGTATATCCGCCCGCGCTCAATCATCACGAGCGCCAGGTACTCGCGTGGTCCGTGATCCCTGCGCCACTCCCGTCCGAGGTGACCACGCCGGCCATCGAGCTGGCACGCGGCATCGCGGAGGCGATCGGGCTGGAAGGACTGCTCGCCGTGGAGCTGTTCCTGGTGCGCGACGGACGGCTCCTGGTCAACGAGCTCGCGCCGCGACCGCACAACTCCTTTCACGAAACGGAGCTCGCGTGTCTGACGAGCCAGTTCGAGCAGCTCGTCCGCGCCGTGTGTGGCCTGCCGCTCGGCGACACCGCCGTGCTGCGGCCCGCGGCGATCGTGAATCTGTTCGGAGATCTCTGGCGCGACGGCGTGCCACCCCGCTTCGACGCGGCGCTCGCGGAGCCGCACACCCGGCTGCACCTGTACGGAAAGCGAGTCGCCCGGGCCGGCCGCAAGATGGGCCACATCTCGGCGGTGGGCGCCACGCCGGAGGATGCGCTCGCGCGCGCGCGCGCCGCGGCTGCACGCCTGGTGCAGGGTGATCACCGCGCGGTGACATGAACGTCCTCGTGCTCAACGCCGGCTCGTCGACGCTCAAGTTCCAGCTGGTGCGCACCGACGCCGAGCGCATGACCGCGAACGAGGACGAGCGTCTGGCGCGCGGCCAGTACGAGCGCATCGGTGGAGAGGCGATCTACACGCTGTCAGGCCCGAACGGTGCGGACGCGCGGGGTGCCGTGCCGCTGCGCGACCACAAGGCGGCCCTGGATCATGTCCTTGGGTGGCTCACCGGAGATGCACCGGCCGCCCCCCTGTCCAGTATTGCCGAGATCGAAGCCGTCGGGCACCGGGTTACCCACGGCGGCGAACAGTTCTGGCGTTCTGCCCTGATCGACGAGGCGGTGATGCACGGGATCGAGGAGACCATCGATCTCGCGCCACTGCACAATCCCAACAATCTCAAGGGCATTCTGGCGGCGCGCGCGGTGCTCGGCCGCGGGATTCCCCAGGTGGCGGTCTTCGATACCTCGTTCCATCACACGCTGCCCGACCGCGCGTATCTGTACGCGCTGCCGTATCAGTGGTACCGGCGACACAAGGTGCGGCGGTACGGCTTTCACGGCACCTCCTACCGCTACATCGCCTATCGCTACCGGCAGCATACCGGCCTCACGCGCGAGCAGACCAGGATCATCGCTCTGCACCTGGGCAACGGATGCTCCATCTGTGCGATCGACGGCGGCGCGTCGGTGGATACCTCGATGGGATTCACGCCGCTGGAAGGGCTCGTGATGGGCACGCGCTCCGGTGACCTGGATCCCGCCATCCTGGATCACGTCGGGTCACGCGAGGGTCTGTCGTTGCCGGAGCTGGAAGCCATGCTCAACAAACAGTCGGGGTTGCTGGGGATCTCCGGGCTCACCAACGACATGCGCGAGCTGATCGCGGAGGAGGCCGAGCACGGCGATCGCCGCGCGCGGCTGGCGATCGACCTGTTCTGTTACCGCGCGCGCAAGTACATCGGCGCCTATCTCGCCGCGATGAATGGCGCGGATGCGATCGTGTTCGCCGGCGGCATCGGCGAGAACGCGAGCGCCGTGCGCGCCCGCATCTGCGATGGCCTGCAGTGGCTCGGCGTCGCCCTGGATCCGGAGCGCAATGCGGCGATGGTGGACCGCGCCGAAGGGCGCATCGACGAGAATGGCTCGCGCGTCCAGGTCTGGGTGATTCCCACCGATGAGGAACTGCTGATTGCCCGCGACACCGTGCGCGTGATCCTCGGGATCGAGCACCCGACATGACGGCCCTCCGGGAGCTCCCCGAGTTCGCGCTCGAGCGCTACTTCGCCCGCTGGGAGTTCCAGGTGCGCCATCTGCTGTGTGCGTCCGATGTGGAGCCGTACGGCCTGTCGGAGCTCCTGGCGCTCGCGGACCCGGAGACGCGAACGCGCTGGGACGCGCTGCGGCTGGGGTACACGGAGTCGCCCGGACATCCAGTGCTTCGCCGCGAGATTGCCGCGCTGTACGAGACCGTGGCGCCTGACGAGGTGCTGGCGTTCGCGGGCGCCGAGGAGGGGATCTTCCTCGCGATGCACGCGCTGCTCGGCGCCGGCGATCACGCGGTCGTCCTCTGGCCAGCGTATCAGTCGCTCTTCGAGGTGGCGCGCGCGGTGGGTGCCGACGTCACCCTGGTGCCGCTGGATCCCGCCGACTGGTCGTGCGATCCGGCGGCGGTGCGCGCGGCCCTGCGGCGCAACACGCGCCTGATCGTCGTGAACTTCCCGCACAGCCCCACGGGCGCGCTGGCGTCCCGCGATGTCTTCGCGGAGCTGCTTGCGATCGCGAACCGGCACGGCGCCACGCTCTTCTCCGACGAGGTCTACCGATACCTCGAGGTGCAGGAGATGGATCGACTGCCGGCCGCGGTGGATCTCGATCCACGCGCCGTGAGCCTTGGCGTGCTGTCCAAGGCCTTCGCTCTTCCGGGCCTCCGGATCGGCTGGATCGCCACCCACGACGCGATGCTGCGGCGGCGCCTGGCGGCGCTCAAGGACTACACCACCATCTGCGGGAGCGCGCCGAGCGAGGTGCTCGCGATCGCGGCGTTGCGGGCGCGCGATCGGGTGCTCGCACGCAGCCGGGCCATCATCGCCGAGAACCTGCCGCTGCTGGACGGGTTCTTCAGCCGCCAGAGCGGGCGCTTCGCCTGGGTGCGGCCCCGCGGGGGGAGCATCGCCTTTCCGCGGCTGCGGCACGAGGACCCAACCTGCGCGGACCGGCTCGCCACGGCGCTGGTGCAGCAGGAAGGCGTACTCCTCCTGCCCGGTTCGCAGTTCCAGTATCCCGGCAATCACTTCCGCATCGGATTCGGCCGACGCGACATGCCGGCCGCCCTGGCAGCCTTCGAGTCCTTCGTGGAGCGCTCATTCGACTGCTGACCCCTGCAGCCGAAGCGGCACCGGGCTTGCCCTGGGTGCAGTGACGTTCGGGGTGCGAGCGGCGCGGCCGCGGAGGGCAGGATGAGCAATGAAGCGCACCAGAGGGATCACATCACCGCCGACATCGCGGGCGCGATCGTCGGCGGCGCCATCGTGGGCTACGCCGGTGGACAGCGCGGTGCGCGCGGGCTCGCCAGCAAACTGCTCGGCGCCGCCTGTATCGCGGGGATCGTTGCGCCCCGCCTGTTCCGCCGCGTGATCGATGCCGGGGCGGCGCGACGCGGGGTTCACATCCGCACGACGCTGGTGCTGGACCTTCCGGTGCACGACGTGTTCGTTTTTTGCCACGACTTCGAGAACTTCCCGCGCATCATTCAGTCGCTCAAGCGCGTCGAGGATTTTCAGGATGGCCGATCACACTGGGAGGTCCTGTCTCCTGCCGGAGAGGTCGTGGAATTCGATGCCGTCATCACGAAGTACGTGCCGAATGCCGTGATCGCCTGGCACAGCGTGCGCAACTCGCCGGTGGAGTGCAGCGGGACACTGCGCTTCGCACCCACGAGCACCGGCGGCACGCGCGTGGAGATCGAGGTGTGTTACGATCCCGCGCACACGCGACTCGCGCAGGCCGTGCGCGCCCTGATGCTGCAGCCGCGCGAGGAGCAGCTCCGTGCCGATCTCGAGCGCGCCAACTTCTACCTGCGGTCCATCACCCGTGACGCGCGGAGCGACGGCACCGGTCAGTCGACGGACGGCACCTCGAGCGCCGCCTCAGCATAGGTCTTGCGCAGAGCGCTCCCAGCCATGCGAGGAGGTCGACGATGGGCTCTGGCAATCGAAACCGACCGGGCGCCATACCGCATGGGGCGGATGGTGTGACGAGTCGCGCCGCCACCGTGAACGCTCGCCGGGCCGTGAAAATCGAGGACTCCGTCACTGTGCTGCGCCGGCCCGAGGAGCTGTATCGGTTCTGGCGCGACTTCTCCAATCTGCCGCTGTTCATGCGGCACCTCGTGTCCGTGCACTGCACGGACGATCAGCACTCGCACTGGGTGGCCCGGACGCCGGGCGGCAAGACCGTCGAGTGGGACGCCGTGATCGTGAACGACGTACCCAACCAGATCATCGCCTGGAAGACCGTCGGTGACTCCGACGTGGCACAGGCGGGCTCGGTGCATTTTCGCTCCGCTCCAGGGGATCGCGGTACCGAGGTCAGGATCGCCATCGATTACGAGCTGCCCGGCGCGCGAATCATGTCCTCGATCGCGAAGCTCTTCGGTCACGCGCCAGATGCCCTCCTCCAGGAAGACATGCAGCGCTTCAAGGAGTACATGGAGTCGGGAGAGGTTCCGGCCACCGAAGGCCAGTCCTCCTGCCGCTGAGGAGCGCCGGGCTGCGCGAGGGGCGTGCTCACGCCGTGGACATCGCCGGCCCATTCCCGCGGGATGCTACGCCCGGTCGCTGCTTCGGCGGCCCGACGGGCGGCGCTCGGTGATCTCGGTCGCCCCCGGCTCGCCGGAAACTGTCGCTGCCGCGGTCTTCACCTCGAACAGCCGAAAGGCGGGCCGGTCCGGGTAGCTCGATTTGAGCAATGGATGCGATACGTTGTACACGGGGATGCCCTTCGCCGTCTTCGCCTCCGGCGTGCCTCGATGCGCATGCCCGTGGAAGACCGCGGCAACTTCGAATCGCGTGATGGGCTCCTCCAGGCGGCTGGAGCCGAGGAACGGATAGATCTCCGGCGATTCCCCCTCGACCGTTTCGCGGATTGGGGCGTAGTGGAGGATGGCGATCCGATGATCGCTGCTCAGGCGCGAGAGCGCCGACTCGAGCTTCAGCGCCTCGTTGATGGCCTCGTGCACGAACTCCTTGATGATGCGCTCCCCCCACGCGCCGAGCGCGCCCCGGCCGAACCCTCCGCAGAACCCACGCACGCCGGCGAACCCCACGCCATGGATCTCGAAGGTGTCGCCGTCCAGCATCTTCACGCCCGCGTCGCTGAGCAGATGAACGATCTCCTGCTCCTGGTTGGACTCGAAGTCGTGATTTCCCAGCACGGCCACGATCGGAATCTTCACGGCGGCCGTCAGGTCGCGGGCCAGCACCCGGGCCTCCTCGGCGAGTCCATAATCGGTGAGATCCCCAGCGAGAATGAGCACGTCCGCGCTCTCGGTGATCTGCGCGAACAGGGGCTGCAGCATCCCCTGCGAGTCCCTGGCGTAGTGGATGTCGCCCACTGCCGCCAGCCTCACCACGTCGCTTGCCATGGCCATGGGGGTCTCTCGTCTCCGTCCGGGTGCGGTTGGTCGCCCATCCTACCGACAGATTCGGGCCACCGGGGGCGCCGGCGCCGCGCCGTAGCCCCGGAATTGCTATTCCGGCAGTGCAGGCACCCACTCGGGCGAAGGCCGCACATGGCGTATCAGTCCACGTTCGACGATCCCGGTCGCGATACCAACACGTTCTACAGGCGTACGCTGCACGTGCTGAGCGACGCGCGCGTGCCCTTTCTCGTGGGCGGTTCGCACGCGCTGCTGCACTACACGGGGATCGTGCGCGAAACCAAGGATTTCGATCTTTTCGTCCAGTTGGCGGATCGCGATGCCGCCCTGGAGGCGCTGCGGTTGGCCGGTTACTGGACCGAGGTCACCTTCCCGCACTGGCTGGCCAAGGCACGCCAGGGCGACGACCACGTGGACCTGGTGTGGAGCTCGGGCAACGGCATCTGCCGGGTGGATGACGGCTGGTTCCGGAACGCGGTCGAGGCCGAGGTGCTCGGCATGCCGGTGAAGATCGCCCCGGTGGAGGAGCTCCTCTGGCAGAAATCCTTTCTGATGGAGCGCGAGCGGTACGATGGCGCGGACGTGATGCACATCCTGCGCAGCTGCGCCGAGGCGCTGGACTGGGCGCGTGTGATGCAGCGCTTCGACAAGTACTGGCCGGTGCTCCTGATGCATCTCATCGGCTTCGGCTTCGTGTATCCCGCCGAGCGGCACCGCACGCCGCCGCAGGTCATCGGAGAGCTGCTGTCACGCCTCCAGGCGGACACCGACAGTCCGCCGCAGCAGGACCGCGTGTGCCGCGGCACGCTCCTCTCGCGCGCGCAGTACCTGCTCGACATCGGGCAGTACGGCTACCAGGACGCTCGCCTGGTGCCGTACGGCAACATGACGCCGGAGGACGCGATCTACTGGACGTGGGCGATCGAGAACGTCGCCTGACGCGGGGGAGGTGACCTAGCGATTCTCCACTGCCGCGACGATCTGCGCCGCGATCGCGCGGTAGTTCCCATCGAAGTGATGGCCGCCCGTGAGCGGGATGACGGTCGCCAGGGCTCCGGCGTCGCGGCAGAGGCTGTCCGTCTCGTCGGTGCCGAAGAAGCACAGAATCCGATGCCCTCCCAGCCGGTGCAGCTCGGGCAGGGTGGGCAGCGCGTGACGGCTCGGCGACACCCTGAACACATCCATCAGGTGGAACTCGAAGTCCGCGCCATGCGCGGGCCCGAGCAGCGCGATCACGCGCGCGCGCGCGGCGAGATCGGGGCGCAGCCGCGCCGCGATGAACGGCAGGACGTCGGCGCCGTGCGAGTAACCCACCAGCACCACCGAGTCACGATGCCAGAGCGGGAGATATCGATCCAGCACGCGCTCCACGTCGTGTGTCGCCTCCTCGGGCGTGCGCCTGGTGTGGAAGTATTTCGGTGCGTTCAGGACCACGACGGCAATGCCACTGTCGGCGAGGACCCCGGCAATCTGCTTGTCGATCGTCGCCCAGCCCCCGTCGCCGGAGATGATCAGCGCCATCGCGTCGCCCGCGCGCGCGGTGCCGCGCACCTCCACCAGCGGGAGATCCTTCACGTCGGGGAGCGCGGCACTTCGGCCGGGACCCTGAGCGGCGAGCGGCCATGCGACCGCCGCCGTGAACGCGACGCTCGCCGCGGCGGTCGGCCAGGAGGAGATGAGGGATCGCATGAGTGGAGGTTACCCCGGCGCTCGTGGTTGGATCGCGCGCCTCAGCCGGCGACCAGCCCCTCCTCCCGGGCATAGTCCGCGAGCTCGCCGCGAGATGCGACGCCCAGCTTGCCGAAGATGTTCGAGAGATGCGTGCTCACGGTTCGCGCCGAGATGTCGAGCGCCTTGCCGATCTCCTTGTTCGAGCGGCGCATCGCGACGAGCCGGACGATCTCCAGCTCGCGCCCCGTGAGCCCCCCCACGCCCGTGGCGGACGTACGCACCGGCGGCCGTGCACCCAGCTGCCGGAGCTGCTCTCGCGTGGCGTCCAGTTCCGGCTGTGCGCCAAGTCGCGCGAACACCTCGTGCGCGCGGCGCAGCTCGCGCGTCGCGCCGTCACGATCGCCGGTCTCTGCCAGCGCACGGGCCAGCTGCCGGCGCACCCGCGCCGCATCCGGGACGTACGGCACCGCCTCGAGCTGCTCGGCGACGTGGCGCAGCCGCTCCACGGCACGATGCTTGTCTCCGTGCAGCAGCTCCACGAGCGCGTCGCACGCGTCCGCCCACGCGAGCCCGAGCTTGTGGCCCAGCCGCTCCGAGTCGCGGCGCAGTCGCTCGCCCAGCCGCCGCGCGCGTTTGAGATCGCTCTTCCAGAGCGCGGCCTCGGCGATCACGGGCATCAGCCGATGAATGGCCCAGACCACGTATCCCGATGCATCCGCGATGGCGAGGCCGCGCTCGCCGATGCGGATGGCATCGACGTACTCCTGCATCGTCAGGTGGTAGGCTGCGCGCCCGGTGTGCGCGGGAACGATGGAATGCACGTCCGCGGTCGGTGCGGTATCCGCGCTGTCCGCGCCAGCCAGCGTCCACGCCTCGTCCACGCATGCCTTGCCGCGCTGCACGTCGCCGCGCCCGAAGTGGAGCAGCCCGAGCCACACCAGCACCCGTGGCAGCAACGTGCGCTGGCCCAGGCCCCGCGCCATCGCCACGGTGCGTTCGGCCTCCGCCACCGCGCTGTCCCAGTCGCCGATGCCGGCGTGGTACTCGATCGCCACTTCCGCGGTCCACACACGCAGCAACGGTGATCGCAACTCTTCGGCAAGTCGCTGGGCTTCGGCAAGGTGTGCGGGCACCTCGTGCGCGTGCGCCGTGAGGCCCGCCAGCATTGCAAGTGCCCAGTGGGCCGACCATGCGACGCCGCGTTCGCCGGACTGCTCCGCCAGCTCGATGGCCCGCGCACCGTGCTTCCGCGCCTCCTCCGGTGGTCCGGTCCAGACGAAGAGCAGCAGGAGCGCGCGGTGTACGCGCGCGAGCAGTCCGGGGTCCCCCACGCGCTCCGCGATCGCGAGCGCGCGCAGCACCGCCTGCCGGGCCTCGTCACGGCGGCCGAGCCCCTGGAAGCACATTCCCTGCGCCACCAGCGTGCGCGCCTCGGTGGCCGGCTGCCCGGCGGCGACCGCCGCGGCTATGGCAGCCTCGTAATGCGCGAGCGCCTCCTCGTGCCTGCCGCTCCAGAACGAGGCCATGCCCATGCTGCGGCGAATGGTGCCGAGGCGCGACGTGAGCCCGCAGGTTTCGGCCTCGGCAGCGGCGCTCGCCCAGAGCGCGAGCGCGGCATCGTACTCGCCGAGGCGCAACCGCGCGCGCGCCAGGTCGAGCGTGAGCTCCAGTGTGAGCGAAGCCGCCGAGCCCTGAACGCCGGCCGCCGTTCGATCATTCCCCGTGAGCTCCAGCGCGGCGGCGAGATAGTCCGCCGCCTCGCGGTTGGCGTGCTTGGCCATCGCGTTCCTTCCCGCCGCACGCAGGTACCGCACCGCCTTTGCCGCCAGGCCCGTGGCATCGGCGCGCAGATAGTGAAACGCCAGCTCGTCCGCGTGGGCCGGCGCGGACGCTCCATGAAACCGCTCGAGCGCTTCGGCTACCGTGGAGTGCAGTGCGCGGGCGCGCGCCAGCCCCAGCTCGGCGTACAGGGTCTCACGAAAGAGCGGATGGCTGAAATCGTAGACGATCGTGCCGTCCTCCGCGATCTCTTCGAGCACACGGCTGCGGCGCAGCTCGTCCAGCCCGGCCAGCAGTGCGGGCTCCGGCAGTGCGCTCACGGCGGCCAGCGCGCGATGCATCACGCGCGTCCCTATCACGGCGATGAGATCGGCCAGCGCCCGTGCCGGTTCACTCAGGGTGCCCACGCGACCGAGTACCGCGTCCCGCACGGTGCGTGGTAATTCCAGAGCTTCCGCCTCTCCGGCAATCACCCGCGCTCGCTGGCTCGCGTCTTCGGCGAGGCTCTTGAGCGTCTCCTCGATGAAGAACGGATTCCCGCGCGTGCGCTGATACACCAGGCTGCCAACGTCCTTCACCAGGGCGGCATCAGCGGACAGAGCGCCCGCGACCAGATCGATCGTTGCGGCCTCGTCCAGCGGTCCCAGACGCATTACGCGAGCGCGGCCAAGATTGGCCAGCGATCCCTCCATCATCCTCAATGTGGAGCGCGGATCGGTTCTGCGCGTCTCAGCGTCATTGTAGGTGCCGATGATGAGGATGCGGTCGCCGCCCGCCTGCCGGGCAACGAAGTGCAGCAGCTCGAGCGAAGCGCTGTCCGCCCAGTGGAGGTTCTCCAGGACCAGCAGCAGGGGGTTTCGCGCCGCGAATCGGGAGAGAAACTGCGAGAAATTCCAGAGCAGGCGCGCCTTGATTTCCGCCGGGTCGCCGCGCGGCGCGGCGGGTGCCGCGTGCTCGCCGATGGCGAGCGCTGGCAGGAGATGCGTGAGCTCCGCGACCCCGCCGCGTGTGAGCAAGGAGAGGAGCGACGGCTCCAGCGCGCGGAGCACCGGGGTGAGGGCGTCGGAGAACACGGCGTACGGCACGCCCGTCTCCACCGGGTACGCGCGGCCGATCGCCACTCGAAATCCACGCTTCCCGGCGTGCTCCGCCAGCGTGGTTGCCAGCCGCGTCTTTCCGACGCCGCTTTCACCGGCCAGCAGGATGGTTCCCCCTCGCCCCGCCTCCACGTCCTGCAACGCCGACGAGAGCGCGGCGAGCTCCCTGGCCCGCCCGGTGAGCGGCAGAGGTATCGTCGAGATGCGCGAAGGCGCGCTCGCCGCCGGAGGCGTCGGGAGGCGTGTCATCGCGCAAGAATGTTCACACCCGGGCGCGTTAGGGCTAGGGGTCCCCTGCCCGCGACCCGCCTTGCCTCGGGTCAGCTCGCGACCTGTTCGGGGACTCCGCCGAAACGCCGCTCGCGCGCGTCGAAGGCACGCAGGGCCGCGAGGAGCTCGTCCTCGCCGAAGTCGGGCCACATGCAGGACGTGAAGTACAGCTCCGCGTACGCGCACTCCCAGAGCATGAAATCACTGAGCCGCTGCTCGCCACCGGTGCGGACGAGAAGATCAACGTCGGGCACCCGGCGCGCGTCGTGCTGCGCCTCCGACAACAGCTCCGTGAACTGTTCACGCGTCAGCGGTTCGGCCCCTCCCGTGCTCGTCGCGCGAGCGGTCTGCAGCTGGGCATAACGCTCGGCGGCCCGCACGATTGAATCCCGCGCGGAGTAATCGATGGCCACCCGCAGATGCAGATTACGCCCCCGCGCCGTCAGCGCCTCCGCATCCGCAATGGCGTTCCGGAGCGGCGCCGGCAGTCGATCACGGCGGCCGACGATGCTGAGCCGCACGCCATTCTCGAGGCACCGCTTGGATTCGGCGTGCAGCGCGCGGCGCAGCAGCCGCATGAGGGCGCGAACTTCCGGGGTGGGCCGCGACCAGTTGTCGGCCGAGAAGGCGTACAGGGTGAGCGTCCCGATACCGGCACGCACGGCACCCTCCACGATCGCCCGCGCCGTGCGCACGCCGGCGTGATGCCCCGCGCTGCGCGGCAGACCGCGCGCCGCGGCCCAGCGGCCGTTGCCATCCATGATGATGCCAACGTGCAGACCCGGTCCCACGTGGACGGTCGACGCGGCAGACGTTCGCGACATGGTCATCTCTCTCAACGGACGCTCATCGCTCGCGCGCGGCACGAATCAGCGCCTCCATGTGGTCCAGATACCGTTCGAACGCCCGACGGCCCGGCGCGGTGATCGCGTACTCGGTCTTGGGGACCCGCCCCTCGAACGACTTGCTGCAGGCGATGTAGTTCGCTTCCTCGAGCTTGCGAGCGTGCACGCTGAGGTTTCCGTCGGTGGTCCTGAGCAGCTTCTTGAGGTCGTTGAAGCTGAGCGAGTCCGTGGCGGCGAGCGCACTCAGGATCCCCAGCCGCATGCGTTCGTGAATCAACCGGTCGAGCGCCAGCGGCCCCTCCGGCCTGGCCTTCCCTCGTACGCCGCGCAGCGGGCTGCCGTCGCGGCCATCACCCGTGCTCGGGCCATCGCCCGCGCGGGCGCCGGGCGCGCCACGCTCGTTCGGGACTGCGCCGTGCTTAGCCACCGTGCCTCCGCGCGATGAGGGTTCCAAAGAGAACGTGCAGGCCGCCGAACCCGGCAATCAGCAGCGGTGTCGCCCAACTGGCAGGCGTGAACAGCGCCACAGCGCCAAGCGCCATGAACGCCGTGCCCATCACCGGAACGATGCGGACCGAGTAGCTCCCCGCGGCCACAACCCCCGTACCGTAGAGCAGCATCCAGGAACCCGGAAGCAGGGCCTGCAGTCCACGCCCGACGAACAGCACCGTCAGCAGCCCACCCACGAGCATCGGGGGCGAGAAGCTGAGCACCAGCTTGCGGACGGGGCCCGAGATGAGCGGTTGCCCCGCAGCACGCGCCTTGGCCGCCATGAAAGCCGTCGCGATCGCCGCGGCCAGTACGGCCTCGATGAGCCAGGTGGCTACCCAGGCACGCGAGCCCAAGCGCTCCGGGAGCAGCGCGGCGACCGTCGCGGTGAGGCCGATGACGATCTCTCCCCACCCCGACACCGCGGTGAAGGTGCCCGCTCGCTCCATCGTCTCGCGAATGAAGCGAAGGTTGTCCATCGCCCGCTCCTGCATCTCGGGAGGCGACGATAGCTGTGGGTGGGCGGGAGAGCGCGGGCGCATCGGCAGCACCGGATTCATGGCCACAATCCTACGACAGGGAACTCACACAGGCAAGTACTTTAAGTTGTAAAGCAAGCGCCGCGCCCGACCCTCAGGGCTGCCGCCGGTGGCGGGAAAAGAACTGCAGCATCTCGCTCGAGGCATCGATGTCGCGCGATGGCTCCGGCCCGAGAAACCAGCCCCGCCGTCCACCCGGCCAGGCATGCCTCCCGCCCCGAATGCTGTGGAGCTCGACCTCCGTGCCTTCCGCACACCCCTCGTACGCCTCGGTCACCACTGTGCCGCGCACCGTGCGGCTCGGTATCGACGGGCAGGAGTCGCGCTGTGCCCAGAAGACGAAGGTCTCGGGCGCACTGGAGGGACGTTCCAGCGGTCGCCCGCGACGCAAAGCGAAGAATCGACGCCGGGGCACCGTGCCCGCGCCGTACGGAATCAGCCGGTCCGCCGTCCCGTGAAAGATGTCCACCGAGATCGGGTGCGCGGGGTGGCAGGTAGTATCCGTGATTCCCCCGGATACCGGCGCGATGCCGGCGAACACTCCGGGCAGGTCGCAGCCAAGATGATACACCAGCCGTGCGCCATCGGAAAATCCCGTGGCGTAGATCCGCATGGTGTCGATCGGCATCGCGGCAGTCACCCGGCGGATGAGTGCGCCGATGAATCCGATGTCGTCCACGTCGTGCGCCAGGGCCTCACCACAGCATCCGCTCGCGTTCCAGGTGAGCACGAAATAGCGCAGCCATCCCGTACCGTTGGGGTAGACGACGGCATAGCCCGCCGAGTCCGCGCGCGAGTTCAGCCCGGACTCGTCCATGATCGTGTTGGCATTGGCGCCGCTGCCATGCAGCACGACCACCAGCGGCAGGGGCGCCCCACTGGCTGCTTCCGGTGGGAGATGCAGAAGGAAGGTGCGCGTGCGCCCGTCCCAATGCATCGCGTGGAAGCTCGTGCCCGGTCCGGCACGCGCGAGCTGGTCGGTCCGAGCTCCCACCAGTGAAGCGCAACCGCCAGCGATACCCATCCCGGCCGCTGCCGCCAGCAGAACGCCGAATCCAAGCCGTCCCGGCGATCTGTTGCGGCGCGGCAGAGCGGTCACCGTCGACGCGGGCTGCCGTCAGGATCTGGCGTCGGCGTCGCCAGGTCGCCCGGGCGCTGCCGTGCGCCAGGCTCCCCCGCCACCCAGGGCACTGGGCCCCGGCGGCGGGTCGCTCGCCGGAAAGCTGGCCTCAGACAGCTCGTCCGCGCGCGTCTGATACAGCCGATTGGAGAGCTCCGCGATCATCCGCTGGTTGAAGGCGGCGATGTCGGCGGGCCCGCGGCCCGAGATGAGCTCATCGTCGACGTGCACCGGCTCGTCCACCCAGTGCGCGCCCGCGTGCCGGAGATCGGTCCGGAGCGACGGCCACGAGGTGAGAGTCCGGCCAGCGACCGCATCCGCCTCCACCAGTAACCACGCCCCGTGGCCGATCACGGCCACCGGCCTGCCCGCGAACATCATCTCGCGGACGAACTGCACGGCCCGTTCGTCTCCGCGGAGCGCATCCGCGCTGATGACGCCGCCCGGGAGGTACAGCGCCATGTAGTCCCCGGCGTGCGCGTCACCGAGCGAGCGATCCACACGGAAGCGATCGGCCTTATCATGGTGCTTGAATGCCTGAATCTGGCCGGCCGTGGGCGCCAGGAGATCGACCGTGGCGCCGGCGCGCTCCAGCGCCGCACGGGCCTCCGCGAGCTGCACCTGCTCCACACCGTCGGTCGCGAGCATTGCCACGCGCCGTCCCGCCAGTACGGCCGTCATGGAATCTTCGGTGTGTGACGTCACTCGCCCTCTGCGGGCAGCTCGCCTTCCTGCTCGGGCTGCACCTTCGCCTGCTTCCGCTCGCGCAGCCGGCGTAGCTCGGGATTCACCCCCGCTTCCGGAATCATGGGCTGGTCGTGCGGATTGGACTTGAGCTTCTGCTTCTCATCCTCGGCCAGGTGCTCGCCCTCGCTTCGCCCCTCGTGCCGCCACTTGTAATCGCTCGCGCCGGCTTCGGCAGGATCGATGTGATACTGGTCTGGACGCTTGCCACCCATGGGAACCTCTGGTTGAGACGGCAGCCAGTGCACTCAGAAAGCATGCCGGATTCGCGGCCGCGGGCTGCCCGAGTCTACCGCTCCGAAACGTGATACTTCGCGAGAATCTCGCGCACGCGGTCGAGCGGCAGCGCCTGCGCGGTATGGCCGTTCCCGCTGACCGTCGTCGCCATGAACAGGGAGTTGTAGATGGCCTCCTCGGTGGCCTCCACCACGGCCTGGAAGATTCCGGACATCTCTTCATTGGCCACTTCGTCGGTCTGCAGGCGCCTGGCGTCCCAACGCCGCCGAACGGCAGCATTGGTCGAGAAGGCGATCACGTAATCACCCGAGCCATTCGCCGCAGACGACCCGGTGCGGCTCAGTCCCATGATCGCACGCGCCGCCACGCGTCCGAGGTTCCTGTCCGACAGCGGCGCATCGGTGGCCACCACCATCACGATGGAGCCATCGCCGCGCTCGGTCGGCGTCTCGACCGCGTTCTTGAATGCGTACTGTCCCAGCTCCCTTCCCACGGGCGCACCCAGCACCTGGAGTATCCCGCCGAAGTTCGTTTGCACCAGCACACCGACCGTCCACCCGCCCAGGGAAGCGGGGAGCACCCGCGACGATGTCCCGATTCCGCCTTTCCAGCCGAACGCAATGGTCCCGGTGCCCGCGCCAACGCTCCCCTCGGCAACTGGACCCGGCGCCGCAGCGGCAAGCGCCGCACGGACCTGCCTGGCTCCGACCGGCCGCGAGCGAATGGCATTCAGGGTTCCGTCGTTCGTTTCCGCCACCACGGGATTGATCGAGCGCACCCGCTCCATTCCCGGCTGCTCCAGCATCCAGCCGACGAGCGCATCCGCGGCATTCCAGACGCACAGGGTGCAGGTGAGCAGAATGGGCGTCTCGAGCTCGCCGAGCTCCCTGAGCTGAGTGACGCCGAGCACCTTGCCGAATCCATTCCCAACGTGGAGCGCCGCCGGAACGCGATCGAGAAAGATGTTCCCACCGTGAGGCAGGATCGCCGTCACTCCCGTGCGTATGGAGTCTCCCTCGATCATCGTCGACTGACCAACCCGTACCCCGTCAACGTCCGTGATCGCGTTGTAGCGACCCGGCGGGAAGATCCCCGGCTTCACGCCGAGATCGCGCGCCCGCGCTCGTTGGCCGGCCGCGGTCGTGGCCATTGCAGCAAGCAGGAAAACGCTGGCTGAAATCTCGGAGAACATGAACCTGAGGGGTTGAAGGCCGCGGCCGATGACTGGCTTCGCGAGAGTAGTTCTCTCACATTCGAGAATCTCGCGAGAATCGCCGCCTCCCGCGACCCGAGTGGTCCAGCCGCGCCCGCGGTCCGAGTCTACATTACGACCACGCTTCTTCTGAGCGATTACCCTTCCCCAGAACTCGCAGCCCCTCCGCTCCCTGTCCCTCCCCCCTCGACCCGGCGCCGTTCCATGATCCCCCTCTATGGCCATGACCAGCTGCGCCATCGATTCGATGCGGCCGTCGAACGCGGCGCGCTGCCCGGCAGCTTACTGCTGCACGGGCCGCGCGGCGTGGGCAAGCAGCGGCTGGGACTCTGGCTTGCGCAACGCCTGCTCTGCAGCGGCTCCGGCCGGCGCCCCTGCGGTGTGTGCGAGCAGTGCCGCTTCGCGGTCGAGCTCACGCATCCCGACCTGCACTGGTTCTTTCCGCGGCCGCGACTGAAGGATGGCGAGGCATCGGCGAGTGAGATCCGAGAGGATCATGCGGAAGCCGTCGCCGAGCGAGCCGTGCACAACGGTATCTATCCGCCCAGTGCAGGGATGGACGGCATCTTCATCGCCACCACCCAGCAGATCGTGCAATCGGCCGCCATGTCCCCGGCCATGGCGCAGCGGAAGGTGTACGTCATAGGGGATGCCGAGCGAATGGTGCCGCAGACCGGCGCCGATCAGTCGGCGAACGCGTTCCTCAAATTGCTCGAGGAACCGCCGGTCGATACCACCATCGTGCTCACGTCCAGCGAGCCGGGCGCACTGCTGCCGACGGTACGATCGCGCGTCGTGGCGTTTCGGGTGCCGCCGCTGTCCGACTCCGCGGTTCGCCAGGTTGTGTCGGACCCCGCAATGCAGCACGCCCTGCGGGACCAGGGGTTCGATGGCAGCGTGGATGATCTCGTCCTCGCCGCTGCAGGGTCCCCCGGCCGGTTGCTGGCGCATGAGGCGTGGTCGCAGGCGCTCCGGCAGGCGCATCGCTTTATCGAGGCGGCGTCCGGTTCGGACAGGTCCAGTCGCTACGAGGTGGCCCTCGGCCAGGGTGTCAGCAGGGCCCGCGGCGCTTTTTCCGACACCCTCGACGCCGTCGCCACGCTCCTGCACGAGCGAGCTCGTGCCGCCTCCGTGCGCCGCGACGAGGCAGCCGCCGTCGGCGCCGCGCGAGCGGTTCTGGCTGTGGAGCGTGCCAAGGAGCAGGCCGAGGGCAACCTCAATCCACAGCTCGTGAGCGCCGCGCTGCTCCGGCAGCTTTCCGGGCTGCTCCAATGAGCTCCAGGGAGCCTGGCGCCGCCTCGCTCTCGCACATCGGCCCTGGGGGAGAGGCACGGATGGTGGATGTCGGGGGGAAGGACGCGACCGAACGACGCGCCCGCGCCACCGGGGCGATCCGGATGCGACCCGAGACCCTCTCGGCCATCGAATCGAACGCACTGGCAAAGGGCGATGTGCTCGCGGTTGCGCGAATCGCCGGGATCATGGCCGCGAAGCGGACCTCCGAACTGATCCCCCTCTGCCATCCCATTCCCCTGACGGACGTCCAGATCTCGCTCGTTCCGGACCGCGCTCTCCCGGGCATTCGGGTCGAGGCCACAGCGCGGGCAACCTGGAAAACGGGTGTGGAGATGGAGGCCCTGACTGCCGTAACCGTATGCCTCCTCACTATCTACGATATGGCCAAGGGGCTGGATCGGGCCATGGAACTGTCGCAGATCGTGCTAGTACAAAAGTCAGGTGGCAAGCTCGGCGATTGGTCAAGGGGTTGATGGCACCCCGCTTGCCCCTTATCGTGTGGGTGTAGCGGGCAGTACAGCAGTACTCAACCTGTTGCCCAATAAAGACTTATGCGTAACCTTCGTGGTACGTACGTCCACCGGGGCGATATCATCCGGCGCCGGCAGCGCATCCGACGCTCTGCGGCCGGAGCCGTGCTGGTCGTTGTCGTGACGCTGATTCTGATCCACCGCCGGCCGGAGACAGCCAGCGCCGAAGTCGCGGGCAACGCCGGCAGCACCTCGCGGTTTTCGTTCCTCGGCGGCAGCGATTCCCACGATCTGCGGCAGCAGCTCGAGACCACCAAGGGAAATCTGGACCTGCTCCGCGCCCAGTACGAGCGCGCGGACAAGATCATCCACTTCTCCACGCGCTTCGCGATTCCGGCCAATGTGGCCGGCAACGTCCTGGACGCCGCACTGGCAGAGGGCATCGACCCCGAGCTCGCCTTCCGGCTGGTGAAGCTGGAGAGCGACTTCAACCCGCACGCCACCAGCCCCGTGGGAGCCGTCGGGCTCACGCAGCTCATGCTGCCCACCGCGCGCTTCTTCGACCGGGGGATCACCCGCGAGCGGCTCTACGATCCGAAGACCAATCTCCGGGTGGGGTTCCGCTACCTCCGCACGCTGATCACCGAGTATCACAATGATCCCAAGCTCGCGCTGCTGGTGTACAACCGGGGCGAGGTGGCGGTGAAGAGCGCGCTGGAGCAGGGCATCGATCCCTCCAACGGCTACGATCGGGTCCTGACCAAGGGCTACAAGGGAAACGGCGTGATCGAATGATCACGCCCTGAAGCCGCAGGCACCGATCGTCAGTGGCTGGAGTGCGGTCGGGACTCCCCCCCGGAACGTCGCCGTGCTTTCCTGGCATGGCCGCTCACGACCAACGACTGTCCCGGGAAGATCATGGCCTTGTGCAGCCCGTTGAGCCGCATCAGGGACTTCACGGTCGTGTGATAGTGCTTCGCGATGACGCTCAGGTTCTCGCCGCGGCGGACCACGTGCATCCGCGTTCCGCTCGAGTATCGCTCGATCGCCGGATCGGGAACGTTCACCTCGGCGTCGGCTACCGCCCTGCTCGGCACCAGAACGATCTGACCGACCACCAGCCGCCCGGTCTTCCTCGACTTCTCGAGCTTGGGATTGAGCGCCTCGACCTGCTTGGTGGTGAGCCCATACCGGTGCGCGATCGTCCACGTCGTCTCGCCCTTCTTTGACTCCACCTTTCTGTACGCCGTTCGCGCCTCTGCCGGCAGCGCGGCGTACGCGCTGTCGAAGCCGGCGGCGTGCCCGACAGGCACCCGCACGATCATGGAAACGCGCGGCGGGGTCATTCCGCGCAGGATCTGGGGATTGAGCTCCTGAATCTCGTCTACGGTGGCATGACTCGCCGTGGCAACGGCGGCCAGCGGCGTGGACGGCCCTACCTTTACCGAGTCGTAGGCGTACGGTGGCAGGGTGTGGATCTCCATCCCGTAGCGCTGTGGATCCTTGGCGATGAGGGCGGCGGCGATCAGCTGCGGCACGTAATCCCGCGTCTCGCGCGGCAGGAAGTCCTTGTCCGCGAGCGCGAAGAACAGATCCTCCCCGGCGGTGCCCTCCAGGTCGTCCGCATACCGCGTGAGCCCGCGGGAGATGCGACCCGGACCGCCGTTGTACGCCGCAGCGGCGAGATAGAGCGATCCGAGCTGGTCTTTCAACTCCCGGATGAACCGCACGGCCGCTGTCGTGGACTTCACCGGATCACGGCGCTCGTCCACCCACCAGTCCACACGCATCCCCATGTCACGGGCCGTGGAGGTCATGAACTGCCACATGCCCACGGCCGCCGCGCGGGAATACGCGTTGGGATCGAATCCGCTCTCGATGAGCGCGAGATAGTACATGTCTTCCGGGATGCCGCCAGCGCGCATCTTCGCGCGGATCATCGGCTCGTACCGGGTGCCGCGCTCCAGGCGCGCGGCGATGCGGTCCTTCGCGGGACCGCTGAACATCCGGACGTAGTGCTCCACGCGATCGGTGGACTCGTACGAGTGTACGTCGATGTCCCACGTTGGTTCGGCGTTCGAGTCGGCCGCTGCATGCGCCCGATTGGAATCGGCGCTGTCGCCGAACATTTCCGTCGCTCGCTTCGCCACGTCCGACTGCGATGGCACCGGCGTCGCCACACTGTCGTTCGTGGTTGAGCCGGCCCCGCGGTTGGAAGCCACAGTGTCGCCGGCCACGACGACGGTCGCGGACGTCTGGCTGCTGGCCGCGGCGCCGACGGCGGGGGAGGCCTGCTCGGGCACCGGGAGGGGTGCCGTCTTCGGGGCCGCCGCGCCGCGTGCGCAGGCGCCCAGCAGGATGACCGCGATCGTCCACCACCAGCATCTCTTCAAAGGTCGTCCTCCTGGCTCGGGCCGCGGACAGGCCGGCCGAGCATGCGCGGAACGAAAAGGCCACCCGCGCAGCGCAGGGGCGGCGACGATCGCAGAACTGTCAGACTGTAGTCGAGGGATCCCGCTCGGTCCACCCTTCGCCCGTGATGCGGACTGCTGCCCTGACGAGTGGGCACCGCGTGGGGCTCACCGTGTAGCGAGATAGTTCCCCAGCAGCCGGTTGGTCGCATTCAGCACGGCCAGCGCGGCGCCACGCGGCATCTCGTCGTCGGCCAGGAAGCATCCGACCAGCCGTGTTTCCGACGATCCATGCACGCCAATGGAAACGATCACCAGGTTCGAGTCGAAGGCGCGGATGTGCTTCACGCCGATGAGCTCGAAGGTCAGCCCGCCCTCGGCGAACTCTTCCAGCGCGCGGAGTGCCGCTTCGGCCGCCATCCGGAGGTCCCCCAGCGGGCTGGATTGTCCCGCGGAGCGGCCGTACCAGCGCTGCCCCTCGTATTCCAGCTCCACGTTGATGGACACGTGCCCGGAGGGCGAGCGCGTGAACGAGAACTCGCTAAAGCGAAGTCGCTCCCGGCGGGACGACGTGTCCGCACCCGGCGTAGGAGTATTGGCTGCGCCGGAGTCGGTCCTGGGAAGCGACATGAGATCGTGGTGAAAGGCGGCCGGTGGGGAGCCTCGACGCTCCACTCGAAAACACGATCGAACGCGGAGTTTGGCAACGACGGCGTGCTTGTAACGCCAGTCACGGCGGGCGTATCTTGCCACGCATGATATCCTATGCGACTCTGCTGCTCGCCGGTCATCTTGTCGCTGCGCCGGCACCGCTGCGCGCGGACGTGACGATCGACGACTCGCTGCGGGCACGCATCCAGCGCCGCATCGCTCAGGTGCCTGGGGCGGAAGTGGCCGTGGCGTTTCGTGACCTCGGGAGCGGCGACACACTGTACCTGAACGCCGATACGCGCTTTCACGCGGCCAGCACGATGAAGGTGCCGGTGATGATCGAGCTGTTCCGCCGCGTGGATGCCGGCGCGCTCTCGCTGGACCAGGGCATCCTGCTGGTGAACCAGTTCGGCTCGATCGTGGACGGCTCCCAGTACTCGTTGAATCCCGCGGACGACTCGGACAGTCTCGTCTACACCTGGGTCGGTACGCGCGTGCCCGTCCGAACACTATTGGAGCACATGATCACCCGGTCCAGCAATCTGGCGACGAATGCGCTCATCGCCCTGGTCGGGGCCGGTGCATCCGACGCCACCGCCCACGTGCTGGGCGCGCACGACATGCTGGTGCTGCGGGGGGTGGAGGACGAGAAAGCGTACGCGGCGGGACGCAACAACATGACGACGGCGCGCGACCTCGCCACGCTCATGACTGCCATCCAGGAGAACCGCGCCGCCTCGCCCGCGAGCTGCGACTCCATGCGCGCCATCCTGCTCCGACAGGAGTTCAACGGCGAGATTCCGGCGGGTCTGCCGCCTGGAACGCCCGTCGCGCACAAGACCGGGCAGATCACCGCCCACCTGCACGACGCCGCCATCGTCTATCCGGCCGGGCGTCCTCCGTACGTCCTGGTGCTGCTCACGCGCGGCATTCGCGACGAGCAGGTGGCGCGTGCACTCATGGTGGACGTCTCGCGTCTGGTGTACGAGCACGCGACGGCCCGCGCCGGCGTCGCCGGGGCCGCACGATGATCATCGCCGTGGCATCCGACCACGCGGGCTTTCCGCTCAAGGCGCGCATCATGGACGTGGTGCGTGCCGCCGGACACGAGGTCCTGGACTGCGGTCCCGATCGCGAGATTCCCGGTGACGATTACCCCGACTACGCGGAACGCGTGGCGCGCGCGGTGCTGGAGGGGCGCGCCGCGCGCGCGGTGCTGGTGTGCGGCAGCGGCATCGGCGCCTCGGTGGCCGCGAGCAAGTTCCCGGGCATTCGCGCGGCGCTGTGCCACGACACGTACTCCGCGCACCAGGGCGTCGAGCACGACGACATGAACGTGCTCTGCCTGGGCTCGCGCGTCATCGGCCCCGCGCTCAGCGATGAGCTGGTGCGCGCCTTCGTCGCCGCGAGCTTTACCGGCGAGGCGCGACACGAGCGCCGGCTGGCGAAGATCCGGGCCTTCGAGATTGCCGCGATGAATTCCGCCCTGCTCTCGCGAGGCGGCGGCCTCTGAGCCGCCGCCGCGGCTCTTACTTTCCGCCTCCGACCGTCAGCCCCACGAACCAGGTGCGCCCGGGCGCCGGCTCGTAGTACTTGGCGGTGGCTGCCGTTCCGGCCGCGTTGATCGCCACGGTGCCCACATACCGCTCTCCGAACAGATTCTGCACGCCGAGCACCGGGGAGAGCCACGGCCGGCCCAGTACCGCGACGCCACCCAGCCGCATATTCACGATCCCGTATCCCGCGGCCGCCGCGGTGTTCGCGTCATCCACGAAGATCCTGCTCTTGGCCACGCCTTCCACGGTCGCGAAGAGATTCGACAGCCGCCAGGTGGCACTCCCCTGCAGCTGATGCTCCGGGATGCCCGGGATGCGCCGCCCCTCGTACTGCACGCCGTCCACCACGAAGTCGCGAAAGCGAAAATGCGAATACGTATATGAGCCATCCAGCTCCAGCTGGGCCAGCTGCGTGCTGGCCTCGACCTCCACGCCGTTGCGCCGCGTACGCCCCGCGTTCCGATAGTATGTGCGTCCGTTGCTCCCGGGGATCTCGAACGGGATCAGCTCGTCGCGCACCTCCACGTCGAAGCCGGCGGCGTCGAACTGCACCCGTGAGAACAGCACGCCCTTGAGACCGGCCTCGTAGGTGGTGGAGTACTGCGGTTTGAGATCCGGATTGAGGCCGCCGCTCCCGTCGGGCTGATTGCCGAGCTCCGTCGTCGTGGGGGTCTCGAACGCGCTGGCGACGTTCGCGTACACCGATGCCAGCGGTGCGGCGCGCACCACCACGCCCGCCATCGGGCTCACCGCGTGGAGCGTGCGCGTCCCCGAGTCGTCGCTGCCGTCGGCCAGGAAGTGATCGCGCACGCGAAAGCGCACCTGATCGTCCCGGACGCCTGCATTCAGGCGCACGCGCGAGCCCAGCCCCACCTCGTCCCGGAGATACGGCCCGATGCTCGACACGATCTCCTGCTGGTCCAGCTGCAGGGCGCCCTTCTCCTGCGCCGGCACGGGGCAGCTGGCAGTCACCGTTCCGACGCCGTCGCAGTTGCCCCAGTTCCGGCGCGCATCGTTCTGCAGCTGCGCATCGACGCCCGCGGTGAACCGATGGGTGACGCCGAACTGCACGGGCAGGGTGGCGCGCACACCCCCGCCGTACTGCTTTCGTGCGACGTCCACCACGGCAAAGGTGAGTGGATTGTACAGCGCACGGGTGCCGCCGTAGAGCTGCGCCGACAGCTCGCCGGCTCCGCTCCCCGCATCCAGCGGCCGGCGCGCGCTGAGTCCGAGCTGCAGCTGCCGTACGGCCTTTCGCGCGCGGCGCACCACCGAGAGCGAGTCGGCGGCACCGGGATCGCGCTCCAGCCGCGACAGCGTGAGGGCGCCCGGGTTCTCCGCCGTGGGCATATCCAGGCCCATCACCTGGAGCGCGATCTCCGTCGCGTGCGTCGTGAGCCCGGCACGCAGGAAGCCGTTCGTCAGGCGCTGGCGCGAATGCGCGCGAAAGTTGTCCGACGTGGTGCGGCCCACGTTCGCCTGGTAGAACGCGGAGTGCACGGTGCCACCGAGCACGCCGACGAAATGCTGCAGGTCGCCGCTTCCCATCCACGAGCGCACCTGCGGAGCGAACGCATCGCTCGGCGGCGGCGGCGATCGCAGATCGATGACGCCGCCCGACGCGTTGCCGTACAGGGCCGATGCCGTGCCGCGGATCACCTCCACGCTGCCCACCGACTCCAGATCGAGATAGTCCACCGGCGTCTGGCCATCGGGAAGCGTCAGCGGAATCCCGTCGCGCAGCACCTTGATGCTGCGCACGCCGAACGCGGAGCGGGCGCCGAAACCGCGAATGGAGATCCGCGGGTCCTGGCTGGGATTGTTGCGATTGGCGGCCGTGACGCCGGGAAGCAACAGCAGCGTCTCGTCCAGCCGCGTGTGCATCTGCCCGGGCCGGGCGCTGTCCGGCCGCGTGCGGCTGATGGCGTACGGCAGATCCAACGTCGACCGGCCCACGTCACGCGTGACCGTGACGACGGGCGGCAGCCGGCGCGCGACTGTCGTATCCTGCGCCGAGCTCCAACCTGGAAACAGCAACGAGAGCAGCGCGACGGGAGCGACCCGTCGCGCGAGCGAGACCTTCAATGGCGCCTCCGGCCGCGGGCGTGAACAGGAATGGTGCTCGCCCCCACCCGTGAATGGAAGTGCGGCCCGCACGCTCACGTGCGGCCGGCCACCCGCATCAGCGCGATCCGCTGGTCTCCAGCTGCCGCCGCACCTCCGCCACCACCACGCGCGGCTCGGCGGGCTTGGCGATGTACGCGTCGAACCCGGCCGCCACCGCGCGATCACGATCGTCCGACAGCGCGTGTGCCGTGAGCGCGATGATCCGGATGCTGGAGGTCTCCGGATCGGCCTTCAGCCGGCGTGTCGCCTCCCAGCCGTCGATCTTCGGAATCGACACGTCCATCAGGATGACATCCGGATGTCCGGAGCGCGCCGCCGCGATCCCTGCCTCGCCGTCCATCGCCTCGAGCACCTGGAAGCCCGAGAACGTCAGGTAGGTCGAGTAGATCCGAAGGTTGTCTTCGTTGTCTTCGACGATCAGTACGGTGCCGCTCGTCGGGGCCATGGAGAGAATGCTGAACGAGATCGTACCCGCAGCCGGGCACAAGGCGCGGTGCCGGTCACCGCGTTGTGACCTCGAGCCGACGGTCGTACTGAAAGAAGCGAGCCAGCACGTCGGACGCGGAGCACCGAATTTGCTAAAGCGACACCGAAGCGTACCTCCGCTCACGGCACCTTCATGACGCACGCCACCGCCACGGTCGACGACATCCCCGCACCGGTAGAGCACCAACGCGTGCTGGTGGTCTTCAGCGGGCTGTTGCTCGTGATGCTCCTCGCGGCGCTCGACTCCACGATCGTCGCCACCGCCCTCCCGACCATCGTGGGTGAGCTGGGCGGGCTCGCCCATCTCGCGTGGGTGGTCACGGCCTATCTGCTGGCGCAGACGATCGTCACCCCGCTCTACGGCAAGCTTGGCGACCTGTATGGCCGCAAGGGCGTGCTGCAGGCGGGCATCCTGCTCTTTCTCCTCGGCTCGGCGCTCTGCGGGATGAGCCGGAACATGACGCAGCTCATCGCCTTTCGTGCCGTCCAGGGGCTCGGCGGCGGCGGGCTCACGGTGACCACGCAGGCCGTGGTCGGTGACATCGTGACCCCGCGGGAGCGGGGCAAGTACCAGGGGATCTTCGGCGCCGTGTACGGCGTCGCGAGCATCGCCGGTCCGCTGCTCGGCGGCTACTTCACCACGCACCTGTCCTGGCGCTGGATCTTCTACATCAATCTGCCGCTGGGAATCCTCGCCCTCGTGGTGCTCGCGGCCACGCTGCCGGCGCAGAGCATCCGCGTGCGCCACGCAATCGACTACGCCGGGGCCGGTGTGCTCGCCGTGGCGCTCAGCGCCATCGTCCTCATGTCGGACCTCGGCGGCAGCGCCCTCGCCTGGAGCTCCGCGCCCATGCTCGCGCTGATCGCGCTGGGCGTGCTGGCGCTTCTGCTCTTTCTGATCGTCGAGCGGCGCGCCGCGGAGCCGGTGCTTCCCCTGCAGCTGTTCCGGAACCGGGCCTTCTCGGTCACCTCCGCCGTCGGCCTCATCGTCGGCTTCGCGCTGTTCGGCTCCGTCACCTATCTCCCGTTGTATCTGCAGGTGGTGATGGGCGCCAGTCCCACGGCGTCCGGCCTCGAGATGCTGCCGATGATGGGCGGCATGCTCGTGACCTCCATTCTCTCGGGGCTGATCATCAGCCGCTCGGGACGGTACAAGCTCTTCCCGGTGGCCGGCACCGCTGTGATGACCGCTGGTCTGTATCTGCTGTCGCGGATGAACACCGGCACCTCGATGGCCGCGGCGATGGGGATCATGCTCGTCCTGGGGCTGGGCCTCGGCATGGTGATGCAGGTGCTGGTGATCGCGGTGCAGAACGCGGTGCAGTACCGGG
The DNA here is from genome assembly GCA_035273185.1 of Gemmatimonadaceae bacterium. Taxonomy (GTDB): domain Bacteria; phylum Gemmatimonadota; class Gemmatimonadetes; order Gemmatimonadales; family Gemmatimonadaceae; genus AG2. The sequence continues at coordinate 33,398 of DATEPM010000077.1, forward strand.
ACCTCGGTGTCGCCACCTCTGGTGCGACGCTCTTCCGGCTGATCGGCGGCTCGCTCGGCACCGCGGCACTCGGTGCGATCTTCGCCGGTCGCCTGGCCACCGAGATGGCCCGGCTGCTTCCGGCGCGCGCGGCAGCCGGGGTCACCGGCGCCGGTATCAGTCCCGCCACGCTCGCTGCCCTGCCACCCGCCACGCATGCGGCTTTCGCCGAGGCGTTCACGCTCTCGCTAGGCACCACCTTCGCGGTGGCGGCGGCCACGGCCGTGGTCGGATTTCTCCTGGCGTGGCTGCTCCCCGAGCATCCGCTGCGCCAGACGATAGCCGCCGCTGCGAGCGATGCGGGCGGCGATGCGGGCAACGCCTTCCCGATGCCGACGGACCCGAGCTCCGCCACCGAGTTCCTGCACGGCCTGGCGATTCTCGCCGATCGCGACGTGCAGCGGGCCTACATTCAGCGCATCGTGGAACGTGCAGGCGTGAGTCTCTCGCCGGCAGCGGCCTGGCTGCTCGTGCGCCTCGAGCGCGACCCCTCAGCCGATCCCGCGGCATTGGGTCGCGCGCATCACGTCCCTGCGGACCGCCTTGCCTCCGCGATAGCCGACCTGCGCGGCCAGGGCCTGGTGGTGGAGACACCGGCTTCCGACGGTGCCGGCCCCCGCCACGAGCTCACGCCCGCCGGCTGCGAGGTGGTCGGCCGTCTGATCACGGCGCGCCGCCAGCGTCTCGCAGAGCTCTATGCGGACTGGACCCCGCAGCAGCGCGCCGCGGCGGCCGCGCATCTCGAGCGTCTGGCACGGGCGCTGGTGCCGGATGTCGGGCGGGGGGCATAGGGCGGAGCGCGTGGGGTGCGACCGCGCCAGTCATCGCGATGACGAGCGCGCCGCCGGCACAGGAGCGTTGCCGAGGTCCTGCGGGGGTGAGACGTTCGCCAACCATCCACCAAGCAGTACGACCAGGAGCAGCACGATGCTTTCGCGCCGCACCGATCGCCCCAGCCGCCGGGCATCGCTGCTGGCGTGCAGCCGCGGCAGCACGCGATACCGATGGAATGCGCCGAACCCCATCAGCACCAGAAGTCCGAGCAACTTGAGCAGCACGATCCGTCCGTAGGCCGATCGCACCAGATCCAGCGGTGACAGGAGAAAGAACACCGTCTGCACGATCCCGGAGAGCACGACCACCACCACGGCCCAGAGGGAGACCGCGGACACCCGCAGGGCCTCTGCGCGATAGCGCATGGCGTCGTCGCGTTCACGCACCGCGAGCCAGAGCAGACCGCCCAGCCAGAGCGCTCCCGCGAACAGATGCAGCGCCTTTGCCGGAATCGTCGCGTAGGGAGCAATCCCCGCCGGATGGCCGATGGAGCCGCTCACCACCAGGGCAGCACCAGCACAGACGAACGCGATCAACGGCCGCCGCGGCAGCGCCATCGCGCAGAGCGCGAGCAGCGTGAGTCCCACGCGCCAGAGCTCCCGCGCTCCCGTACCCGTGCCCAGCGCCTCACGGCTCCACGCGCTATCGAGGTGTCCTGATGGCGAGGTATGCGCCAGCCAGAGCAGCAGGTGGATGACGAGCAGCACGAACGCCGCAACCGCGAACCAGCGCGCGAGCTGGCGCGGGCGGCGGGCGCGCGCATCGTTCCAGAAGAGGAAGAGCGACAGGCCAGCGGCTCCCATCAGGGCGCCGATGCCCAGACCACGCGCCAGAGAGAGCAACACCGGTGCGCCGGCAATGCTGGGCCCGATCTCGTGGGACGGAACGGGCGCGGCAGTCGGGGGCGCCGCTGGCAGTGTCTCCGCCGCGCGCGCCTGTCCCATGGTGAAGGCGTAGCTCCCCGACACCGGATGGCCGTCAGCAGACACCGCGCGCCACGACACCCGATAGGCGCCCGGCGCGAGCGGCAGCACCGCCGCGATCAGTGCATGCGTATTCTGCGGGTCCAGCCGAACGTTCAGGCGCATCTGGTGGCCCGCGCTGTCCACCAGCGCGATGGACGAGAGCGTCGCCTCCACCCGCTCACTGAAGACCAGCCGAATGCGCGCTGGATTGGCGGTGAGCACGCTCCCGGCTGCGGGCTCGGAGGAGAGGAGCTTCGCGTGTGCATACGCGAGCCGGTGCGCCGTCAGTACGGCCGCGGTGCCGAGTACGATCGCGGCGAGCAGCCGCGATCGTACGCGGTGGCGGCGCGATCGCGAGCGTCGGTCGCCCGCGCTCACCACGCCCAACGCGGTGCGAGCAGAACATCTGCGGGCTCGAGGGCGAGCCGAAGCGCCCTCGTTGCGCCACACGGTCGAGTCCATCGGGTCCGGAGCATCGCGCCATAACCTAGAGCGGATGGCCGGCCGGTGCCACCGGGTGGCCGATGCGTTCGCGGCAATCCTGGCTACGCCGAGCACCCCCGATCCCGTTCGACGGCCGCGGCGCAAGCGCACCGTAGCACAGCGCACGCGGTCACGCGTGCGTAGTTTTCGGTAGTGGATGCCGGTTCGACGTGCGAATCATCATGGCAGCCGCGCACTCGTCACCCGCCGCACACTCGTCACCCCCATACCATCAAATCGAGCATGCAGGTGTCCTTCTGGAGATCGGTCCACGCCATCGTCGGCGCCGCAACGACAGTCGCCGCGCTGGCCGCCGCCCCCGTTCTTGGCGCGCAGGAGCGCGCCGGGCCGGGGAGCATTCGCGGTGTCGTGACCAGCAGGGACACTCACCAGCCGATCTTCAGCGCCCGCGTGTCGATCGCGAGCCCTGCCCGCGCTGCGGCCACCGACGAGCGGGGCCGCTACACGCTGCGGGACATCCCCGCGGGTACCTACGCCGTCAGCATCACGGCGCTCGGCCGGTCGCCGGCGCTGGACAGCGTGCGCGTGGTGGCGGGCGAGGCAACCACGCTCGACGTGGCGCTGGAGCAGGGCTCGCTGCTGCTCTCGAGCGTGATCGTGTCCGCCACGCGGACGCCCACTCAGTCGAACCAGGTGGCGTCGACGGTGAACGTGCTCACGCCCTATCAGATAAGGACCAGTCCCGCGCGTGAGACCCAGGACCTGCTGCGTGAGATTCCCGGCGTGGAGCTGCCGCGGCAGAGCAGCGCGGTGGGCGGTACGTCGCAGATCGTCTCCATTCGCGGCGTGGATGAGGGGCGCACGGTCGTGACCTTCGACGGCGTCCCGATCACCGACGCCTGGGGTGAATGGGTGGACTGGAGCAAGGTCCCCGAACCGCTGCTCGATCGCGTGGAGGTCGTGGAGGGGGGTACCTCGAATCTGTACGGCAACGGCGCGATGGGGGGCGCCATCTCCTTCTTCTCGCGACCGATTGCCCCCGGGTCGTACGATCTGCAGTTGGACGGCGGCAGCCGCGAGGCCCGACATCTCTTCGCGTCCACTGGCGTGCCCATCGCGCGGGGGCTCTCCGCCATGCTCACCGGCGACTACGCCGACGGCGGCGGATACACGCTCATCGCGCCGCAGAATGCCGGTCCCGTGGATCAGCCGTCGCAGTCCATCCGGCGCAACGCGCTCGCGCGGCTGGAGTACGCACCATCATCACAGCTCTCGGCGTACCTCACCGGCCACCTGTTCGGTGACAGCCGCGACCTCGGCACAGCGCTGAGTCAGACCAATCGACGCAGCAGCTCCATCGACGCGGGACTGGATTACGGCGTTCTGGAGCGCGGCCAACTCAGCCTGCGCGCCTGGGATTCGGAGCAGCGCGAGAACCAGTACGTCAGCAGCGTCGCCGCGGATCGCGCCAGCGAGCGCCGCACCGCGCTGCTGCAGATCCCCAGCCACGACTGGGGCGCCGGGGCGCAGTGGACGCGCACGCACCTCTTTGGCCTGCAGTCGTTCGCGCTGGGCGCCGACGTGCGCCACCTGAACGGCTTCACCGGCGAGACCGACTTCGCCGCGAACGGCGGCACATCGCAGCTGCTCTCGGGAGGCGACCAGCTGCTCGGCGGCGTGTTCGCGCAGGGGGTTCTCGCGCCTATCGAGCCACTGCGAGTGGAGCTGGGGGCCCGGGTGGACCACTGGACCAACGCCAACGGCGTCGCCATCGACGCCAACGGCGCCACGTCCTATCCCGACCAGAGCCGAGACGCGTTCTCCCCGCGGGTGGGCATCCGCTATCAGGTCGCGCGCCCCTTCTCCGTGCACGCCGCCGTCTACCAGGCCTTTCGCGCGCCGAACCTGGCGGAGCTGTACCGCAAGTTCACGTCAGGAGCAAACACGAATCTCCCCAATCCCGCCCTGAGGCCGGAGTACGCCAGGGGGTACGAGGCGGGGCTCGACTGGCAGCCGGCACAGTGGGTGCAGGTCAAGGGCACCGCGTACAACGCCGACATGCGCGATCTCAACACTTTCGTGGTGATCGCCCCGAACACGCGGCAGCGCCAGAACGTCCAGAAGACCCGCAGCCGCGGCGGCGAGGCATACCTCGCCGTGCATCCGATACAGCCGCTGATGCTGAGCGCGAGCGTCAACTACGACGACGTGAAGATCGTCGCCGGGCCGCCGGGCACGAAGATCGGCCAGCGCGTGGGCCGCGTGCCCGTGCAGAAGCAGGTGCTGCGCGTCTCGTACACTTCCCCCGCGCTCGGCTCGTGGACGGTCATCGGCCGGCACGAAGGCGTGACCACGACGCTGCAGGGCGTTCCGCTGGCGCCGTACACCGTGCTGGATGCGAGCGTCCGCCGCGAGATCGTTCCCGGATTCACCGGGTTCGTGACGCTGGAGAACGTCGGCAACGCATCGTATCAGATCGCGCTCACGGCGGCGCAGAACGGCATCGCCTCGCTGGGGCTTCCACGGACGCTGCGGGTGGGGGTGGAGGCGTTTCGGTATTGACAGGGTCGAGCGCTGCGCGGCGCCGGCGATGGAACGCTGTCGGGGTGTACCACGCCCGCCTTTCGGTGCAGGAATTAGATTATCTCCGTCCGACCCGGTAGCTCAGTCGGTAGAGCAACGGACTTTTAATCCGTAGGTCGTGGGTTCGAGACCCACCCGGGTCATTCGCCCACCGCCCGCAGGGCGGTCGCGCGCGGAATCCGAGACTCCCCTGCCCCGTCGTGCGTCCATACCGTGCACCCAGATTGGCTTCATCACTCACCTGCTCGGGGGAATCCATGCGCAAGCTCATGATTGCGCTCGTGCTCACGGCCGTTGCGGCCGCGGCGTGCAACGACACCACCTCGCCCACCACCACCGTCCCGGGGAACTACCTCCTGCAGACGGTGAACGGCAGCGGCGTGCCGATGGTCGCCTATCAGTCGCCCACCGACAAGCTCGAGGTGCTCTACGGGCGCGTCCTGCTCAACGCGGACCTCTCGTTCGTCGACAGCACGCTCTGGCGCCAGACGATCGGTTCCACCGCGAGCGACACGGCCGAGGTCTATCGCGGCACCTACCAGGCGAGCGGCGATCACATTCTGCTCACGGTCAACGATGGATCGACCTACTCCATGACCTGGCAGGGGCGGTCGTTGGTGTACACCGACAACTCGTATTCCTTCGTGTACAAGAAGTGAGGCGGGGAGACTGAGCTTCCGTGCACGGCGTCTGGCTGGACCTCTTCGCTCCCGGTGTTCCGCTGGCCGAGAAAGCCCTGCGCACGGTCGCGGTCTACGCCTTCCTGCTCCTCGGCCTTCGGCTCGCCGGTAAACGGGAGCTCTCCCAGCTCAACCAGTTCGATCTCGTCGTTCTGCTGCTGCTTTCCAACACGGTGCAGAACGCCATCATCGGCAATGACAATTCGCTGCTGGGCGGCATCTTTGGAGCGGCGGTGCTCCTGCTCGTCAACGGCGTGCTCGTTCGCGTGCTGTATCACTATGGCCAGCTGGAGAAGATCGAGGGCAAGCCCGACGTCCTCGTGAAGAACGGGCGCATCCAGCACCACCATCTCGAGCGCGAGCTGATCACGCTGGCCGAGCTGCAGGCCGCCGCGCGCCGCCAGGGGATCGAGTCGCTCGCGCACGTGAAGGACTGCCGGCTAGAGACGGGCGGCGCGCTGACCTTCGTCGCCAAGCAGCCCACCGACGAGGAGCGCCGCCACAAGGACGTGCTGCTGCGCCTCGAGCGCGTGGAGATCGCTCAGAACAAATTGCTGGAACAGCTCGAGGCCGTCGTCCTGAAGATGGAGAGAGTCGGAAAGACCAGCTGATCGCTGGTGGCCGCGCTCTCCAGCTGCGCCGCCAGCACCGCACGGATGCGCCGCACCATCTGCTCGCCCGGCTCGGCCGACCACGGCGGCGACTGCAACACGCTGCGCGCCCACGCGGGCCGCCACGCCTCGCCGTAGTAGCGCGCCCGGGCGCGCGCTATCCCCCGCGCCCGTGCGTCCAGCGCCATGTCCAGCAGCATCTGCCGCATGCGCAGCTGGGGTGAGGAAGGCGATTCCACGGAGCAGAGCGATGCGTCGCCAGCAGCCAGCAGCATCTCGGGATCGGGAAAGAACCCGCTGCCGTGGGACACGCGCACCCGCGCGAAGGGCGCGCCCAACACGTGCCGCACGATGAGATACGGATCGATGGACGCCGGATCGGCCCACTGCGCCAGAAACTCGTCGCGCACACGCTCGGGCAGATACGTCATCTCCTGCACCGCATCCACCAGCGGTCGTGCGGCGCCGGCGATCATGGCCACGGGAGACACCGTCGTGTAGCCCGTGAGCGCCGCGTCCTGCACGGCCGTGAGGTAGCCGTCGGAGCGCCCTTCCCGGGCGAGCGAGACCGCCACCAGCCAGTCCACGTTGCGCGCGAAGACCTCGGCCGGCCGCTCCTGGCCCGCCGCCATCCGGTGCTCCGCCACGCCCGAGGCGGTGAGGTCGCGCATCGAGGCGGCGAGCGGGCCGCGCTGCTCGCGCACTGCGTGATCGGTGCTGTAGCCGCCCGTGGCATACAGCCGGCGGGCCGCCTGCCAGTCGAGATCGTGGGCCAGCTCGTGGGCGATCGTCCCCGCCGACGTCGCCACGTTCAGCCGGATGGTGCGCGTGCGGGGGTCGTGCAGCGCCAGCACCGTATCGGGGAGCCCGTCGACGCTCACCTGCATGCGCAACCCCTCGAAGGAGAGGCCGCCCAGCACGCGGCGTACGTCATCCAGGCTGGTGCCGATCATGCGCAGATAATAGGGCCGCCATTCGGCTGGGACGTCCTCGCCAAAGCTCACCCCCGCGAGGCCGAACTCGCCCCGGAGGTCGGCAACGGTGGGACCCGGCATGCCCGGGAACCACACGGCCTCCTGGGCGTAGGCGCGTAGCGCCGTCGCCACGCCGAGCACCGTGACGGCCCCGTCGCGCCGGGCGGTGTCGCCGCTGGCCAGCAGGCTGCCATAGGTACCGGTCAGGGACTCCTCGTTGAGTCCGCGCGTGACCAGCCGTTCGCGGGCGCTTTCCACCGCGGCCGGGAGTCCTGGCGTGAGCAGCATCGCGCGGTGCGTGCGCACGGTCACCGCCACAGGCGCCTCCGGGGGCAGCCGCGAGCCGAGATCCGCCAGTCGCGCCGCGACGGCCGGTCCGAGCATCGTTGCCGCGGCCACGGGACGACCGTGTCTGGCATCCGGGGGCGCGCTGCGCAGGTCGCGAATGCGCTGCAGGAGCGCGGGCACGGCCTGCATGGCGTCCTCCTGCAGCTCGTCATCCAGCGGCTCCGCCGGCGGGGCTTCCACGGCCAGCTCGCGGGTCAATCGGCGATTCTCGAGCAGCTGCAGCACGTCGGTGTGCTTGCTCGCCGCGTCCTGCAGCAGGTTGCGAAGATCCTCCTGGGCCAGTAGACGGTCGCGGGTGAGCGCCGCGATCTGCGTGGCTACGACGTCACCCTGGTCCTCCACGGTGCGCTCGCCGGCCGCGAGGGCGTAGGCCAGCCGTACGGTGAGCTCCCCGGCTCGGGGATCCTTCGCGCTCGCTACCGCACGCTCGATCAGCCGCAGCTGCGCCGTCCCGGGCACCGCCGCGCCATTTCCTGGGTTCTCCAGCCCATCCGCGGCCGCGGGATCCACGACGTAGGCATCGCCGCGACGCAGCCTGCCGAGGATGGCCCACGCCACGCGCCGTCCGGTGGAATCCCCGAGCCGCGGATCGTGCAGAGCGAGATCCGCCAGGCGAAAGGGACTGCCGAGGCCGAGGCGCAGCCGCTCGAGGTATCCCAACCCGAGCACCGTCCGCACGTCCACGGCGGCGGGCGAGGGTGCGGCGCGCGCGACCACCACGAGCGAATCGTAGTACGCGGTGGCGCGCCGCATCTGCACCGCGGCATCGTCGCTCATCTCCGGGCGTGCGCCGGCCCAGCCGAGCAGCAGGACTGCGCCCAGCAGACTCGCCGTGACCAGCAGCGAGAGCCGACGGACCGCGGAGGGAATGCGCATGACTACTGTAAAGTACCCCCTGGGCGCGCGCGAGTTGCCGCGCGTGACGGCGTTTCCCCTGCCCCGATGCGCGCGTCTCTCGTAGCAGAACCTTCATGACGCGAGCTCATCTCCTCATCCTCCTCGGCGCCCTGGCTGGCGCGCGGCTGTCGGCGCAGGTGCCGGCGTCGAAGACCAGGAAGGTCTCGCCGCCCACGTCGTCGAGCCTGACCGTCGCCCCGAGGCGGCCGGTCACGGGGTCGCTCGTGCGTCTCTCTATTAGACGCGCCAGCCGCCCCGGCGATTCGCTCGCGACCGTGACCGGCGAGATGGCCGGGGAAGCGCTGCACTTCTATCCGGACAGCACGGGCTGCCTCCGTTCACTGGGGGCGGTGCCGCTGGAAGCGTCCGACAGCGTGGTGGCGCGCGTCACACTGGCATTCGCGTCCGGAGCGACCGAGACGCTCCGGACAGCCATTCACGTTCCGCACCGTCGGGCGGCGGGCGCGGCCCGCGCACGGCGCCGCCGGTTGCGTGTGGACCGCATCTTCACCGCGCCGCCGGACACGCTGGTGGAAGCACGCGTGGCGCGCGAGAACGAGCTGGCGCGCGAGCTCGGCAAGCGCTCCCACGAGACACCACGGCTCTGGACCCAGCCCTTCGAGCGCCCGCGCAGCTCGCGGATCACCAGCGGCTTCGGCGCCGGCCGGATGTTCAACGGACGGCTCACCAGCAGTCACGCAGGGATCGACTTCCGCGGCCGCCCGGGCGATCCCGTGCTGGCATCCAACCGCGGCGTGGTGGTGTTCGTCGGCAGCTTCTTCCTCGCCGGCAACGTCGTGTACGTCGACCACGGCGCGGGAGTGGTCACCGGATACTTCCATCTGACTCAGGCCACCGTGGTGGAGGGCGACACCGTGCAGCGCGGGCAGGAGATCGGGCTGGTGGGGGCCACCGGGCGGGTGACCGGCCCCCATCTGCACTGGAGCGCACGGTACGGAGCGCTCACCGTGAATCCGATGGGGCTCGTCGCGCTCACCGGAGGCAAAGTGGCAACGTCCTCCGGCCGGCGGACGCGTGGGCGCACGACCTCCTCCGGGCGCGCCTCGCTCCGAGTGAACCCTGCCTACGCGGGCGGCGTGAGGGGGCCGATCATCAAGCGTCCGATCACGGGTAAGCCGTAGCGTGCGACTCGCCCCGGGATCCAGCGCCTGAGGCTCGCATCCGCAAAATACCGAAGGCCCGCATCCATAGAATCGGATGCGGGCCTTCGTGTCAGGCTGGTACTGGCCAACCAGAACTACGCGTTCCGATCCAGGCAGCTCTGAGTGACATTCGGGTTGTTGAACTCCTCCTCCTTCGGCACCGGCAGGTTCACGTCCGTGCCGTAGGTGCCGCCCCGGTAGTGCTCGCCCGTCGGGAACACCTGGTCCGCCGTGAGTCCGTACTGCCGGATGAGCCGCCGCATGTCCCCCAGCCGCTGGCCACGGCTGAACGTCCAGAACGCCTTCTCACGGAAGAGCATCGTGAGGCGCGCATCGGGCGTTCCGGGATCGACCAGCGGCGTCATCACCGGTGTGGTGATCGTGCCGAGCTTGTGCTGCGCGGAGCGCAGGCCGTTCAGGATGGCCAGTGCCGCCGGGAAGTCCTGATCCAGATGGTACGCCACCTCGGCCTCGATCAGCCGGGCGTCGATGCCGTTGGCCACGGCAACGGCGGTCTCCTGTCCCCAGAGGGGCGTGGTGCGCGCGTAGGTCAGACCATCCTGGGACTTGGTGGTGTCGGCCTTTCCGTTCTTCACGTTGATCGTGTAGTTCGCGGGCACGCGGGGATCCTGGGAGGAGAAGAACGGAATGTTGTTCTTCACCAGCAGGTTTCGGGAGTTGCCCTCCAGACTGTCGCCCACGAGATACCGCATGCCGCTCATGGCCTGGCCCCAGATGGCGTTGCTGCCGGACGTGGCGGCGTAGGTGTGATTGTACGTCCAGTCGGTCGGGATGCTGATCGCGTCGATGGTCTGACGCGCGTCCGAGAACTTGGCATTGCCCAGCAGCGCTCGCGCCTTGATCACCCGGAGCGCGCGTCCGATGTCGCTCGCGTCATTCGCCGGCAGCAGGGCGAGCCCGGAGTCCAGCGTCGCGATGGCCACGTCGAACACCTGTGCCACCATGAGCTGCTTGCCGGGCGTCACGGGCGATGTCGTGCCGTCGCTCAGCGGGATGCCATTGCAGAAGTCGGACGCCAGTTGCATCTCCGCCTGCCCGCGCGCGAGATACAGCTCCGCGATGTTCGCCGTCTCGGTCGGACGCCACTTGGTCATGGCGGGGAGCGCCTGGTTCACCGCCGTGCGCACCTGCTCCAGCTTGCGGAAGTCGAAGGTGACGGTGCTGTTGTCCAGCTTGATGCGGCGCTCGTCCAGCTCGTCGTTCTGCACGAACGTGGACGACGTCGCCCACTCGTCGGCCAGCAGGCCGCCGGTGAGCCAGGTGCTCTCCCGGCCGTTGCTGTTGTCGCCGCCGGTCGCGAGCTGCCAGCGCCGCAGTGCGCCCACCCGCAGCGCCGTGGCGCCCTCGGGGGTGTCCAGGTCCGAGGGATTGATCAGGTCGGGATCCGTCGCGCTCAGGAGCTTGTCGTTGACGTCACAGCCAAGCGTGCCGGCGGCAATCAGCGCCACCGCCAGCATGCCGAGCCGCGACACGCGCGCGAGCCCTCTCATTGAGTATGTGCTCATTTATCCGTCTCAGAATCCGAGGGTGAGTCGGAAGGTGAAGTAGCTCGGGATGCCCAGCGTCTGGAACTCCTCGCCCGGAGAGTTGCCCGAGGTGCCCGCCAGACGATCGATCTCTGGATCGATGCCGCGGTACTTGGTCCACAGGTGCAGGTTGCGCGCGGCGAAGTTGAGCGACGCCGAGCGGCTGCGGAGGTACCGCGCCGTCCAGTTGTTCGGGATGTTCCAGGTGGCCGTGAACTCGCGCCACCGCACGAACGACGCCGGCTGGAAGAAGCCGTCCAGGGTGCGTGCCGGGTCGTCGCGCGTCGCGACGACCATCGCCTGCTCCTCGAACGAGGCCTGCGGCACCACCCTTCCGTCCACCAGCTTCGCGTTCATCAGGCCGTTGCAGTTCTGCCGGCTGACGCAGCGGATGCGCTCCGTGTTGTTGTACCACTTGTATCCGCCCTTGTAATCGAAGAGCGACGTGATGCGGAGGTGCTTGTTGAAGAGATCGATCCCGGGCATGAGGCCGCCGGTGTACCGCGGTGACGAGTACCCGCGGAAGATCTCGTTCGGGCCGACGAACACCTCGTTGAGCGACGCCGTGTCGCTGTGCGTCAGGATCCCGTCGCCGTTCTTGTCCTGCCAGCCGGTGATCGGCTGCGCCCAGAACCCGAACAGCGGATAGCCCGCCACGGCGCGCCAGGTGGTGTGGACCTGCTCATCGACGTCGCCGAGGCTCACCAGCTTGTTGTCGTTGATGGATCCATTGATGCTGATGTCGAGCCCGAACGCCGGCCGGTCGACGAGCGACGTGAAGATCGCGCCCTCGAACCCGGCGTTCTTCACCGAGCCGATGTTCTCGAACACGCTGTTCGCCGCGCCCGCCGACGGCGGCACAATCGCCTCGATGAGCGCATCCTTCGTGATCTTGCTGTAGTACGTGAGCTCCACGCTGGCGCGGCCGAACAATTTGGCGTCCAGCCCCGTCTCGGCCTCGGTGGTGCGCTCGGGCTTGAGGTTCGGGTTGCCGACCGCGGAGTAGATGGCGCCCGGGGTGTCCACACCCTTCAGGTTGGCCGTGGCGCCGCTGAAGTAGCGGAGCGCGTCGTTGGGGCCCGGCTGCCGGCCAGAGGCACCGTACGCCGCCCGTAGGCGCAGCTGGTCCACCCAGCTGTAGTGCGGGAAGTAGCTCTCGTCCGAGATGACGTACGACACGCTGGCCTTGGGATACACGACGTGCTGGAACGCCGTGCCGAAGGCGCTGTTCTGGTCCATGCGCGCGGCGCCCGTCACGAACAGACGGTCGCGGAATCCGAAGGTCTCCTCGGCGAAGAAGCCGAGGGTCTTGGAGATCGTCGTCGCCTCGCTGGCCGACTGGATGGCGGCGGAGTTGGGCGTCTGCGTGCCGGGGCCCAGCGTCCCGCCGTACGCGTCGTTCTGGTCGAACAGATAGTTCACGTACTGGGCGCCCAGCGTGCTGCGGGAGCTCAGCGTCGGCAGGATGTTGAAGGTGGCCGTGCTGCTCAGGTTCGCGGTGAAGTTCCGCAGGACCGTGCGGTTGTCCTCCTTGAAGCCCAGCCGGTAGGTGGAGTTCACCGGGGGACCCTGGCCGTTCTTGTCCAGGTTGAGATCCATGCGATTCGCGTAGTCCAGCCCCACGTCCGCGCGGTTCTGCATCCAGCTGAAGGGGCGCCAGTTGGCGTTGCTGCTGGCGATGAAGCGGTTGACGCGCTGCTCGTTGAGCTCCTGGAAGGTGTAGCCAGGGGTCCAGGCGCGATAACCGTGCTTCGGCGTGCCGAGGCCCGAGACGAGGCCGTTGTCCTGGTAGCCCGCGCCGCCGAAGATCTGCGACCCGATGCCCGCGGTGGCGTTGGACTCCGTGGCGTACCGGGTGTCCACGTGTGTCAGGCTGCTGTTGAACTGCAGGTCCAGCTTGGGCGACACCGCGTTGGTGAGATTGGCGCGCCAGCTGTAGCGGTACTGGTCATTGGGGCGCGACCAGTTGTCGGCGATCGGCACGCTTGCGGCGTTCAGCCGGTCGCGCTCGAACTGCGGCAGCTGGAGCACACCCACCTCGTCCTCGCGCTCGCCGGAGACGAAGTACTTGAGCTGGTCGGTGCCCCCCGAGAGGTTCGCGCCGAACTTGCTGCGGTGACCGGTGCCGATCGGCGTGGCATCGGGATCGTGGAAGGGGCTGTACACGCGCAGGCTGTCCATGATGCAGCTTCCGCTCGAGACGAGCGGCATGCCGCACTCGCGGTAGGCAGTCTTGCCAGGCGAGTGCCCCGCGATCGTGTAGTTGTAGGGATAGTCGCTGTTGTCCTGGAGCAGTCCTCCCTCCGCCCATGCATTCCAGCGCGCCGCGCCGGCGCGCCCCTTTTTGGTGGTGATCACGACGACGCCGTTGGCGGCGTCGGTGCCGTACAGCGTTGCCGCTGACGGGCCCTTCACCACCTCGATGCGCTCGATGTCGTCCGGGCTCAGATCGTTCGCGCGGTTGGGGGTGGCCCCGCCCGTGAAGAGCGAGGTCGACCCCGAGTTGCTCGTCATCCGGACGCCGTCGATGATGTAGATCGGGTCGTTGTCCAGGCTGAGGGAGCTGTTGCCGCGGATGCGCACGCGCGAGCCGCCGCCCACCTGGGAGCCGCCGGTGACCGTGACGCCCGGTGTCCGCGACGCGAGCACGTCCTGGATGCTGCTCACCGGCGCCGTCTCGACGACCTTGGCGGCGTCGATGGTGGCCACCGCGTTCCCGATCTCGGTTTTGAGCTGATCGCCGGTGGCGGTGGTGACCACCTGCTCCAGCTGCACCACGGCCTGGGTGAGGACGAAATCCAGTGTGGCCGTTTCGGCGCCCGACACCGTGACGGGTTTGCGCTGCTCCGCGTACCCCACGCGAATGACGCGCACCGTGTGGCTGCCCGCCGGCACGTTGTGAATGGTGTAGCGTCCGTCGGCCGTGGTGGAGCCGAAGAACGAGGTGCCGACCAGGATGACGCGGGCCTCCTGGAGCGGCTCGCCGGTGCCGGCGGCAGTCACACGGCCGGCGATGGTTGCCTGCGCCTGTGCCGCGGCCGCGCTGCCGACGAGCAGCGCGAGCGCAAAGGCGCTGGAGGCGAGAGACCTCCACCGTCTCAGTTGCATGGAGCCTTCCTCATGGGGTGTGGTGGGTGGGCGAATGCCCTGGCCGTGCGCCGATCCCCGATGGTCAGCGCGCGGTGCTGGTGCGAAACGACTCTGGAGAAATGCGGTGGTGCAGCGGAAAGATCCGAGCGTGTGGGCGCTCGTCGAAGCTGAAACCACCCGCGGGGCGGGCAGGTCACGTCGTGAGGCGAACCGATCTCCCGGCGCGATGCCGGGGCTCGGTTGCTGGCGCGGCGGAGTCTAACCGGAGGATGGGCAGGCGCAATGGGGCGGCCGCCGTGCCGACGTTCGACTGCCGCGGCCGGATCTCGACGGATACCGCGAGTGCCGCTGCTCTGGCTGACGCGGATCGGCCTCGCCGGCTTCCGCTTTGTCACTCGTGTGACCCCGTGTACTATTGATGGGTTGGTTCTGGTAGACGCCACAGGTCCATCCGCAACGGCAACGAGCCGCTTGCTGGACCACTGGACCAGTCGACGCCATCGCCGAGGTTTCCTTCTCCCCAAGAGGTCACCACTCGTGAGGCCCACACATCCCCAGCGGCTGCTCGGAGTCGCCGGCGTGCTGCTCGCCGTCGCTCCGGCGATCGTGCTCGCGCAGCAGCCGACCACCATCGCAGGGCGCGTCACCACCGAAGCCGGCACACCGATCCAGGGCGCGAGCGTCAGCATCGCGGCGATCGGCGCCGGCACCTACTCGCAGGCGGACGGGCGCTATTCGTTCGTGGTTCCCGCCACGCGATCCAACGGCCAGCAGGCCACTGTCGCGGCGCGGCGCATCGGTTTTCAGCCCAGAGCCGTGACCATCACCCTGTCCGGCGGCACCATCACCCAGGACTTCAGCCTCACGGCGGCCCCCACGCAGCTGAACGAGGTGGTCGTCACCGCACTCGGCCAGTCGCGGCAGAAGAGCCAGGTGGGTACCGCGGTGCAGCAGATCAACGCCGACGAGCTCACCAACACCAAGGGGCAGAGCGTCGTGCAGCAGCTGGAGGGCAAGGTCTCCGGCGTGCAGATCACCGCCAGCGGCACCCCTGGCGGCTCGAACATGATCACGATCCGCGGGTCCAACTCCATCTCGGGCGACAACACGCCGCTCTACGTGGTGGACGGCATCCCGATCCTCAAAGCCAACGAGAGCGCGGCCGGTAAGGGAGCGAGCTCCAATGGCGGCTTCGATTTCGGCAGCGCCATCAATGATCTCAATCCCGACGACATCGAGACGCTCACGGTGCTGAAGGGGCCGAACGCGGCCGCGCTGTACGGTTCGCGGGCGGCCAACGGCGCCATCCTCATCACCACCAAGCGCGGACGCAACTCGGGCGGCCGCGTGCGCACGGAGCTCAACACCTTCTACACCTTCGCGAATCCGGCCATCCTGCCCACCTACCAGAACCAGTACGGCCAGGGCGCCGGCGGACAATTCGCGTACGTGAATGGCGCGGGCGATGGCGTCAACGACGGAGCCGACCAGAGCTGGGGCCCGAAGCTCGACGGCCGGACCACCGGGTGCGTCTTCATCCCGAAGACCACCACGTACGATACCTCGAAGCCCTGCACCCAGTTCACCGCCATCACCGGTGGCCCCTGGGTGGCGCACCCGAACAACGTCGCCGACTTCTTCCAGACGGGGCACACCGCCTCGGCCACGCTGGCCGTGAGCGGCGGCACCGATAAGGCAAACGCGCGGCTCTCGGTGGGGTCGGACAATAGCTCGAGCTTCATCCCGGGCACGTATCTCACCAAGAGCAACGCCAGCCTGGCCGGCGACCTCCAGGTGAACGATCGCATGAGCGCCACCGCCACCGTCAACTACATCCGCAACGCAGGTCGCAACCGCCCGGGCCAGGGCTACTCCAACAGCATCCTGGAGAGCTTCGTCTGGTTCGGCCGGCAGGTGGACATGAGCGCGCTGAAGGATGGCTGGCAGAAGAGCGCCACAAGCAACAACGGCCCGGACGGCCGTGAGTTCAACTGGAACTACAACTTCCACAACAATCCGTTCTTCCTGATGTACGGTAATCCCGAGAACGATACGCGGGACCGTCTCATCGGCACGGTGGCGAGCACGTACAAGATCACCGACTGGCTGAACCTCACCGGGCGCGTGGGCTCCGACCTGTACCGCTACGGCATCACTCAGGACTTTAGCTCCGCCGACATCACCGGGTCGGGTGCCAACCAGAACTACGCGGGCGCCTTCGGGCTCGTGAACGACTACAACAACGAGACGAACAGCGAGGCCCTCCTCACCGCGAACAAGCAGGTGAGCCGGTTCATGCTGAACGGCACCTTCGGCGGCAACATCCGCCAGCAGCATCGGGACATCGCCACCGTCAGCACGAACGCCATCCTCGCCCCGGGCATCTACAACGTCGCGAACTCCGCGATTGCGCCCTCAAATTTCCAGCAGACGTACCGGCAGCAGGTCAACAGCGTGTACGGATCGGCATCCTACACCTTCGACGGCTGGTGGACCGTGGAGGGGACTGCCCGCAACGACTGGTCCTCGACATTGCCGAAGGGCCAGAACTCCTACTTCTATCCCTCCGTCAACACCTCGGTGGTGCTCACGGACGCCGTCCCCGCGCTGCGAAATCGCGTGCTGTCGTACCTGAAGCTGCGTGCGTCCGTGGCGCGCGTGGGTAACGATGCCAGCCCGTACCAGCTCATCACCACCTACGAGGGCAACTCCAATAAGTTCAAGGGGCAGCCGCAGTACACCCTCGGGGACGTTCTCGCGAACGCGGACCTGAAGCCCGAGATCACCCAGTCCGGTGAGTTCGGCGCCGAGATGTCGTTCTTCAACGGCCGCGCGAACGTGGACGCGAGCTACTACGACAAGGCCACCCGCAACCAGATCTTCAACGTCACCGTGTCGCCGGCCAGCGGCTTCCGGCAGAAGTCGATCAACTCCGGCGAGATCACGAACAAGGGCTTCGAGGCGCTGCTCAGCGTGATCCCGGTGCAACTGAGCAATGGCCTGCAGTGGACCTCCACGTTCAACTATTCGCGCAATCAGAGCATGGTGGCGAAGCTCGCGCCCGGCGTGCAGACCATCGTGTTGGGCGGCGTGTGGTACGTGAATCTGGAGGCGCGGCAGGGCTACCCGTACGGCGTGCTGTATGGCAACGCCTATGCGCGTGACAAGGCGACGGGGCTCATCTACACGGATGGCGGCCTCACCGTCGCCGGCAGCCGCAAGGTGCTCGGCAACATCCAGCCGCGCTGGTTGGGGGGCTGGAGCAACCAGGTGCAGTACAAGAACTTCACCGTCAACGCGCTGCTCGACATGCACGTGGGCGGCAGCCTCTGGAGTGTGACCAACTGGTTCGGGGACTACGCCGGCGTCCTCAAGAGCTCCCTGCAGGGGCGCCAGGAAGAGTGGAACAAGCCCGGCGTGGTGATCAACGGAATCGACATCAACACCTGTCCCTCGTACGATGACGCGATCGCGAGCGGCGCGTGCCCGGGCGGCCAGAAGAACACCACGAACATCACCGCCGAGGAGTACTACCAGAACATCTTCCCGGTGAACGAGGGCTACATCTACAACGACACGTACGTCAAGCTGCGCGAGCTGCGCATCGGCTACGATCTGCCCCAGCGCTGGGCCGAGCGGGCGCACGCGTCGGCGCTGAACATTGCCATCACCGGCCGCAACCTGCACACCTGGACGAACGTGCCCAACGTGGATCCGGAGATCGCGTACAGCACCGACAACGGCACGCAGGGCCAGGAGTACGGCTCCATTCCCAACGCGCGCACCTGGGGGATCAGCGTGCGCGTCACACCGTGATCCGGCCGAGCGAGAGGCTCTCATCTCATATGCATATGCGCAACTTCTTCCTGACTGCCGGCGCCGCAGCCGCCCTCCTGGGCGCGGCCGCGTGCAACAACGACAGCCTGACGTCGCTGAACAACAACCCCAATGCCCCGGTGGCGGTGCCGCCGCCCACGCTCTTCACCACCGCGGCCCGCCTGTCCGCGCAGCGCTGGATCGGGAACGGCTACGACCTGCGCGGCACGGAGTGGGTGGCGCAGCATCTCGCCGAGGTGCAGTACCCGGACGAGGACGACTACAAGCGCCTGCAGGCCAGCTCCACCACGGGCTGGTTCGACGCGCCGTACTATCAGGAGCTCGAGGATCTGAACAAGGTGATCGGCTTCGCCCAGGTGGCCAAGGACCCGGGCAGCTACGCGCCGGCGCTCGTGCTGCGCACCTGGGATTACGATTTCCTGACGGATACGTTCGGCGACGTGCCGTACTCCGACGCCCAGAAGGGTGACAGCTCCGACGCCGCCCTCGCGCCGAAGTACGACGCGCAGAAGGACATCTACGCCGACTTCTTCAAGACGCTCACCGACGCGAGCACGGCGCTCACCAGCGCCTCGAACTCCCTGCACGCCGCCGATCCCATCTACGGGGGGTCGACGGCGAAGTGGCAGAAGTTCGCCAACTCGCTGCACGCCCGGCTCGCCATGCGGGTGGTGAACGTCGATCCGGCGCAGGCGGACGCCGAGCTTCGGGCCGCCTTCACGGCACCCGGCGGCGTGTTCACGTCCAACGCCGATAATGCGACGCTCCCCTGGCCCGGCGACGGCGTGTACAACAACCCGTGGTCGGGCAACTTCCAGGGGCGCGACGATCACCGGATGTCGCAGACGCTGATGAACATCATGCTGGCCAGCAGCGACCCGCGCGTGCCGATCTACGCACAGCCCACCGTGGCCGACAGCACCGGAAAGACGTACGCGGGAATGCCCAATGGCCTCACCCAGGCCACGGCATCCGTCTACTTCAACACCGCGTCCCGCCCCGGCAACATCTTCTATCCCGGGAAGACGGCCTACGGCACCTTCAGCAGCGCGGGCCTGGCGCAGCCCTCGTACTTCCTGACCTACGCCGAGGTGGCGTTCATTCAGGCGGAAGCGGCGGAGCGTGGGCTCGGCGGCCTCACACCCGCGCAGGCGCCGGGATTCTACAACGCCGCCATCACGGCCTCGCTCAATCAGTGGGGCGTGACCAGCGCCACAACCATCGCCGACTTCCTGGCGCAGCCAGACATCGCCTACAAGGGCGGCACCCCTGGCCTGATCCAGATCGCGACGCAGAAATGGATCGCCCTGTACTCGGACGGCGGCCAGGCCTGGGCGGAGTGGCGGCGCACCTGCCAGCCGGCGACGCTCATCCCCGGGCCCGATGCCATCATCAACACGGTGCCCCGCCGATTCGAGTACTCGAATACCGAGTACTCGGTGAACGAGGCCAACGTCAAGGCCGCGGTGCAGGCCATGGGCGGAGCGGATGTCTTCACCACGCGGATGTGGTGGGACACCAACCCCACAGCCGCGCCCACCTATCCAGGGCCGAGCTGCGGCACGCGGCCGTAAGCCCGCGCGGGTCCGTCGTACCACACGAGAGCGGGGCGTGGAAGCGAGACTGCTTCCACGCCCCGTTCGCTAATGTCCGGGCCAGTGCGATCTTCGGGTATCGTGCCGTGCGCCCGGACGCGCCGAATCGGCGTTCCCCTTGTGGACGTATTCATGACCTATGTGGTGGAATCAGCGCGCGGGCTCGTGCGTGTGGTGTCCGGCACGAGCGTGATCTGCACGGCGAGCGGCGGGTAGCGCCAGGAGCGCACCGCAGACGGCGAGACAACGAACGCGAGAAGCTGGCATTCGCATTCTGCAGTCGGCGGACTGCGCGTCAGCGTGAGACTGGCGGCGGTGTGCCGCCGCCGCGCCCGAAGGCGTCGCCCGCCGCGACGGCGCGCGTCACGACGGCAAAGGCCACGGCTCCGGCCGCGGCCAGCCAGGAGCGCCTTCGATCGATGCGCTCGACGCGCAGCGAATCCATCGCCATGGTGGACACCGGCACCGCATCCCCCGACCAGAGCTCTTCATTGGATGCGCTTCCGATGCCGCGCCACACCGACGTGACGCCAAGGGTGACCGACGTGTCGGTGATGCTCACGATGCGGCCGTCCAGCCGCGTGGCACGCGGCCCCACCGCGCGGTCCAGCGAGTCGGCGCCCGCCGCGCTGAGCGCGATGGTCACCTGATCGCCCGGATGCAGATGCACCGGGGACACCCGCTCGTACCGGTAGCAGCCGGCCAGCAGGGCGGCTGAAAGCAGGACCGACAGATCTGGACGGAACGATCGACGCATCATGAAAGGCGAAACAGTGTACGGACCCCGGCGGAACACGACGGCGGAAAGCGGAGTCCGGAGCGGGCCAACGGCTGGCCCGGGACAGCGTCCGCTTTCCGCCTCTCGTCATCCGGCGAGCTGGTGAACTATGTCCTCATTGCCCGAGGCATGCTGCACCGGTCGCGTCCGAAACCCCGTTGGCGGGATCGTTCGCGTTGCGCGTGGGCTGGCCGCTCGGCAGCGGGATGCTCGTGTTCGTCTGCCGCTCACCCACGTCGTAGTAGAGTCGCGCCGGGATCTTCTCCCCCGCCTGCGTCGGCGTGAGATTCGGCCAGCAGGTGCGCTTGTAGTCGTTCCACACCTCGATGCTCTGGAACATCGCCACGTACTTCTCGTTCAGGATCGCCGCGAGCAGCGCCTGGCCGGAAAGCGTGGCGGCCACTGGCCCCACACCCCACAACGCCCGCTCCTCGTTCAGCTTCTGCCGCGCCAGCGGCTCGTCCCCGGTGCGGTACGCCGCCTCCGACCAGATGAGCAGATTCTCGTTGGCCGTGACGAGCGGCTGGGTGTGCGTGGGCGACAGCAGCGGCGCGGCCAGCTCCGTTCCGTCCGCGTCGAAGTACGCCGTCCGGCGCGGGTCGCTCGCGGCCTCCAGCTGGCTGATGAAGGTGCTGTTCGGCAGGAGATACCCCGGCCGCTGCACCACGGCGAACTGATACCACAAGTTCTGCTCGTTCACATTGCCGGAGTAGCTGGCCACGAAGTCGTCGGCGGGATCGGTGATCCCCTGTGCGGCCTCGGCGAGGGCGCGCTGGTACGCCGGCGCGCCCTCCACCTCCGCCGTGTGCAGCGCGAAGCGCGCGCGGAGCGTGTGCGCCAGCCTGATCCACTGCGCCGGGTCACCCGCGTACGAGAGATCCGCGTCGCCGGGGCCCACGTTCGTGGCGGCGCTGGACTGCAGGTTGGTGATGGCACTGCTCAGGAGCACCTGCACCGAGTCGTAGATCTCCAGCTGTGGCGTGAGCGGCGGGTTCTGCTCGCCCTTGAGGGCATGGGTGTAGACCAGATCCCCGAACAGGTCCGCGCCCGTGCCGATGGTGAGCGCCTCCTGCACCTGGGCGATGCCGAGCATCCAGTTGTCGTCGAGGGCGCGCGCCCCCGCCTCGAGCTTGCGGATGTCCACCAGGCCCCCTGCGGTATACAGCGCGGTGTGGAAGCCGTTGGTGGTCGCCTCGGTGAGGCCGTAGTGGTAGACGTTGATGTACTGGATGTTCCCGCCCTCGAACTGCTGCGTCCAGAGCCCCGCGTAACGGGCCGGATCGCTCGTCAGCAGCGCCCAGAGCTCGGTCTGGACGCCCACGAACGTCTGCTGGTTGGTGCTCACGGTGGGGCGGTTGGGATCGGTGGAGAGATCCCCGCCCGTCAGGAAGTCGCTGCAGCCGGCCGCACCGCACATGCCCAGCACGACCATGGCAGCAAGGAAAGATTTCTGAACAGTCATATCTGAGTCGAGCCTCGCGAATGGGAGCTAGCGGTTCAACGTGACGGACAGGACGAACGAGCGCGTGAGCGGGCTGTTGAAGTAGTCCACGCCCTGCGTCAACCACTCGGCGCCGCCCAGGTTCACCTCGGGATCCAGACCGCGGTACCTGGTCCAGGTGTGCAGGTTGCGGCCGGCCAGCCGGATCTCGGCGCTGCTGATCCCCAGCCGGCCGACGATGGACGGCTGGTCCAGCCGGTAGCCGACGGCGATCTCGCGCAGCTTCACGAAGCTGCCGTCCTCCACGAACTGCGCCTGCGCGTCGGACGCGTTGCCGCCGTCGCCGGTGAACCAGTCCTGCCAGTCCTGCATGCTGTTGAAGGCGACGACGTTCGTTCCGGGCCCGGCGAAGCCGTTGTAGTGATCCTGATAGAAGTCCTTGAAGTACACGCCCGTCCGATCGCGGATGTCGGTGTCCCGGTGCGTGCCGAAGTTGTAGAGCGCCGCGCGCGTGCCGTTCCACACCTGGCCGCCCTTGCGGATGTCCAGCAATCCCGAGAGCTGGAAGCGGCCCACGCGAAGGGTGCTGTTGATCCCGCTCGTCCACTTCGGGTTCGGGTCGGCGATCACCTGCTCGTCCGGGTCCACCACGGGATAGCCGTTGGCCGCGAGGAAGAGGTTCCCCTTCTTCGCGCCGGAGCCGCACAGGGCATCGATGTCGTCGACGGTGCCGTCGCCGTCGAAGTCCACCTTCTTCCCGTAGCCGCAGAGCAGGAAGTCGTTGCCGCGGATCACCCCCGGCGCGTATCCCACGCTGGCGGAGCCGATGGAGCCGGTGAAGCCCTCGTTGTTGTACGGCACGAACTGCACGCCCTCGGCGAGCGAGAGCACCTTGCCCTGGTTGCGGCCGAAGTTCACGCCGATGTCCCAGCCGTACCGCGGCGTGTTGATGGGGTGCAGCCCGACCTGCAGCTCCACGCCCTCGTTCCGGATGCTCGCCGCGTTGGCCAGCTTGGTCAGCGTGCCGTACGAGGATGCCTGCACCGGAATCGACAGGATGACGTCGCTGGACTTCTTGTGATAGAAGGTGATGCCCAGGTCGGCGCGCTGGTCGAGGAACCCGAAGTCGGCGCCCAGCTCCGTCTCCCGGTTGCGCTCGGGCCGCAGGTCCGAGTTGCCTAACGTGACGCTGGTCACCAGCCCGCCCTGGCCGCTCTGGGACGGATACAGCAGATCGCCGTAGCCGCTGCCGAGGAAGGTGGTGGAGGAGAAGGCGTTGATGGTCGCGTACACCGGCGGCTCGCGTCCGGTCTCGCCGTACGACGCGCGCAGCTTGCCGAAGCTCAGCAGCCCGCGCTGGTCGCGGTTGCCGAGCGCGTTGGTGAAGTTCCAGGCCACGCTCGCTTTGGGATAGTTCGCGCGCTTGTTCGACGCACCGAAGGTGGAGAAGCCGTCATTGCGCACGCCCAGCGTGACGAAGAGCTGGTCGTAGAGGTCCGCCTCCGCCTGCGCGAAGTAGCCCTCCACGTGGATGAGCGACTTGGTCTCGAACGAGTTCCAGCTGACCGTGTTCTGGAGGTTGAGCGGCGACGGTGCGATGAGCCCCTCGCCCTGCGCCCAGACGTCGCGGTACCGGCGGGAGTTGAGGTTCTGACCCAGCGTGAGCCGGGTGTCGAGGTTCGCGCTGAACGCGTGCGACAGCGTGGCCAGCAGGTTGTGATCGATCTGCAGCTGGTTGATGTTGGCGCGGATCACCTTGCCGATCGGGTCATCCGAGGACGTGAGCGGGTCGGACTGCAGCCGGCTGTCCGAGTACGAGTCGGCGCCGAGCGTGTAGTGGAACGCCAACCAGTTCGTGGGGACGTAGTCGGCGTTCACGTTCCCGATGAAGCGACCGAGCTCGCTGCGGTTCCCGGGATTGTTCAGCGTGAAGAACGGGTTGTCGTAGCCGCGGCTGCGGCGCAGCGACACCGCGCTCGGATTCGGGAAGCGATACGAGCGGTGCAGCCCCGAGGTGGGGTCGAGGTACTGCTGGTTGTTGAACTCCGGCGGCGTGCGCAGCGCGCCGAGCAGCAGCCCGGAGGTGTTGGAGCCCTTCTGGACGTACTCGCCGCGCGAATCGACGTAGGAGAAGTTGCCGCCGATGTTCAGCGCGTTGAGCAGCTGGTGCGTGGCCTTGAGTCGGATGCTGGTGCGGTCGTACCGGTTGTTCGGCCCCTTCGCCACGCCCATCTGATCGGTGGCGCCGCCGGAGAGGAAGAAGGTGGTGCGCTGGTTCCCGCCGGAGATGCTCAGATTGTTGTCGTAGGTGGATCCCACGCGATACAGCTCGTCGGCGTGGTCGAACGTGGGCGTGCCGGCGGCGAGCGCCGGACCCCAACTGCGTGGATTGCCCGCGCAGTCCGGGGCCGAGCAGCTCCCCGATGCGCCGTTCAGGCCCTGGCCGTAGGTGCGCTGCAGCGGCATGGTCTTGATGATGTTGTCCCACGTCGCGGTGGATGACAGCGTGTAGTGCGTGGGACCGGCCGTGCCCTTCTTGGTGGTGATGAGCACCACGCCATTGGCCGCGCGCGCGCCGTAGATCGCCGCGGCTGCCGCCCCTTTCAGGATCTCCACCGAGGCGATGTCGTTCGGGTTGATGTCCATCGCCCGGTTCTGGGTGACCGTGCCGGCGGTGCCGGGCCAGGGGGTGGTCTGATCCGAGATCGTGGAGTTGTCGATCGGGACGTTGTCCACCACGAAGAGCGGTTGGTTGGTGCCGATCACCGACGATGCGCCGCGGATCTGGATGTAGGCGGAGGCACCGGGCTCGCCCGACTGCGTGCGCACGATCACGTTCGGCGCCTTCGCAGCGAGCGCACTGACGACGTTCTGCGGCTCCGCCGCGCGCTGGAGGAGCGCGCTGTCGACGGTGTTGATGACGTTGCCCAGCCGCTCGCGGGTCTGGCTGGTGCCGGCGCCGGTGACGACGACCTCGCTGAGGCGGAGCGCGCTCTGGGTGAGCTGGAAGTTCTCGGTGATGCTGCCGGCACGCAGCACGATGCTGGCGGAGGCGGGCGTGAAGCCCACGCGCCGCACCGAGAGCGTGACGGTCTGGCCCGTGAGGCGGGCGGCGGGCACCACGAACGAGTACGTGCCGTCGTCG
>DATEPM010000078.1:0-5362 GCA_035273185.1 Gemmatimonadaceae bacterium
CTCGCCGCGGAGCGCCCGCGCGGTGGGGTGCTCGTGCATGAAGAGACTGGTGCCGTCGATGGTCCGAGGACGGTCCAGCTGCCACAGCTCGCGCAGGGTGGACGGCTGGCCGGTGGGATGATCGTGCAGCGCCTGGGCATTGGATCGCACCGTGCGCCCCTCCACGTCCACCACGCGGACAGAATCCGGGATGACGTCGAAGATGGACTCCAGCTGGGCGACGCTACGCGCCAGGTCCTCACGCAGCTCCTCGCGCTCGGTGACGTCGATGCCGGCGAAGAGCAGCCCCCCGCCGTGCGCGAGTCGCGCGGTACCATTGCCTCCGACTCCACCTGCGCCCTTGCCGTTGCCGTCGCGGGTGCCGAACGAGGTGAAGGTGACCTCGATCAGCCGCCGCCCCGCTCGGGTGTGGAAGGGCACACGCGCGGCCACCACCGGCACCCCTTCCAGCGCGGTGTCTATCTGATCGGTGAGATCGGCCAGCGCGTTCGGGAAGGCATCGTAGATCGGACGCTGCGCTGACTGGGCGGCATCCAGGCCGGTGATCTCCCTGTATCGCGCGTTGGCGCTGGCCAGCCGGAGCTCGGCATCGAAGATGGCGAGCGCCAGCGGCACCGCCTCGAAGAGCAGCTCCAGCCGGGCGATCTGCGCGCCCTGGTGCGTGAAGTCCAGATCAGTCACGTGGGGGATGTGGATGGCCGGAGACAGGATGCCGGGCGCCGCCAACGGTGTCAATGACAGCCGCGCCGGGCCATGCTGATGTCCCTGTTCGTGGACGGTAGTACGGAAGTTGTAAGATAAGCGTGACAAATCGGGGGTCTTGGACGACTTATATATAGAGGCCAGATTCACGTCGCGTCGCTCGAACCCCCCGGTTGTTCCTCCCCCTGGCTCCCGATGATGCGACGATCGCCAGCGGACCGAACGCGGAGCGCCCGAGCATGACGCGCCAGCTCCCGCGAATGTCGCGCCTAGCGCCGGAAAGGTGCCGGCGATTTCCCATGGCGTGATGCCGCTTCTCATGGCGTGACGCACAGGTCCAGGCCGGCGGCGACGGAATGCCAGCGCGCGCCGCCGATTTCCGACCGTGCGGAGCAGTCTGCCGGTCGCTCCCCAGGCGCCTGACCGTGGCTCCGGCGGCATCTGTCCTCGGCTGATGCGGCCACCGCCGGCCCTGCTGCCGCGGAAGTCCGGCCCAGGATTTCCGATTGCCGGGCGCCGTCACGCGACATTCCGGCCGTGCGACTCGCTTTCCGGCCTCGCGACGCGAGCTTCCGGCCGCCTTCCGGCCCGAATGGAGCCCTCGGCGGCGTGTGCGAGGTCCGCTCCGCGAACATCGGGAGTGCCGGCGGGCGAGCGCCGGCAACGATGCATGGATGGACCCCACGGCGCGCGGGCGGGGGCCGGCCGGCGCCGACAGGACACCACAGCGTTGCTCCGCGCGCTTCGATGCGAGCGACGCCCGCGTCCCGAATGGCGACGCGCGCTCTACCGGCTGCGTCGAGGCTCCTCGGGGCCTGACGCGCCGATCCAAAGACATATCGCGAGCTCCGACGCACCACGCGCGAGCTCCCACGTCTGACCGGTTCCGCTGGACGCACGGGGCCGGTCGGTTCCTATCTGCGTCCACACCGTACCACTACCCCAGGGAGGGGAGAGCTATGCGAGCAGTAGACAAGTTGTTCCTCCAGTCGTTGCGACGAGTGCAGGGTTATCTCGTCGAAAACGCACCGCGCCTCACCGGCAGTTCGTACCAGGCGCAGGGAGCCATGCTCGACGAGGTCGTCGAGCAACTCACGGCGCAGGGCGTGGAGCAGGACACCGCGCAGATCGCGCGCCGAACCACCACCGTGCGGATCCGGTCGCTCCGTACGACGCTCCTGGAGCGGCACATGCGGCCGGTCGCGGACCTCGCGCGGGCGCTGCTGCCCGAGGCGGAGAACGTGAGCGATCTCCGGATGCCGAACCCGGAGATCGATGCCGAGGGACTGCTGAATGCGGCGCTGTCGATGGCGCAGGCGGCATCGGTGCACAGCGAGGCGTTCATCATGCACGGCCAATCCGCGGACTTCGTGGCGCGGCTGACCAAAGCGGCCGACACGCTTCGGGCGGCGGTGGACGAGCGCGGGCGGGCGCGCGGTCGCGGCGTCGGCGCGACCAAGTCGCTGCGGAAGCTGGTGAAGCAGGGCCGGCAGGCAGTGAACCTCATCCAGGCGGTGTTGCGGCCGGTGCTCCTGGATGACCCGAAACTGATGGCCGAGTGGCAGAATGCTCGGCGGGTGGAGCGTCGCCGGCGTGGCGGTGGGGGCGGGGGTGGAGCGACGCGGTCGTCGAAGGGAGCGTCGTCGGAAGTCACGGCAGCACCACCCACGCCGTCCGCTTCTGCGACGGCGGCCTCCGAGCCGGGGCCAGCGTCTGCGCCGGTGGCGGACGGTAAGCCGGCCACGCCGCAGGCGGATGTGGTGGAAAACGCCGGCACAGTGCCGGCACCCGCGAGCGAGTTGCGAGCGTAGTTGCGCGGGATGAACCCAAACGGCAGCGGGGGTCGCCGAATCTGGCGGCCCCCGCTGCTCTGTTTTGTACGGGCATGCGGCTCGGAACACAGCATTCTGCGCCCGGGCAGCCGCCTGCCACGACAGCGTCCGACGGAGCTCGCCCCCCGCGCCCCCTGACCTCTGCCCTCCGCCCTCTGCCTTCTGCCCTACTGCGGCCCGACGTTTCCCTCCGCCAGCCGCGCGCCGAGGGTGATGCCGAGCACCAGGACGATGAGCAGAACGGAATACGCGGCCGCGGTGCCGAACGACAGCGCGCGCAGCTGGGCCAGGATCTCGATGGAGATGGGCCGGTTGTCGTGGGTATACAGCACGATGCTGGCGACGAACTCGCCCACGGCGGCGATGGCGGCGAGCATCGTCCCGGCCACCAGCCCGGGCCGCGCCGCGGGGAGCACCACGCGCCACGTGGCCAGCAGCCATGACGCGCCGAGGCCGCGCGCGGCGTCCTCGAGCGAGGGGTCCATCTGCCGCAGCGATCCCTCCACGGCGCTGGTCACCACGGGCACGTTGCGCACGAAGTAGGCGAGCGGCAGGATCCAGAAGGTCCCTACGAGCAGCACCCGCCCGGTGGCGGGAGAGCTCACGTCGAAGGTGGCCGCGAGCCCCAGCGCGATGGCGGTGGCGGGGATGGCCCAGGGGAGCACGACGAGCAGCTGCAGCAGCCGCCGCCCCGGCGCACGGGTGAGCACGATCAGATACGCCGCGACGAAGCAGATCACGACGTCCGCCGCCGTCGCCATGGCCGCCATGCCCACGCTGTTGCTGATGGGCCGCCAGAGATCGGCGTCGGTGGCCAGCCGGCGGAAGTTGTCCAGGGTGTACTCGGGGGGAAGAATCTGCGTGGTCCAGGCGCCGTCGCGCGCGAACGACACCAGGATCACCATCGCGTGCGGCAGCACCAGGAAGGTGACCACCACCACGGCCACCGCGGGCGCCAGTGCGCGCACCGCGCGCGAGCGGATCACCGTGCGCGTCGCGCGCCCCTTCCCGGTGAGCGCGTACTGCCGCCGCCGCTCCATCCAGCGCAGCACCAGCAGGGCGGCGATGGCCGACACCGCGAGCACGGTGGTCTCCACGTACGCCAGCCCCATGGAGCCGTTCAATTTGGAAACCAGTATCTGCGTGGACAGCACGCGCTTGCCCCCGCCGAAGATGTACGGGGCGCTGAAGGAGCCGAGCGCGCTCATGAACACCAGCAGCATCGCGCCCGCGATGGACGGGGTGAGCAGCGGCAGGGTGACGCGGCCGAGGATGCGCGCCCGGCCGGCGCCGAGCCCCGCGGCGGCCTCGTCGAGGGTGGTGTCGTAGCGCTCCAGCCCCGCGGCCACGAACAGGAAGACGTACACGTACATGGTGTACGCGTGCACGAAGATGATGGCCCAGAGCCCGGTGAAGCTCCACGGCGCGCGCGGAAGGCCGAGCACGCGCTGCACGGCCCGGGTGACGACGCCGCTCTCGCCATATAAAAAGAGGAATGCGATGACGCCCACCAGGGGAGGGAGCGCCGCCGGGAGCGTGGCCACCGCGCTGAGCACGCGCCGGCCGCGGAACTCCACCCGGGTGAGCAGGAAGGCGAGGGGCACGCCGATGAGCAGCGCCGCGACGACGGAGCCCACGGCGATGACGAGCGTGCTCCAGAGCGCTTCCCGGTCGGCCGGGCTCGCCGCGAACGCGCGCCAGTCGGCCAGCCCCCGGGCGAAGCTCCCGACGACGACGTTCGCGTTCGGGTAGACGACGCTCCAGAGGAGCAGCGCCAGGACGAGTATGGCGGGAACCGTGAAGCGAGACCGCACGTTCTTGCCAGGCATTCTTTGAGTTCGGGGCTGTACTCGAGAGTCGGGACTCGGGGACTCGGGGCTCGGGATCGTGCTCGTCAGGTATGCTCAGCTGGTACGAGCGCGACAGGACGATCGGTGAGCCGCACGCCGATGCGATCGCCCTCGCGCGCGGAGCCGTCGTCAGAGAGGACCTCGACCACCACGCCACCGGCGAGCTCCACGCCGTAGGCCACGTGATTCCCCGCGAACCGGCGGGTGCGGATGGTGCCGGGCCAGACGCCCGGCGCGTCCGCGGGCGTCAGCGCGAGCGCCTCGGGACGGAGGACCGCCAGCAGCCCCTCCACCGCGTCATGCAGCGCCGGCTGGGAGCCGACCGTCACCCGCTGTGCAACGCCGCCGATCGTCACATGAGCCCCTTCCGAATTCCCGAATCCCGAATGCCAAGTCTCGAATTCCGATGAAAGGAGCTTCGCCCTTCCAATGAAGCGTGCAACCTCCGCCGAGGCGGGCGCGTGGTACAGCTCCTCCGGCGTGCCCGCCTGCAGCAGCCGGCCGCGATGCAGCATGGCGATGCGGTCGGCGATGGCGAAGGCGTCTTCCTGATCGTGCGTCACGAACACCGCCGTGACGCTGAGGCCGTGCAGCATCGTGCGGAGCTGCTCGCGCGTGGAGGCGCGGAGCGCCGGGTCCAGGTTCGACAGCGGCTCGTCCAGCAGCAGCACGGGCGGCTCGATCACCAGCGCCCGCGCCAGCGCGACGCGCTGCTGCTCGCCGCCGGAGAGCGACTGCACGCGGCGATCCGACGCGCCGTCGAGCCCGACACCGGCGAGCGCCTTGGCCGCGCGCTCCATCCGCTCCTTCTTCGACACGCCGCGCGCCTCGAGCCCGAACGCGACGTTCTCGCCAACGCTCATGTGCGGAAAGATCGCGTAGTGCTGGAACACCATCCCGAAGTCGCGCTTCGACGGCGGCACCGCGGTGATGTCGGTCTCATCGATCACCACGCGCCCCTCGTCCGGCGCCTCGTAG
>DATEPM010000079.1:0-31046 GCA_035273185.1 Gemmatimonadaceae bacterium
GCCGGCGCGGACTCCGCGGGCGGTGTGGTCGCCCGCGCGAGCGCGCGCATGGGCCGACAGCACGGGCTGGCTGGTGGGCAGCGATTTCATCCCGAGCACCGCGATCAACCAGCTGGAGATGTGGCAGCCGGCCACCTTCGATCCGCGCACCATCGACCGCGAGCTCGGGTATGCGGAAACGCTCGGGTTCAGCACCATGCGGGTGTTCCTGCACGACCTGCTCTGGCAGCAGGACTCCGCCGGCTTCCTGGGGCGCATCGATCGCTTTCTCACGATCGCCGACCGGCACCACATCCGGCCCATCTTCGTGCTGTTCGATGCGGTGTGGGATCCGATGCCGCACCTGGGCCGGCAGCGCGCGCCCATCCCGCACATTCACAACTCCGGATGGGTGCAGAGTCCGGGCGCCGCGCGGCTGGCCGACACGGCGCATTACGGCGCGCTGCGCGCGTACGTGCAGGGGGTGGTGGGGCGCTTCGCGCGGGATCACCGCGTGGCCGCTTGGGACGTGTTCAACGAGCCGGACAACACCAACCGGCCCGCCTACGTGGCGTACGAGCCCCTGAACAAGCCGGAGCTGGCGTTCAACCTCCTGCGCAAGGCGTTTCGCTGGGCACGCGAGATGAACCCGTCCCAGCCGCTCACCGCCGCGCCGTGGAAGGGCGACTATCTGGACCCCGCGCACGTGCCGCCCATCGTCGCCTACATGCTCGACAGCTCGGACGTCATCTCATTTCACAGCTACGAGGACAGCACGCGCGTGGAGCGGGAGCTCACCGCCCTGGAGCGGTATGGCCGGCCGATCATCTGCACCGAGTACATGGCGCGGCCGCGGGGAAGCACCTTCCAGGCGATCCTGCCCATCCTGGCGCGGCGGCACGTGGGCGCGATCAACTGGGGATTCGTCTCGGGCAAGACCCAGACGATCTATCCGTGGGATTCGTGGTATCGCGACTACCCGACCGAGCCGACGGTCTGGTTCCACGACATCTTCCGGCCCGACGGCACACCGTTCGACACGGCGGAGGTGGCGCTCATCCGGTCGCTGACGGGGGCGGGACGGCACTGACGCACGGGCGCCGCGATCTACGAGGACACGGCTCGCTGTCGATCTCGCCGCCATTCCACGTACTGCCGGTCGCTCGGCGCGAGCGGCAGTGCGGCCAGCTCAGCCAGCGTGCCCCACACGAGCGCGGTGTGTTCGTGGTCCACCGGCTCGCCGGCGGCGCGAACTGGCAGAAAGGCGATGAGATACGGCGATCCCGAGTCCGCCACCTCCAGTTCCGCGTGATCCGCCCATTCGACCTCGATGCCCAATTCCTCACGCAGCTCCCGCCGCGCCGCCGCCTCGTCGCTCTCGCCAGGTTCCACCTTGCCGCCGGGAAATTCCCACAGCCCGCCGTGCCGCTTGTGCGGCGGGCGCTGGCAGACGAGCAGCTTGCCGTCGCGGGAGATGACGGCGGCGATGACGCGAATCGGGGGCATCGGGCGAGGTGATGATCGCGAGTAGGTCCTGACGCGCACGGGCCGGTGCGGCCGCAGCCGGCCGCGGACGGGCGCCCGGCTGCGGTAGTTCTAACGCGACGGCGTGCCGGCGTGTAGTGTAGGAGCGCCACGACCCACGACCACTGCGAACCGCCCATGACCAAGCCCACCGTCTCACGCCGTGAGTTCCTGGAAGTCAGCGCCGCTGCCGCGGGCGCGTCCCTCGTCGGCGCCGCACCGTTTCCCCTTCCCCAGCCGCGCTCCGCCGCGCCGCCCCGCGGCGCCGCCAGCGACCGCGTGCGCTTCGGCATCATCGGCGTCGGCATGGAGGGCTCCGGGCTGCTCTCCACGGCCATCCAGCTGCCCGACGTGGAATGCGCCGCCGCGTGCGACCTGTACGACGGCCGGCACATCCTGGCCCGCGAGATCGTCCGTCCCGACCTGCCCGTCACGCGCCGGTATCAGGAGCTGCTCGACAACAAGGAGATCGACTGCATCGTGGCCGCGGTGCCCGACCACTGGCATCGCCGGGTGGTGATCGACGCCGTGAGCGCCGGCAAGGACATCTACTGCGAGAAGCCGATGTCGCACACCGCCGCCGACGGCGTCGCCATGGTGGATGCCGCGAAGAAGGCAGGACGCATCGTGCAGATCGGGTCGCAGCGCGTGAGCTCCCTGGTGTGCGCGCAGGCGAAGCAGATGATCGCGCAGGGCATGCTGGGCGATCTCATGCTCGTGGAGGGGTGGCTCGGCCGCAACGACCCCACCGGCGCGTGGGAGTATCCACCGCCGCCGGACCTCTCCACCCAGAACCTGGACTGGCTCACCTGGCAGGGCGACGTCACCCCGAAGCGGCCGCTGGACCCGAAGATCTTCGCCCGCTGGCGCTCCTGGAAGGAGTACGGCACCGGCGTG
Source organism: Gemmatimonadaceae bacterium (assembly GCA_035273185.1). Lineage (GTDB taxonomy): Bacteria > Gemmatimonadota > Gemmatimonadetes > Gemmatimonadales > Gemmatimonadaceae > AG2. The sequence continues at coordinate 2,401 of DATEPM010000079.1, forward strand.
GCCGGCGACCTGCTGGTGCACCTGGTGAGCGGGATGATGTTCATGCTCGGTATCAACGAGCCGCCGACGCAGGCCTCCGCGGTAGGCGGCATCCGCCACTGGAAGGATGGCCGCAACATGCCCGACGTGCACGCCACCGTGTACTACTACGGCGGCCTGCCGGTGTACATGCGGCTCAACCTGGGCTGCGAGATGCCTGAGACGTACCGCTTTCAGGGCTCGAAGGGGATTCTCGAGGTGACCGGCTCCAGCGTCACCTTCTCCCCGCAGACCGGCACCGACCAGGGGCCCAGCTACTACGCGGGCAGCTTCCCGCGCGCCATGCGGCAGGCGTACGTGAAGCAGTGGCACGCGGAGAACGATGCGCGCCTGGCGCGCGAGGCGATGCAGGAGTCGCTCTCGTACCACGGCCCCGACTACGACAACCTGGCGCCGCATCTATCAGTGTTCTTCGATGCCGTGCGGTCGCGGAAGCCCGTGGTGGAGGACGCGGTGTTCGGCCACCACGCCGCGCTGGCCTGCCACATGGCCAATGAGTCGTATTTCCGCCGGACGAGCGTGAAGTGGGACGAGGGCACGCGGCGGATCGTGGGCTGAGCCGGCGGGCCCGAGCATTCCCTCAGCACTTGATGTCATAAGAGGGGCGGCATATAGTAGATCGCATGCGCCCCTCGCTCCCCCGTGCCACGCCCGCCTGGCGCCGGTATCTCCGCTTCTGGCGCCGCGACGTGGAGGCCGACATCGATGCGGAGCTCCGGTTTCATCTGGACGCACGCGCCGAGGCGTTGATGGCGGAGGGCGTCGCCCCCGAGGCGGCTCGGGCCCGCGCGCTGGCGGAGCTGGGCGACCCGGACCAGGTGCGACGCGGATTGCGTGCCATCGACCAGCGCATCGAGCGCCGGCGCGGGCGCGACGAGTGGCTCGCGTCGCTGTGGCAGGACGCGGCGTACGCCGTGCGTTCGCTCCGGCGCACCCCTGTGGTCGCCGTAACCATCGTGCTCACGCTGGCGCTGGGCCTCGGCGTGAACGCGGCGATGTTCTCGCTGCTCGACGTGCTGTATCTGCGCCCACCAGCCGGCGTGGCCGATGCCGCGGGCGTGCACCGGGTGTGGCGCCAGATCAGGGTGGAGCGCGGCCCCATCTACTGGTCGGGGTTCGACTATCCGACCTATCTCGCCGTGCGCCGGACGCTGGGCGCAGACGCGCGCACGGCCATCTACACGGCCCCCGAGCGCGCCCGGCTGGCCCGTGGCGAGGATGCACCCACCGCGGTGGTGACGTACGCGAGCGCGAGCTACTTCCCCACCCTGGGTGTCCACGCGGCGCGCGGCCGCGTCTTCGCGCCTGACGAGGATCGCCTGGGAGCGCCCACGAACGTGGCGGTGGTGAGCGACGCCTTCTGGCACAACCGGCTGGGCGGCGGCGACCAGGTGCTGGGCCGCACGCTGAACATCGGCAATCGCCAATATACCATCGTCGGCGTGATGCCCCCCGCGTTCACCGGCGTGGAGATCGATGCCGCGGACGTGTGGCTTCCCTTCGCGGCGTTCGGGGGCCACGGCTTCCAGCGGTGGTGGGAGGACCGCCGCGTGAACGGCTTCCAGCTGCTGGTGCGTCCGCACGCCGGCATGGCCCTGCCGCCGCTGGATGCGCGCATCACCCGGGCGCTGCATCGTCCCGAGCTGCTCGACAGCCCCGCCGACACCCTCGACCTGGCGCAGCTCGGCTCCATCATCCGGGCGCGCGGTCCTGGCGATTCCCAGCAGGAGGTGCGCATCGCGGCGCGGCTGGGCGGCGTGGCGCTGCTGGTGCTGCTCATCGCCATCGCGAACGTGGTGAACCTCCTGCTGGCGCGCGCGGTGCGCCGGCGGCGCGAGATCGCGGTGCGGCTGGCGCTCGGAATCTCGCGGGCACGGTTGCTCCGGCTGCTGCTCAGCGAGAGCGTGCTGCTCTCGCTCGCGGCCGCTGCCGGCGCGCTGGCGGCGGCCCGCTGGGGAGGCACGCTGCTGCGTCGGCTGCTGCTCCCCGACGTGCAGTGGGCCGCTTCCCCGCTGCACTGGCGGGTGCTGGCCTTCTCCATCCTCGTCGCGCTCGCGGCCGGCGTGCTGGCCGGTCTCGTCCCGGCGCTGCAGTCCACGGCGCCCGATCTCACCGACGCGTTGAAGGCGGGTGCGCGCGAGGGCACTCTGCGCCGCTCGCGGCTGCGCGGCGCCCTGGTGGCCGCGCAGGCCGCGCTCTCGGTGATGCTGCTGGTGGGGGCCGGGCTCTTCCTGGAGAGCCTCTCCAACGTGCGCGGGCTCGACATCGGCTACGACGCGAGCCGGCTGGTCTTCGCCGACGTGCGATTCGACAGCCGCGATTCGGCGCGCGATGCGCGGCTGGCGCAGGAGCTGGACGCGCTGGCCAGCCGGCTGCGTGGCGCGCCCGGCGTGCAGCAGGTGGCGCTCGCCACCATCCAACCCATGTACGGCTTCAGTTTCACGAACTACTATCCCGACGCCGATACCCTGGCGCACCGGATGCCGCTGGTCACGTTCACCGGAGTGTCGCCCGAGTACTTCCAGGCCACCGGCCTGCGCATCCTGCGCGGCACCGGCTTCGACGCGCGCGGTGCTCCGGCCCAGGCGGTGGTGATCAACCAGGCGCTGGCCGACGGACTCTGGCCCGGTGAGAACCCGATCGGGCGGTGCATGCGCTTCGAGAAGCCGGATGCGCCATGTTATACCATCATCGGAATCGTGGAGACGGCGCGCCGCGGATACGTCATCGAGGACCCCGCGCCGCAGTACTACCTGCCGCTGGGCCGCATGCCCGTCCCGAGCTACCGCGCCGGGATGCTGGTGGTGCGCGCGAGCGCGGGCGCCAAACCGCTGGTGATCTCGGAGATCCGGCACACCCTGCGGGCGGCGTTCCCGTCGGGGGTGCCCGTGGTGAAGGAGATGACCGACGTGCTGGAACCGCAGTACCGCCCATGGAAGCTCGGCGCGACGCTCTTCACGCTCTTCGGCGTGCTGGCGCTCGTGGTCGCGGCCATCGGCATCTACAGCACCATCTCCTATGGCGTCACCCAGCGGGTGCACGAGTTCGGCGTGCGGGTGGCGCTCGGGGCACGCACCCCGGACGTGCTGCGGCACGTGCTCGGCGGCGCCCTTCGAACGGTGGGGCTGGGCATCGCGGCCGGTGTGCTGTTGTCGCTCGCCAGCGGCCGGCTGGTGGCGGCACTGCTGTACGGCGTGCGGCCAGGCAATCCGATCATTCTCATATCGGTGGCGGCGCTGCTCGGGATGGTCGCGCTGGCGGCGGCGCTCGCGCCCGCCTGGCGCGCGGCGCACGTGGATCCGATCACCGCGCTGCGAGCTGACTGACTGCCGCCGGGATCCCCTCGCGTACGCTCGGCCACCGCGGCGCCCAGCCGGCGGCGTCCCTGAGCTTGCGGTTGCTCATCCGCTGCGACCGCGACAGCAGCTCCATGGTACGGCCGCCTAACATTCGGACCCACCCGGGCATGGGGCGCGGCGCCCGCGCCGCCCCCGCCGCCACGGCCAGCAGGGCCGCGTACTCCCGGCGGGTGACCGGCTCGTCGTCGCACACGTTGTAGATGCCGGCGGGCACGTCCAGCGCCGCCACCACCGCCGTCGCCGCGTCGTCGTGCGCGGCGGACGACCAGTACGCGTCGGGCGTCCCGGGCAGCGGGGCCCAGCCGCGCCGGACGACGCCGAGCAGGTCGCGCAGCATCGGGTCCGGGCCGTAGAAGCCGGCGAAGCGCAGCACCACACCGGTGCCGCCGCGCTCCGTGAACCGCGCTGCCGAACGTTCGGCGTCGAGCACGGTGCGATTGTACGGCGCAGGGCGCACCGGCCAGCTCTCGTCGATCCACGCGGCACCGCCGTCCTCATACACCGGCGCGAAGGATTCCTGGATGAAGCGCGCCGCACCTGCGGCGCGCGCCGCGCCCACCAGCACCGCCGAGCCCTCGCTGCGCAAACGGTTGTTCTCGCGCCACGACCAGGGCAGCAGCATGGCGAAGCTGGAGCCAGGTATGTGGGTCGCGAGATTGACCACCACCTCGTGGCCGCCCTGCTCCAGCGCGCGGCGCACCGAATCGCCGTCCAGCAGATTGACGGTGACGGCACGGGCACCGAGCGCCTCGAGCTGAGCGCGTTTCGCGGAACTGCGGGCGACCCCCGTGACGCGGTGCCCCTGCGCGACGAGCTGCGGGATCACCCGCTGTCCGATCACGCCGGTGGCACCAGTGACGAACACGCCCGTCGGCGTGCTCATGACGCGGCGGCGGCCGCGTGCTTCGGCTGCGGCTGGTACTTGCCGACCTCGCTCCGGAAGGGGACCGCCAGCCGGTTCCAGCCATTGATGGCGATGATGGCCATGGTGAGGTTCACCAGCTCGCCTTCGTCGAAGTGGGCACGCGTCTCCTCGTACACCGCGTCGGAGACGCCGCCGCGCCCCAGCTCGGTGACCGCCTCGGTCCAGGCGAGCGCCGCCCGCTCGCGCGGCGTGAAGAACGGCGCCTCGCGCCAGACGGGCACGGCGTAGATGCGCTGCTCGGTCTCGCCATTCGCGCGGGCGTCCTTGCTGTGCATGTCGATGCAATAGGCGCAGCCGTTGAGGTATGAGGCGCGCAGCTTCACCAGCTCCAGCAGCGCGGGCTCCAGTCCGGTGCCGTCGGTGTAGTCCTGCAGGGCCTTCATGGCGCGGTACGCGCCAGGCGCGACGCGCGTGTAATTGATGCGTGGGATCATCGTTTTCCGTCCTTTGGTGAATTCGGTACCGCAATGAAGACGGATCCAGACCCGCGCGCCAGACCGCGCGCTGGGTTTTGTCCTCTGCCGTGTACACATCCGTGTGTCATCCGGGGACACTCCGGCGAGCGCGAGTGGATCTGCTCGGCGCGTTCACTCACGGGCGGCACGCGTGCGGCACTTTTGCTTTGGGCGCGAATCTCGCATGACCCTGTGGAACCGGGGCAGCAGTTGAAACATTGATGATCTGCCCGCGCCTGGCGTTGCCGGCCCGGATACTATCGTAACGTTGCACGAGCACCCCGCACGACCATGACACTTGTCGACCAGCTCCGCATTCGAAAGGCGCAGCAGTTCGCCCTGCTGCGCGAACTGTACGAGCGTCGTGACGGCGCGCCGATCGATCCGATGCCCCTCGCGGAACAGCTCGGGATCGATCAGGGCCAGGCGCTACGGGCGATGCGCTACTCCGAGGAAGAGGGGCTCATCGGCCGCGACGCGGCAAACAGCGACCGGGTGGTGCTCACGCCGTATGGACATTCCGTGATGGAGACCGCCGTCGCCCGGCCGAACGAATCCACGGAGCACTTTCCGCCGATGGCCACGCTGGCGCTGCCGGCGGGCGCCGTCGATGCCGGCGCGGAGCCCCCGGCGAAGGGAGACGTGCGCGCCGCCTGAGCCCTGGCCCCGGCGTCACCGAGCTCATATCCTGAGAGTCTCGCCGCCCGCGAGAGGCGGCTGAATCCGGGGTTTCGACGCTTTCCGTGTGAGGGCGCATCTCATGTCCGTCACCTTCAAGGTCAATGGCAGGCCGACCAGGGTCGACGTCCCTGCCGACATGCCCCTACTCTGGGTGCTGCGCGACGTGCTGGAGCTCAGGGGGACGAAGTTCGGCTGCGGTGTCGCGCAGTGCGGCGCGTGCACCGTGCACCTGAACGGCACAGCCACGCGCACCTGCGTGCTGCCGGTGTCGGCCGTGGAGGGCGCGGAGATCACGACCATCGAGGGCCTCTCCCTCGACGGCACGCATCCGTTGCAGCGCGCGTGGGAGGAGATCGACGTGCCGCAGTGCGGCTACTGCCAGGCCGGACAGCTCATGTCGGCCGCGGCGCTGCTGGCACGGACGCCGCGGCCGACGGACGCGCAGATCGATGCGGCCATGAAGGGGAATCTCTGCCGTTGCAATACGTATCTGCGAATTCGCCAGGCCATTCATCGTGCCGCCGCCATGACCGCGACCGAGGCCACGCAGGCCGGCCGCGCGCATCCGGCCGGCGCCGGGGCATCCGGCGCCCGGAGGCCATGATGAGCACGACGGGCACCACTCCCATCGCGCGCCGCGAGTTCCTGCGCGTCACGGCCCTCGCCGGCGGCGGCATCCTGTTGGCCAGCGGCCTGGAACTCGTGCTGTCGGGCGCAAATGTCGCGGCGCAGACCGGCGGATCGGCCGAGGAATTCGTGCCGAACGCGTACGTGCGCATCACGCCGGATGGCATCGTCAGCATCGTGGCGAAGAATCCGGAGATCGGCCAGGGCGTGAAGACGATGCTCCCGATGATCATCGCCGACGAGCTGGATGCCGACTGGACGCACGTGCGGGTGGAGCAGGCGCCGCTGGACACCGAGAAGTACCAGAATCAGTTCGCCGGCGGCAGCACGGCGACGCCGACGAACTGGATGCCGATGCGGCGGGTAGGGGCCGCGGCGCGCGCCATGCTGCTGGCGGCTGCCGCGGAGACGTGGGGCGTGCCGGCCGCGGAGTGCAGCACGGCCGCGAGCGTCGTGAGGCACGCACCGAGCGGACGCACGCTCACCTATGGCGAGCTCGCCGCGAAAGCCGCGACACTGCAAGCGCCCGACCTGGAGTCGGTGCCGCTCAAGGATCCGCGCGACTTCCGCATCATCGGCACGCGCGTGCCCGGGGTGGACAACCACGCGATCGTCACGGGGCAGTCGCTCTACGGCATCGATATCGCGTTCCCGGGGATGCTGTACGCGCAGTTCGAGAAGTGTCCCGTGTACGCGGGCAGGGTGGCGAGCGCCAATCTGGACGAGGTGAAGGCGGCGCCCGGCGTGCGGCACGCCTTCGTGGTGGACGGTGGCGACGAGCTCACCGGACTGCTGGGCGGCGTGGCCATCGTCGGGGACTCGTGGTGGGCGGTGCGCCGGGCGCGGCAGGACAGGCTGCGCGTCCGCTGGACCGAGGGAGCCACGGCCGCCCAGAGCAGCGCGGCCTTCGCGGCCCGGTCCATCGAGCTGGCGCAGCAGCCGCCGCAGCGCACGCTGCGCCACGACGGCGACGTGGACGCGGCGCTCGCGGGCGCCGCGCACGTGGTGCGGGCCGCGTATTACTATCCGTTCATCGCGCACGCGCCCATGGAGCCGATGAACTGCACCGCGCGGTTCGCCGACGGCAGGTTGGAGATCTGGGCGCCCTCGCAGACGCCGCAGAGCGGCCGCGCGCTGGTGGCGAGGACGCTCGGACTGCCGGAGCACGAGATCACCGTGCATCTCACGCGTACGGGGGGCGGCTTCGGCCGGCGGCTCAACAACGACTACATGGTGGAGGCGGCCTGGATCGCGCGCGAGGTGGGGGGCGGCACGCCGGTGAAGCTGCTCTGGACGCGCGAGGACGACATCCAGCACGACTTCTACCGTCCGGCGGGCTGGCACTACTTCTCCGGCGGCGTGGATGCCGCGGGCAGGCTGGTGGCCTGGCGCGATCACTTCGTCACGTTCGGGAACGGCGAGCGCTTCGCACCGAGCGCGGACCTCTCGCCCTCCGAATTTCCCGCGCGGCTGGTGCCGAACCTCGCGCTGGACGCGTCGATGATCCCCTTCGGCGTTCCCACCGGGGCGCTGCGCGCGCCGCGCAGCAACGGCATCGCCTTCGCCGTCCAGAGCTTCATCGACGAGCTGGCCCACGCGGCGGGGCAGGATCCGGTGGCCTTCCGGCTGGCGCTGCTGGCCGCGGAACCGTTAGGCGAGCCGCCGCCCGCGGCGGGCGCCCGGCCGCAGCCGCCCCGCGCCGGATTCGATGCCGCGCGGATGCGCGGTGTGCTGCAGATGGTGGCGCAGAAATCCCGCTGGGGTACGCGCACGCTGCCGCGCGGCACCGGGATGGGCGTGGGGTTCCACTTCAGCCACCGCGGCTACTTCGCCGAGGTGGTGCAGGCGACGGTGAGCCGCGCGGGGGCGGTGCGGGTGGATCACGTGTGGGTGGCGGGGGACATCGGTAGCCAGATCATCAATCCGAGCAACGCCGAGAACCAGGTGCAGGGGGCGGTGCTGGACGGGATCGCCGAGGCGCTGGGCCAGGAGATCGTCATCGAGGGCGGGCGCGCGGTGCAGAGCAACTTCCACGATTTCCCGCTGCTGCGGCTGACACAGGCGGCCCCCGTGGACGTGTTCTTCCTGGAGAGCGCCAACGCGCCGACGGGGCTGGGCGAGCCCGCGCTGCCGCCGGTGGTGCCGGCGCTCTGCAACGCGATCTTCGCGGCCACCGGAAAACGCGTGCGCTCGCTGCCGCTGGCGAAGGCGGACCTGCGGTGGGGCTGAGGCCCTACCGCGGCCGCACCGGCGCAAAGTCGCCGCGCTGATCGAAGGGGATGCGCCGGTCGCCGATCGGCGTACCGGCGACGATGTTCCCCACCAGCCGATACGACACCAGTCCGTACGACGCCACCGCGGTGGCCGCGGTGGAGAGGCCGCGCCAGCTCACGTCCAGCGGAAGCGTGACCACGGCAGAGTCGTGGCCCGCGATCGCGCGGTGCGTGGTGTCCTGCCCGCTGGCCACGGGAACGGAGTCGCGCACGAAGAGCTGGTACTGCATGCTCCGGGTGGAGAGGCTGTACGGGTTCGGATTGCGCACCAGGAGCGCGACGCGCACGCGGCCCCCGAAGGGGCCGATGCCGTCCAGCGCCACACCCCGGAACGCGACCGTCGGTGACGTGAAGACGTGCCTGGCGGCCGAGCTGCAGGCTATGCCTGCGAGCATTGCGGCCAGCGCCAGTCTCAGGAGTACCGGACGCATGGGCGTCAGGCGCGCCCCGGAGACCCTGCTTGCCGGCCAGGCCCGGCGGACACATGATGGGGTGCTCACCGCCGCCTCATCGCTGCCCCACTACGGTACGGAGGTGCTTCATGTCCACTCGGTTCACACTCCTCGCCACGCTCACGATCGTCGCCACCGCCGCCTGTACGACGAGGAACGCCGCACGCACGAGCGACACCGCCAGCCCCGCCGCCGCGACAGTGGCTCTGGCGTCGGCGCCCAGCCCTGCCGCGGTGCGGCAGCAGTTGGATTCCATCTACGCCAGGTTCAGCGACGCGATGCTCAAGGGCGATACCGTGGCACTTACCAACTTCTACACCGACGACGCCGTGCTGATGCCGCAGGGAATGCCGGCGGCCAACGGCCGCGCAGAGATCCTCAAGGCCTGGAGCGCCATGCACTCGCAGGTGAAGGTCACCGCGTTCGCCGGCAAGACCCAGAGCGTCCTCACCGGCGGGGATTATGCCATCGAGACTGGCACGTACACCATGGCGTCGCAGCCGAAGACCGGCAAGGCGGTGAACGAGACGGGCAAGTATCTCACCGTCTGGCAGAAGCAGCCCGACGGCAGTCTCAAGATGGTGCGTGACATCTTCAACACCGACGAGCCGATGAAGTAGCGGCGGTCGAGCCGGAGGGGCGCGCCTCAGCCCTCCGGCTCGATCACCTCGCCGGTGGCGTCGCCCTCCACACTCGCCACGTACGCTTCGGCCACGACGTCGGCCGGCAGGCCGTTCTCGGGATTCTGGTGCATGGCCTCGAGCGTTTCCGAAACCCAGGGCGGGCTCACGACGTTGACGCGGATACCGCGCGGCGCTTCCAGGGCGGCCGCGCGCACGAAGCCCTCGAGTCCCGCATTGACGAGCGACACGGCGGCGCTGCTCGCCTGCGGCTGCCGCGCGAGGATGCCGCTCGTGACCGTGATGGAACCGCCGTCGTTCACGTGATCGAAGCCGAATCGCACGACGTTCACCTGGCCCATCAGCTTGTCGTGCAGCGAGCGCTCGAAATCCGCGTCGGCGAGCTGCGCCAGCGGCTTCCAGGCGGCGCCCCCCGCGGCGCTCACCACGGCGTCCACGCGGCCGACTGCATCATAGAGGGCGCGCAACGACTTCGGGTCGGTGATGTCCACCCGGTGCGCCGCCTTCGTGCGGCTGGCGAGCAGGAGATCGTGACGGTCCTCGAGGGCGTGCACCACGGCGCGGCCGATGGTACCGGTGGCGCCGATGATCAGAATGCGCATCCTGGCTCCAGACTGGTGTCGTCCCGGAATAAGCTACCGCCCGCCACAACGGCACTCGTCTCGCAGCGAGAGCCCGCGTTCCACCCGAGAGGAGTCACCGCATGCGTCTCGATCTCCAGGTCAACGGCCGCTCCCATTCGCTGAACGTGGACCCGGGCCGTCCCCTGCTGGGCGTGCTCCGCGAGGAGCTGGCGCTCACCGGCACCAAGTACGGCTGCGGCGAGGGTGCGTGCGGTGCGTGCACCGTGCTCGTGGGCGGCCAGGCGGTGCACTCGTGCGTGACGCCGGTCTCGGCGGCGCTGGGCAAACCGGTTACCACCATCGAAGGGTTGGAACAGAACGGACGGCTGCACCCGCTGCAGCAGGCGTTCGTGGACGAGGGTGCCATGCAGTGCGGCTACTGCACCCCGGGAATGGTGCTGGCCGGGGTCGCGCTGCTCTCGGCAACGCCCCGGCCGAGCACGGACGAGATCGTGCGGGCGCTGAACGGCAACGTCTGCCGGTGCGGAACGTATCCGCGCATCGTGGCGGCGGTGCAGCGCGCCGCGCACGGCGGACGGCCGACCACGGAGGAGGGCGTATGAGCATTCGTGACTATCCGCCGCGCGACGACGCGGGCACCACGCGCCGGGGCTTCCTCGAGGCGCTGGGCGGCGGGATGCTCGTGCTGCTGGTCACGCGGGACCTCCCGGCCGCGGTGGGCGGGCGGCCGCGGCACGCGGCGCTGGAGGGACCCGACGCGGAGACGGAGGCGGCGCGCGATGCGATCTCCGCCTGGCTGCACATCGACGGCCAGGACCGGGTGACGGTCTACACCGGCAAGGTAGAGTTCGGGCAGGGGATCCGCACCTCGCTCGCGCAGGAGCTGGCCGAGGAGCTCAGGGTGCCGATGTCCGCGATCACGATGGTGATGGGGGACACCGAGCTCACGCCGTACGACATGGGCACCTTCGGCAGCCGGTCCACCCCGCAGATGGGCACCCAGCTGCGCCGCGTCGGCGCCACCGCGCGCGAGCTGCTCATCGGACTCGCCGCCGAACGCTGGGGCGTGCCGCGCGAGGGGCTGGTCGCGGCGGAGGGGCGAATCACCGGCGGTACGCGCGGGGCAACGCTCGGGTACGGCCAACTGGTCGCGGGACGCCAGCTCACCGAGACGGTGCGCGAGAACGCGGCGCTCACGCCGGCCACGGCGTGGAAGATCGCCGGCACGCCGGTGCCGCAGGTGGGGACGCGCGACCTGGTCACGGGCCGTCATGCGTACACCTCCGACCTGCGTGTACCGGAGATGCGGTACGGCCGCGTGCTGCGGCCGCCGCGGCTGGGGGCGACGCTCGCGACCATCGACCACACGGCGGCGGTGCGCGTGCCGGGCGTAACCGTCACCCGCGATGGGGACTTCGCCGGCGTCGTGGCCCCGACACCGGAGGCCGCAGCGCAGGCGCTCGCGCTCGTCCGGGCGACCTGGAGGCCGCCCGCGACACCGGGCGACGAGCCCGCGTCCAGTAACATTTACGAATACCTGAAGACCGCGGGCGAGCGCATGGCCGGTGGCGGCGGGGGCGAGGAAGGGGGCCGCGGCGCGCGTCCGTTCGTCCAGGGCGACGCGGAGCGCGCGCTCGCGGCGGCGGATCACCGGCTGCAGCGCACGTACACCGTGGCGTACATCGCGCACGTGCCGCTGGAACCGCGCGCCGCGGTGGCGCGGTGGACGCCCGATCGCGGGAAGCTCACCGTCTGGACCGGGACGCAGCGTCCCTTCGCCGTGCGAGACGAGCTGGCGCAGGCCTTCGGGATGCCCCCGGAGCGCGTGCGGGTGATTGTTCCGGATACCGGGTCGGGATACGGGGGGAAGCACACCGGCGAGTGCGCGGTGGAGGCGGCCCGGCTGGCGCGCAATGCGGGAACGCCCGTGAAGCTCGTCTGGACGCGCGAGGAGGAGTTCCGCTGGGCGTACTTCCGCCCGGCCGGAGTGATCGACGTGAACGCGGGCGCGGCGCGGGACGGGCGCATCACCGCCTGGATATTTGACAACTATAATTCCGGGCCGGCGGCCATCCGGCCGATGTACGCGATTGCGAACCAGCGGGTGACCTTTCACCCCGTGGATTCACCGCTGCGCCAGGGCTCCTACCGGGGGCTGGCCGCCACGGCGAACCACTTTGCGCGCGAGATGCACGTGGACGAGCTGGCCGAGGCGGTGGGAATGGAGCCGCTGGCGTTCCGGCTGCGGAACATCGACGATCCGCGGCTCCGCGCAGTCTTCCAGGCTGCGGCCGAGCGCTTCGGCTGGGACCGCGCGTCCTCGTCAGGCAACGGGCGCGGCGCGGGCATCGCGGGTGGCTTCGAGAAGGGAGGCTACTTCGCGACCGCCGCCGAGGTGGAGGCGGATCGGGCCACCGGCGTCGTGCGGGTGGTGCGCGCGGTGACCGCCTTCGACAACGGCGCCGTGATCAACCCCGACGGCCTGCGCAACCAGATCGTGGGCGCGATGATCCAGGGGATCGGGGGCGCGCTGTTCGAGCGGATCGACTTCGCCCACGGGGTGATCCGGAACGCGCACCTGGCCGCCTACCGAGTGCCGCGCTTTTCCGACGTGCCGGAGATCGACGTGGTGCTGCTGGACCGGAAGGATCAGCCGTCCATGGGCGCCGGCGAAGCGCCCATCATGGCCATCGCCCCCGCCATCGGCGCCGCCATCCATCGGGCCACCGGCACCCGGCACCGGGCGCTTCCGATGATGGGGGATAGCGGATAGGGACTGGTCTCAGGACGGAATCTGGGCACGGAAGCCACACCGCACCACCGCATGCCCGATCCGTGACCCAGATTCGGTGAAGGTCAGGAGACTAGCACATGCCTTCAGCCTTGCACCCCGAGGTGTAGCCGCTGGTGGAGAGCATCCGGCGCCCGAACACGCGCTTCAGGCGGTTCACGGCCGTCGACGCGTTGAGGGGGGAGATGCCGGTGAACGCGGTGCCCAGGCCGACAGAGAACGACCAGTCCGGCGCCCCGGTGGTGAGACCGTGGCTGCCGTCCAGGGTGAGCGTGAGCGGCCCGCCGACGGCGATCGCCACGCCGCCGGTCATCGAGCGGGCCAGCTGCGCGCCCGTATCTGCGGTGCCGAACTCGCTGGTGTAGCCGAGGGTCGTGATGAACGGTTCCAGCGGAATGGCCACTTCCGCGCTGGCCATGCTGTTCCCGACGCCCCGAGCGATCGGGAACGTACCACCCACCGAGAGCGCCAGCCGCTCCATTGGCCATGCCAGCATCCCGACGCCCGCATCCATGGAGGATGATCCCGCGCCGACACCGCTCATCCGGTCGCCCAGGGTGAGCACGCTGGATCCCGTGACGCTGAAGAGCGGCATCCACGGGAGATCGCCCAGACCGAACAGTACCGAGGCGCTCACCGGAACTTCGGTCATTCCGTCGGTAGTGCTGCTCCCCAAGGTGGTATGGCCGTAGCCGGGAGCCGCGGTAAGGCTCATCCAGGGGGTAGGCGACATCTGGATCAGCGCGCTCACCGCCTGCTCGGTGCGCCCGCCGGCATAGCGGATGGAGCCTCCGATGAGCCCTGTGGAGAGCTGGGGCACGTCCTCCTGAATGGGCGCGCCGCTGGAGTCCAGCGGTACGCCGCCCACGACGCGGGGGTCGAGCGGGATGTCGGGCTTCTGCTGGGCGTGGAGCGGGACGGCAAGGAGCGACGCGGCGCAGAACGCGAGCGCCGGCACGAGTCGAGTGGAGTGGGCCATGATCCTGATTCCGCCTGGAGCGGCCTCGTAAGTGTGAGAGAACGGAAGTTCCGTTCTATCGACGACCTAGCGGGCTGGGGCGTAATCAGTCGGCGCGGGGAGCGATGGCGGGAAGGGTGAAGGAGAAGGTGCTGCCCTTGCCCTCCTCGCTCTCCACCCAGATGCGGCCTGCATGGGCCTCGACGATCCCCTTCACGATGGCGAGGCCCAGTCCCGCGCCGGCGCGCGAGGCGCGGTTGGCCTGCCAGAACCGGTCGAAGATGTACGGCAGATCACTCGCGGCGATCCCGATGCCGCTGTCCGCGACGGCAATGCGCACGTGATCGCCGTCAGGCTGGGCGCGCACGCGCACAGTGCCGTTAGGCGCGGTGAACTTGATCGCGTTCCCCACCAGGTTCTCGAGCACCTGGGCCACGCGCGCGCGGTCGGCCAACACCATGGGCAGCTCGGGGGTCAACTCGAGCAGCAGTAGCACCTCCGCGCTGGCCGCGCGCATGCGCAGCGCGTCGCAGCACTCCTCGAGCATGGGACCGGGATCCTCGCACGCGATGCTCACCGGCAGGTGCCCCGCCTCCAGGCGCGCCACCTCGAGCAGGTCGTCCAGCAGGCGGGTCATCAGTCCCGCGGAGCGGTAGATGATCTCCAGGTGCCGCCGCCGCTCGGCGTCGTCCAGCGGAATGTCCAGCAGCGTTCCCGCCGCCATGAGAATGGTGTGCAGGGGGTTTCGAAGCTCATGGGAGACGATGGACAGCAGCTCGGCCTTGAGATCCACCGGCTGGCGCGTGGGATCCTCGCCACCTGGCTCCAGGCGCGTGAGCCCCGGCTCGCTGACCGGTGGATGCACGGGTTCTGCTGTGCCCCACACCTCCATGACAACCTCGCGACGCGGCCGCGCGCCTTGGCCGCCGGGCAACGTCACGGCAGCGAGCAGCGCAGCAAGGCGTATGCTCCCTCACGATCTGGCACGACCGCACGCACATCCGTGCGATCGAGACCGCACGACCATCCGTGCGATGCGGAATTTCGGCTTCGAAGTATCCGGAAGAATTCTCAACCGCGCAAGGGTGAACATTTCATTTCCCTATCACCCCGCTCATCCAGCTGAGACTCTCGCTCACATGGGTGCTCCAGTAACGCCAGGTGTGGGCGCCGGGCCATTCGGCGTACCGGTGCGGGATGCCGAGCCGCGTGAGCTCCCAATGAAAGGCGCGGTTCTCATCCACCAGCCCGTCCTCGCTGCCGCAGTCGACGAAGAGTGCGGGAAGGGACGTGTGGCGCGCACGCAGCGCCGCGGCGAGTTGCGCCGGATCGTTCGCGCGCCAGCCGGCGGCGTCGCTCCCCCACGCGGACTCCAGTCGGGGAAGAAACGAGGCGTGAAGCGCCCGCAGGGTATCCAGCCCCGCCGCGTAGCTCGCCGGCGCCGCGAAGGGCTTCGGGCCGATGTACAGCGATGACAATACCCCCGAGTGGCTGGCCGCCGCGGCAAAGCGATCCGGATGGCGCAGCGCGATGGCGATGGCACCATAGCCCCCCATGCTCAGCCCTCCGATGCCACGGTGCGCTCGATCGGCCCGGGTGCGGTAGTGCGCATCCACGTATGACACGAGATCATGCGCCACATAGCGATCGTAGCGCTGGTGCGCGACGCAGAACTTCCCCGGCGATTCGCTGTGCAGCGTGTCGGCGCAGGTGGCGAGGGGCACCTCCGCCGGCCAGTCCGAGTACCAGCCGTCGTCGCCGTCGGGAAGCACGAGGATCACCTCGGGGGCGCCGCCCGCGACGAGCGAGTCCGCCACGTGGTCGATCCCCGCGCGCGCCAACCAGTCCCCCTCGCTGCCGGACAGCCCGTGGAGATAGTACGCCACCGGATACCGCCGCGCCGGCGACCGACCGTACGACGCTGGCAGCAGCACGAAGAAGTCCTTCCACGCACCGAGCGCCTCGGAGTAGAAGCGGTCCGCGCGCACGGTGACGTGCGCCGCTGGAACTGCTGGTCGCTGCGCGGCCGCGGCGGAGGGCAGCAGAACGATCGTGGTCGAGAGGATACTGCGGCGCAGGGACATAGTCCTGGAGTCCGGGAATCTTGAACGGCGTAGCGGCTGAACGGCGTGGCGGCTGAACGGCGTGGCGGCAATAAGCGCGGTAGCACGGCACAGCGCCACCCTTCGATTCCCCTTTGCCGTTTGATTCGCGGCCCTTCCCCATACCTCCGACCGCCTGCGACTCTGCTGCTGCTCTTCCGCCGCTGCTGTTCCGCTATCGCAGTTCGGTAGCTCGCAGTTCCAGCAGTCTCGCAGTTCCAGCAGTCTCGCCGTTCAACAGTCTCGCCCTACAGTAGCTTCGTAGTCCCTCCCGGACGCTCGGCTGTCCGAGCGCGAGGACGTTTCCCGCATCTTCAGATCGGAGTGATCCCCAACACACCCGTGTGGAACTCACGGTGATGCCGAGAGTTGGACCTCGCCCATCCCGAGTGTCCGGCGCACGGCGGCGGCGGGCATGACGCGCGCTATTGGAGAGCTCGGAAGCCCGAACGATCAGGAGGAGATCATGTCGATCGAGAGATGGATGCCGCGCGCGCTGTCAGTTGCGGCATCGGCGGCTGGAACAGTGGCGTTGCTCGCGGGCACGGCGTCGGCGCTGCAGGCGCAGGGGCGGCAGCTGTTCGAGTGGCGCGGCAAGGTGGACCGCGAGGTGCGGATCACGATGCGCGGGTCCGAGCTGTGGACCAGCAGCGACCGCGGGAACGACGCCCGTGCGCGCTCCCGGGTGGCGAGCTCGCTCCCGCAGCGCGACGGTATCGTGCGCGTGGCGCTGCAGCAGGGGCGCGGCGACGTGGACGTCATCCAGCAGCCCGCGCGTCAGAACGACTACACCACCGTGCTGCGCGTGCGCGACCGGAGCAGCGGATCGAGCAGGTATCGCATCGATGCGTACTGGCAACCGACGGCTGGCGGCTACGATCGCGGTGGCTACGATCGCGGTGGCTACGACCACGGCGGTTACGACCGCGGCGATTCCGACCAGGGGCGTTACGATCAGCGCATCGATCCTCGCCGTCGGGACGACGGCGGGTGGGATCGCGACGGCGTCGGCGGCCCGCGCGTGGAGCCGGCGGGATCGGGGTCGATGCACTGGAGTGGCACCGTGGACAGTGACGTCGAGATCCGGGTGCAGGGACGCCGCGTGGACTACTCCACGCTGAGCGGCGCGCCCACACGCGATGCCCGCGCGAGCGTCTCGGGCGCCGGACTCTCGCAGCGCAACGAGCAAGTCCGGATCGTCCAGGCGCAGGGGCGCGGGAGCATCACCGTCGTGCAGCAGCCCAGCGCCTACAACGGCTACGCGGCGCTGATCCGGGTGCGCGATCCGCAGGGTGGATATGGATACTACAATTTCGATGTGACCTGGTGACGTGAGGCGGAGGGCGCGGGACGGAGTTTGAAAATGAGGGATCCAGGAATCGGGGATTGGAAGGCGGAATCCGCCTTCTGATCCCCGACTCTCACATGTGGGGGCCTGCGGTCGCGCGTCCCGGTCTGAGACCGGTCTCCTTGCGCTCTCCCCACCCGAGCCGCACTTTCGCGCGACGCGGGCCTGCCCCTTCACCGTCCCGCGTCACGAAAGTCCCAGAGGCGCGGGGAGTAGCCGCTCTTCCCATTCCCCAGTCCCTATTCCCCATCCCCTACGAATGTCCGTTCTCGCCATCGACCTGGGCGGCACCAAGCTGGCCTCCGCGATCTTCTCCGCGGCGGGCGAGCTGCGCGTGCGCGAGACGGTGCCGATCGACGGCCGGCGCGGCGGTGCGGTGGGAGCGTTGATCGTGGAGCACGCCCGCGGCATGCGCGACGGCGCGACGAACGATCCCATCGCGGCGATCGGAGTCTGCATCCCGGGCATCTACCGCGCCGAGCGCGGCACGGTGTGGGCGCCGAACATCCCGGAGTGGGATGACTATCCGTTGCGTGACGAGCTCCGCGAATGCGTGGGGGGCGGCCTGCCCGTCATGATCGACAGCGATCGCGCCGCCTATGTTCTGGGCGAGAGCTGGCGCGGCGTCGCGCGCGACAGCCGCAACGTCGCATTCGTGGCGGTGGGCACCGGCATCGGCGCGGGGCTGCTGGTGGATGGGCGCGTGCTGCGCGGCCACGCCGACATCGCAGGCGCCATCGGGTGGCTCGCGCTCCGGCAGCCCTTTCGTGAGTCGTACGCGAGCTGCGGCTGTTTCGAGCATCACGCCTCGGGGCCGGGACTCGTGAAGGTCGCGCGCGAGCGGCTGGCGGGCGACGCGAGCTACGCGGGCGTGCTGCGGGCGAAGGACGCGGGCGCGCTCACACCGCAGGATCTCTTCGCGGCGCACGAGGCCGGTGATCCCCTGGCCTGCGCGGTGCTCGATGATGCCATCGCAATGTGGGGGATGGTGGCCGCGAACCTCGTCAGCCTCTTCAACCCGGAGATGCTGGTCTTCGGCGGCGGCGTGTTCGGCCCTGCCGCCCGCTTCCTCGATCGCATTCACGACGAGGCGCTGCGCTGGGCCCAGCCCATCAGCATCCGCCAGGCGACCTTCGCGACATCGATGCTGGGCGGCGACGCCGGTCTGTACGGCGCGGCGAAGCTCGCCGTCGACGGCCTCGCGCGATGACGATGCCCGCGCCTCCACGGGCGCGCCCTGCCTCGCGAGCACGGTCGTTCGCGGCGGCGTGCCTGGGCATGGCGGTATTCGGGATCGTGCTCACTACGGTAGGCGCCATCCTGCCCTCGGTGATCGAGCGCTTCGGCATGGCGACGCAGAACGCAGGCGCGCTCTTCCTGCTGCTCAGCTTCGGAATTCTTGCCGGGTCGGTGGTGTTCGGCCCGACGGTGGACCGGTACGGCTACAAGGGCATGCTCCTGATGGCCACGGTGCTCATCATCCTGGGCATCGAGGGCATCGCGCTCGCGGGATCGCTTGGGCTGTTGCGCGCCTCGGTGCTCCTCATCGGCTTCGGCGGCGGGGTGATCAACGGCGGCACGAACGCGCTGGTGGCCGACATCAGCGCGGAGGGCCGCAGTGCGGGACTCAGCCTGCTGGGGATCTTCTTCGGCGTGGGCGCTGTGGGGGTGCCGTTCACGTTAGGTATGCTGCTCGGCCGCTTCTCCTATTCGGTGCTCCTGGCCGGCATCGGCGTGCTGGTGCTCGGACCGCTGGTGTACATCGCCGTGACGCGCTTTCCGGCTCCGAAGCAGCCGCAGGGGTTCCCCGTGGCGGATGGCATACGACTGCTGCGCGAGCCCTTCATCCTGCTCACCGGGCTGATGCTCTTTCTCGAGAGCGGGATCGAGATCACGGTGGGCGGGTGGACGGCGACCTACTTCACCCGGGAGCTGGGGCTCGCCGCCGGGCACGCACTCTTCTTTCTCTCCCTCTACTGGTTGGGGATGATGCTCGCGCGCCTGACTCTGGGCTCGCTGCTCCGGCGTACAATCCCCGCGCGCGTGATGATGAGCTGTATCGGCGTCGCGCTGCTCGGCTCCGCGTTTCTCATCGGTTCGCGATCGGTGCTGTCCGCAGCGCTCGGCGTCTTCCTCATCGGCGTCGGCTTCGCCGCCACCTATCCCGTGGTGCTCGGGTATGTCGGGGACCGCTACGCCCGGCTGTCCGGCACCGCCTTCAGCATCGTGCTGGTGATGGCGCTCATCGGCGGGATGGTGCTCCCGTACGTGACGGGCGTGGTGGGCGGCGCGCGGGGCCTCCGAACGTCGTTCCTCATCGTGCCGCTCGCGCTGGTGCTGCAGGTGCTCCTGCTCACGGTGATTGCGCGCCGCGTGGTGGCCGAGGCGGGAGTGTCCCCCGTGCCGAATCTCGGCGGGGACGATCTCATCGCTTAGTTTTCGGCCATGCTCGCTCAACAATGGCTCGCGAACACGCGCGCCGTCCTCGATGACATCGAGCGTACGCAGCTGGACGCGATTCGCCAGGCCGCGACGCTCATGGCCGATTCCATCGCCGCCGACCGATGGGTGCACACCTTCGGCTGCGGCCACGCCACCATTCCAGTGGAGGAGATGTACCCGCGCATCGGCGGGTTCGTCGGCTTCCATCCAATGGTGGAGCTGCCGCTTACCTTCTTCACGCGCATCACGGGGGAGATGGGGATTCACCAGTTCCTCTTCCTGGAGCGTGCGGAGGGGTACGGCCGCGAGATCATGAAGAGCTACACCTTCGACGCGCGCGACACGATGTGGATCTTCTCCCATACCGGCATCAACAACGTCAACATCGACGTCGCCCTGCGCGCGAAAGAGTTGGGTATGCGGGTGGTGGCCACCGGCTCTGCCGCGGAGGCGGCGCACACGAAGTCGCGGCACCCCTCCGGGAAGCGGTTGTTCGACATCGCGGACGTCGTGATCGACACGCGCGTGCCGGCCGGGGACTCGTCGGTCCCGCTGCCGCATCACATCGACCGCGTGGGGCCCGTCTCCACCATGGCGTTCGTGACCGCGGTCTGGATGACGATAACCACCGTTGCCGAGATCCTCGCGTCGCGCGGCGTGCATCTGCACATTCATCCGTCGCACAACGTGCCCGGCGACACGACGGCGCGCGAGCGGCTGGACACGGCGCTCGCCGAGTACAAGCGGCGCGTTGCCGGCGTGTAGCATGACATCCACACCCGCCACCACCGCGCACCCCATCCCGGGCGGCGGCCTCGCCGTCGCGCTCGGCATCGAGGTTCGGGAGCTCACGCGCGAGCGGGTGGTGGCGACGATGCAGGTGGATGACCGCACCCGGCAGCCCTATGGCATTCTCCACGGCGGTGCGTCGGTGGCGCTGGCCGAAACCGTCGCGTCGGTGGGCGCGCTCATGAACGTGGATCGGGAACGCTTCACGGCGGTGGGGCTGGAGATCAACGCCAATCACCTGCGCGCCAAGCGCGAGGGGCTGGTGACGGCGACCGGCACCCCGGTGCACATCGGCCGGCGCACGCAGGTCTGGGACATTCGCATCCTGGACGAGAAGAATCGGCTGGTGTGCGTCTCGCGCTGCACGCTGGCGGTGATCGAGCGCTGACGGCAGGACGGCGGCGGGGGTGACCCCGCTTGACGCCCTGCGCGTTTGGACCGATAGTAGCGTTCCACGTGCAGCGCCGTGCCCCGACCAGCCGCGCGCGCGATTCCCGCTGAGTCCCGTCACCGATCTGTGTGATCGGTTGTTCGTTCCTCTTCTCGCGCGCCGGAGGTGGACACATGGGCCTGAGCATCCGCACATTCGACGAGACCGACCTGCTGCTCGACATCGAGGCGGTGGAGCAGCTGCGCGACCGCATCCGCGGCCGCGTGCTCACGCCGACCTCGCGCGACTACGACGAGGCCCGGACGATCTGGAACGCGATGATCGACCGCCGCCCGGCGCTCGTGGCGCGGTGTACCAACGCCGAGGACGTGAGCCGCAGCGTCCGTTTCGCGCGCGAGCACCGGCTGAAGTTCTCGGTGCGCGGGGGCGGCCACAACATTGCGGGGAACGCCATCGCCGATCAGGGTTTGTTGATCGACCTTTCCCCCATGCGGTCGGTGGGGATCAACCCGGAGCGGCGCCGGGCGCACGTGGAGCCGGGGGCGACGCTGGGCGAGCTGGATCGCGCGGCGCAGGCGTTCGGGCTGGTCACCCCGCTCGGCATCAACTCCACCACGGGCGTGGCGGGGCTCACGCTGGGCGGAGGGTTCGGCTGGCTCAGCCGGCGCCTCGGCCTGACAATCGACAACCTGGTCGGGGCCGAGGTGGTGACCGCCACCGGCGAGCGCGTGCCGGTGAGCCAGCGCGACGAGCCGGACCTCTTCTGGGCCATTCGGGGCGGCGGCGGCAACTTCGGCGTCGTCACCTCGTTCGAGTTCCAGCTGCACGACGCTGGGCCGCAGGTGCTGGCGGGGCTGGTGGTGCATCCGCTGGAGGGAGCGCGCGAGGTGCTGCGTTTCTATCGTGAATTCATCATGGACGCGCCTGACGAGCTGGCCTGCTGGTTCGTGCTGCGCAAGGCGCCGCCACTCCCCTTCCTGGCGCCCGAGTGGCACGGGCGGGAGATCCTGGCGCTGGCCATCTGCTATCTGGGCGACCTCGACGACGGCGAGCGTGCGACCCGCCCGTTGCGCGACGTCGGCCATCCGATCGCGGACGTCGTCTCACCGCACGAGTACACCGCCTGGCAGACAGTGCTGGATCCGCTGCTCGCGCCGGGGATGCGCAACTACTGGAAGTCGCACGACTTTCACGAGCTGAGCGACGGCCTGATCGACGTGCTGCTGGCGCACGCGCAGCAGCTGCCCGACCCGCAGACGGAGATCGCGGTGGCGCAGCTGGGGGGCATCATCGGCCGCGTGCCCAACGACACCACAGCCTACACGCATCGCGATGCGCAACTGCTGATGAACGTGCACGGCCGCTGGGCCGATCCGGCCAAGGACGAGCTTTGCATCGCCTGGGCGCGGGCGTTGTTCCAGGCGGCGGCGCCGTACGCCACGGGCGGCGTGTATGTGAACTTCCTCACTCAGGAGGAGGAGGCCCGCGTCCGCGCGGCGTACGGGACGAACTACGACAGGCTGGTGGCGCTGAAGAACCGGTACGACCCGGCGAATCTCTTCCGGATGAATCAGAACATCCGGCCCACCGCGTTCGCGATCCCCGGAGCGGAGCGCGAGCGGGAGCTTCGGCTCTAGCGCCTCCGGGCTGGCCCCAAGGACGAGGGGTACACGAATCCTGCGGATGAACTACACGGATCCTGCGGATCGCTCCACGTGGCCGGACGGCTCCGCTCACGACGAGCCGCATGAATAATTGTCATTGAGACAGGCACGACCAGAAGGCAACGTCCTCAAGGCCTTCCAGGCTAGGCTGGCGGGCGGCGCCGGCGCTCAGGCCATTCGGTGAGCTCGGCCGGGGGCGGCGGCAGCGCCGCTTTCGCCAGCTCGGCCAAGCACTGCGAGCAGGTCCGCGCGCCGGCGTTGCAGCACCGCGGCACCCCAGATGTACTGGCCCGCATCAGAGCGTGCGCCGGAAAGCCAGAGGGTCACGGCATCGCTGCCATCGTACGAGATGGAGCTGCGATACACCACGTCCTGCGGCTCGGGAAGAAGACCGCGCTGCGACCAGCGCGCGCCGTCGGCCGATCGGCGCAGCGTGACCGTCGGAGACTCGGAAATGGGGAATGGCGGGATCAGGGACGGGGTTGCGCCGCCGATGCGGGCATCGCGGCGGGGGCGGGCATCGCGAAGGCCAGGAGCAGGCCGGCGGCGATGAGGGCAGCGACGAAGCCGACCACGCCGGGCCAGCCCCAGCTGCTCCAGAAAAAGCCGCCGCACACACCGGCGATGCTGGAGCCCACGTAATAAAAGAACAGATATAACGCCGAGGCCTGGGCGCGCGCCTCGTGCGCGGCCAGGCCCACCCAGCCGCTCGCCACGGAGTGGCCGCCGAAGAAGCCGAAGGTCACCACGCCGATGCCCAGGACCACCGAGAGCAGGTGATCCGGAATCGTGAGGAGAATCCCGACGAGCATGAGCGCGAGGCTCGCCACCAGCACGGTACCACGATCCCGTCGGTCGGCGAGGGCGCCCATCCATGCCGAGCTGAAGATGCCGACCAGATACAGGACGAAGATGAACCCCACCTGCGTCTGGGTGAGCGTGAACGGCGGTGCGAGCAGGCGATACGTGATGTAGTTGTACGTCGTCACGAAGCCGCCCATCAGCAGAAATCCTTCGGCAAAGAGCGCGAGGAGTGCCCGCTCGCGCAGGTGAGCGCCGAAGGACGACGCAAGATGCCCCAGATGCAGGGGTCGTGCATGGAAGTGGCGCGACGGGGGCAGCCGGCGCCAGAAGATCGCCGCCGCCACGAGTCCGAGCGCGCCGAGCACGCCGAGCGCGAAGCGCCACGACACGACGTCGGTGAGAAAGCTCGTGAGCAGGCGGCCCAGCATGCCGCCCAGACCGTTACCCGCGATGTAGAGGCCCATCGCGAGTCCGATGGAGCTCCGGTGCATCTCCTCGCCCAGATATGCCATGGCGAGCGCGGGCAGCCCCGCGAACGCCAGACCCTCCAGTGCACGCAGCACCAGCAGGCCCTGCCAGCTGCGCGTCGCGGCCGACAGTACGGTGAGCCCCGCCACCGCGAAGAGAGACAGGATCATGATCCCGCGCCTCCCCCACGCCTCCGACAGGGAGCCCACCAGCAGCATCGCGACGGCAAGGAGCGCCGTGGTGAGCGAGAGCGACAGGCTGCTGGCCGCCGCACCGACGTGGAACTCCGCGGAGAACACCGGCAGCAGCGGCTGCACGCAGTAGAGCAGCGCGAACGTGGCGAAGCCGGCCGAGAACAGGGCGAGATTCGTGCGACGGAACGCTGGCGTTCCGCGCACGATGTGCGCAGTCTCCGAATCCATCATTCAGGCCGGGTACCGACTCATGGCGTGTCTCTTCCTCAGCTTCGCTCATCCGGACGACGAGAGCTTCTTCTGCGCCGGCGTCGCACGGAAATATGCAGACGCCGGAGTGAAAGTCGTGCTCTGCTGCGCCACGCGCGGCGAGCGCGGGTCGGCAGGCACGCCGCCGCTGGCATCGGTGGACGAGCTGCCCGCCCTGCGCGAGCAGGAGCTGCGCGCGGCCGCCGTGGCGATGGGCGTCGCGCATCTCGAGCTGCTGCCGTATCAGGATCAGCAGCTGGCGGACGCCCCGGCGGCGGAGGTGTGCGAGTCGCTCGTGCGGCTACTGCGCCGGTTTCGGCCGGAGATCGTCATCACCTTCGGGCCGCACGGCGGCAACCGGCACACCGACCACGTGGCGATCAGCCGCTTCACCAGCGACGCGGTGGGCGCCGCGGCCGATGCGCGCTGGTACCCGGACGCGGGCGCGCCGCACCCCACCGCGCGGCTGCTCTGGGTGAATCCGGCGTCGCCCTGGGAGGCGACGGATCGTGTGGCACTCGCGCGCACGCCGGGAGTGGATTTTCTGATCGACGTCGGCGCGTGGCGCGAGGCCAAGGCGAGCGCGCTGGCGGCGCACCGCACGCAGCACGCGGGGATCGACCGGCTGTTCCTCCAGCGCGCCGATCGGGACGCGGTGCTGAGCACGGAAACCTTTCGCCTGGGCTGCGGCGCGGCTCTGCGCCGCGTTCCGGCGGACGATCTCTTCGCGGAGCTGGACCAGCCTATTCGATGACGATCACGAGATACCGGCCGCCTTCCCAGAAGGAGTCGGGATCCCTGATGCGCAGCGCCGTCGTCATCGGCTCGATGCGGCCGTCGTGGCCCGCGCCATCGGTGAAGCGCGGCTCCTGGCTGGAGAGAATGCGCATGTCGCCATGGTGGATGACCGGGAGCGCGAGCATCGTGTCGCGATAGCGATCCACCTCCCGAATCTGGCCGCCGTCGGGGGCGTGCAGCTCGCCCTGCTGCTGCACCCCGTCGTCCTCGTCGTCCGGCAAGCCGCCGATGATCCGCGCGACGGTACTCGTATAGGCCAGCCTCGCCAGCTGCGGCTCGCGGGCGAGCACCAGCTGCCGCTGATGCCGCCAGCCGCGCCAGGTCTTGCGGGCGACCGTGATCTCGCGCACGACGCCCGCCTCGAGCAGCTGGGCCCGTGTGCCCACCACGTAATAGACGCGGCGGACGCGGCTGGCTACGCGCTCGAGACTGTCGGCGGTGATGGCCTGATCGCGCGCGAGCTGCTGATTCGCGCTCGTCAGGCTATCGACGCGCGATGCCAGCTCCGCCAGCTGCAGGGCGCGATTCTCGGCCAGCGATCGGAACATCTCGATCGTCTCGCCGGCGCGCCGCAGCTCCTCGCGCTGTGCGTCGTCCCGCGCGACGGCCTGCTTCCAGAGGCGCTCGGTGCGGCCGAGCCGGCGCTGCAGACGATCGAGGTTGGCCTGGATGCGCTGCCGACGCTGGTCCATCAGCGCGCGCTGATTTGCCTCGTCCTCCACCTCCGAGGCAGGCACCAGCGGCTCCACGCGCGTCCGCGCGCCCGACAGATCGGCCAGGTCGCGATCCACCTGGTTCACGATGGCGGCCAGCCCGCCCAGCTCCGCGAGCAGGTAGGCATTCTTCGCCTCGAGCATCTGATTCAGCCGGCGCGCCGTGTCGCCGCGGGCGCGCTCGCGTTTGAGCGCGATGTGCAGCCGCTCGACGGTATCCGGGCGCGCGTAGTCGAGGAAGGTGGAGCGCCAGTCGTGCGATCCGTTGCCGCAGGCCGCTGCCGGGAGCAGGGCCAGCGCGAGCATCATGGCACGCCGCGGGCCGGCAGTGGCGCGGCGCGGTGCAGCCTCGTTCGGAAACATCAGCACACCTTGATCCTCGCCCAGTGTCTCGCGAGCACCTGCCACAGGCGCTCGTTGGCGAACTCCGTCGCCAGCGACTGCACGCGCGGTGGATTGCGGCGCAGACGGAAATAGATGGTTCCCGCGACGCCACACCGGAGCGCACCGGCCCCGGTGGCATCCACGTGCGCGCCGGGCTCCATGCCCGCCGAGCCGCGGCCCACCGCGAAGAGCAGCGTCTTCGCGACCACCGGCGGGACGACGGTGTCCGCCACCGTGGTCGTGTGCACGACCCGCACACCATTCACGGAGCTCGTGTCGACGCGTAGGATCCAGCGTACGTGGGGCGGAGCATTGAGCGTGCCGGTCTTTCCATAGAAGAGCATCCCGGGCTCGAACGCCTGGGTGACGGCGGCCTGCGTGCCGTGCGCCGTGCCGGTGGTCCCCACGTCGTGCAGCCCGGCCGCCAGTGTCGGATACCAGGCATGCCGCGCGATGCCCAGCGGTGCGAAGCTGCGATCGCCGCGGGCCGGGACGAAGCTGAGTGAGACGCGCCGGTCGGTCATGATGCGCGCGAACGCCTCGGTGAGGTCCAGTGTGGTCACGCGGTTCTCCGCCGCGCCGATGGCGAACATCGCCACCTGGCGCATGGTGGCCGGCCGGCCCCCGGGTGTCAGCCCGATGCGCGACTGCTCCGGCCAGAGGCCGAGCGGCGCCCGCACGGGATGGAGGCGATCGTCGTGCAGCCCCGACCAGACGGACGAATCGCGGCCGTCGCGCCCCAGCTCGGCCGCCAGCTCGATGCTCGTGGTGAGACTGTCCAGCGCAAAGAGTCCCGCGGCGAGCGAGCTCTCGTTCAGCACGTCGGCACGCACGTGGCCGCGCACATCCAGCGGAAGGTGCGGGCGTCTGCCGGTGAACGTCTGCCCATCCAACCGGAAGGTGAGCCCGGGGGCCGCATCCCAGCGCGTGAGGCCATGGATGGAATCCGGCCGCAGCGCCGCCGTGACGAGCGCCGCCGAGAAGCGGTTGCTGGAGCAACCGAGAAAGGTGCGCAGGTTGATCCAGCCGAACGGACAATCGCTGCCCGCCTCGAACTCCCGGTCGAGCGGCACGCCCCAGATGTCGTGCATCATCGGGCCGTCGTTGCGCACCTCGAGCGTCGCCAGCTCGGGACGGCGCGACAGTGCCGCCGTCGCCAGCAGCGGCTTGATGGCAGAGCCGACGTTCACCGCCCGCAGGATCCAGCTCTCGCCGGTGGACGTCGGCGGCCCGTACTCGGCGACGGCGAGAATCTCGCCGGTCTGGAGTGAGGCAAGAACGACGGTGGCGAAGGCGATGTCCGATCGGCTGGTCGCCGCGCGAGCTCCGCCGCCCGCCGCCCCGTGCTGCGCGTCGCAGCGGGCGGAGCGCAGCGCGCACGCGGAGAAGTCGTCCAGCGCTTCCTGCAACTCGTCGGTCAGCCCGCCGTCGATGCTCAGGGGAATGTTGCGCCCGCCCTCCAGCTCCACGCTGGCGCCGAAGCCCGAGGCGCTGGCGAGCTGCCTGACGAGCGGCGACGTGCGCGATACGCTCGGCTCCCAGCGGATGCGGCCGTTGATCCACTGCGTCCCGCCCAACGTGCCGCCCAGCGCCCATTCCAGCACCACCGGCTCCGGGCGCGTGCGACGCGGCGGCGCGGCGGCGGGGGCCCGCAGCTGCAGGATGCCGCCGGTGGCGATCGGGGTGGGGTGCCGCCGCGCCAGCCGAACCCCATCGTACAACGGCGGCAGCCCGGCGAAGACCGTGGCGGTGCCGGTCTCGCCAAGGCGGTCGGGAAATCGCAGCACGAGCTGCGCGAAGGGTGAGCCCGGCGCCGTACACTCGACGTAGACGGAATCACGCACGGAGCGGAACGGGCAGGGGGGAACGCCGGGCACCCGTCCCCGTCCCTCCACCGCGCGGGTGCCGCGCGGCGAGATCCAGGCGAGGGTGCGCGACCACTCCCGGGTGGTGACCGCGACCAGCCGCGCCGCGTCGAAGGGCGACGGCACGCGCAGGCCGTACGGCACCGCGCGTTCCGCCAGCACCACGGAGTCGCGATCCCCGTCGGCGTCGCGCAGCTCGGTGCGGAAGATGGACGGATTCTCCGCCGCGCGGAGGTCCACGCCCCCGTCCGACTCCAACCGCCCGCGCCTGATGGCGTCCAGACGCTCGCGCTGCGTGGCATTGTACTCGTCCATCTCGTCGCGCAGGAAGCCGCCGGGCAGGAGGCTGGGGTAGGCATCCTCGTCGGGCGCCAGTGCCAGGGTGTCGAAGGTCA
Organism: Gemmatimonadaceae bacterium; assembly: GCA_035273185.1. Lineage (GTDB taxonomy): Bacteria > Gemmatimonadota > Gemmatimonadetes > Gemmatimonadales > Gemmatimonadaceae > AG2. Next base: position 30,792 of record DATEPM010000079.1, read on the forward strand.
CCCCTACCGGACCGTTAGGCGACTGCAGCACCGCGTCCACCTGGACAGCGCGGATGGCGCGGCGCAGCGGGCGGTCGGGGGCATCCACCAGCGCGTCGTGCAGCTCGGTGAAGAGCGTGTCGTAGGTGAGGCCGCGCCGCGCGGTGGCGCTCAGCGTGTAGCGCGGCAGTGCCGCCGCCAGGGCCACGAACCCGCCGATGGTGAGCAGCAGGAAGGCCAGCCCCACCACGTGTGCCGGCGGTGGACGCCGGAACG
>DATEPM010000080.1:0-60935 GCA_035273185.1 Gemmatimonadaceae bacterium
ATGCCCCCCGCCCCACGTTAGGTGACCCGCGTCACGCCGCTGCGCGCCGGGTTGCTGCATCCTCCCCAGCACCAAACTCACCCCCGTGGTGTACGATCGCCGGATCTCCCATGTTCTGTTGCTGATGCCCAGTCTCACCGAAGTCCCCACCCCGGCCGCACTGGCCGACCTCGTCGCGCGGTGCAATGAGATCCGCCGCTACGCCACGGAGCTGACTGCCGCGGAGGAGCTCCGCATCGCGGCGCTCGCCTCCGGTATTCTTGCCATGCGCCACGTGCTCGGGCTCGAGGCGCTGCCGCACGACCAGCTTCCCCGACGCCAGGGACACATCGAGCACTGGGTGCTCACCGGTCCCGTGGTGGACGAGGCCCTCACCCCCGCCATCCGCAACGTCCCAGGCCTGCTCCTGCTCGACGAGCACGCCCAGGTGAAGATCCTCGGCCAGCGGCGCACCTGGCGCGGCGTGTCGCCCAGCATCACCCTGTGGCGCGATGGCGTGGAGGGGCTCCGCGCGAACGCGCTCATGGACTATCTTGCGCGCCTGGTGAGCCTCGCCCAGCATCGTGCCCCCGAGGTGGCGCGTTCGCTGCTCGAGCGAAGCGAGGCCGTGGTTGCCACCGAGGGGCTGACGCGGCGCGGGCCGCGGGCATCGCGAGGGGACTGAGCCACTCGCCCGATCACGCCTTGCGAATGGTCAGCTGCACCCCGGCCGACGCGCTGCCGTCCACGTGCAGCAGAAAGGTGTAGCGTCCCGCGCCCGGTACCTGAAAGAGATCGAACTGCAGCGGCAGGTCCACCGCCACCGCGTCGAGCTCCGGAGGAAGCGCGGGGAGGGTGATCTCGCCCCCGGGCCGACCGATCTCCTCGCCGGCGGGGTCGGTCATCAGCACCTCCACCTTGTGGCCGCGCGCGGCCTCGTCGCGGGTGAAGAGGATGCGCGCCGCGAACGCCAGCCGCGGCAGCGTGAAGGGAAAGCTCGCTACCTGAAGGTCGTTGAACACGCCGATGAGCGATGGCCGGCCGTCGTTGCCGAGGATGACCTGCTCGCAGAGCGCGACGTACTGGACGTGCATGTCGTGGGGATCCGGTGCAGAGAGGCATTCCCGCGTGCAACTTCGGCGCCGCGCGCCTACGGCAGCAGCACGGCCGCCCCCTGCACGCGTCCCTCACGTAGTGTCTGCAAGGCCTCATTCGCGCGTGCGAGCGGGAAGGGGGTGACGCTGGTGTGCACCGGCACCGTGGGCGCGAGCGCCAGGAACTCCTCGCCGTCGCGGCGCGTGAGGTTCGCCACCGAACGCAGCACGCGCTCCTCCCACAGAATTTCATACGGAAAGGACGGAATGTCGCTCATGTGGATGCCGGCGCACACCACCATCCCGCCCTTCGCCGTGGCCCGCAGCGCCGCCGGGACCAGCGCGCCCACCGGGGCGAAGATGATGGCGGCATCCAGCGGCTCCGGCGGGGCGCTGTCGCTCGCGCCAGCCCACTCCGCGCCGAGTGTGCGCGCGAAGCCCTGGGCCGCCGCGTCCCCGGTACGGGTGAAGGCGAAGATCCGCTGCCCGCGCGCGAGGGCCACCTGCGCAACGATGTGCGCGGCCGCCCCGAAGCCATAGATCCCGAGCCGGCGCGCCCGCTCCGGTGCGCCCGCCATCTGCAGGGAGCGGTAGCCGATGAGTCCCGCGCAGAGCAGAGGCGCCGCGTGCGCATCGTCGAGCTGCGGCGGGATCGGGAAGCAGAATCGCGCGTCGGCCACGCAGTACTCCGCGTAGCCGCCGTCGATGTCGTAGCCGGTGAACTTCGCGAAATCACAGAGGTTCTCGCGCCCGCTGGTGCAGTATTCACATCTGCCACAGGTCCAGCCCAGCCAGGGCACGCCCACGCGGTCGCCGGCCGCGAAGCCCTGGACCCCCGTGCCCAGCCGTTCGACCACGCCGGCGATCTCGTGTCCCGGGACCAGCGGCAGCTTCGGTCGCAGCAGCTCGCCATCGACGATATGCAGATCCGTGCGGCACACACCGCATGCGCGCACGCGAATGAGCATCTGTCCCGCCGCGGGCTCCGGGCACGGGATGTCCCGCTCGCGGAGCGGCGAGCGCGGTGCCTCCAGGACCATTGCACGCATGATCTCGATATCCGGTGTCTGTCTTCGGCCGCACTCCCCGATCCCGATCCGCGACGCTGGCGGCCCTGCGAGTCCGCGGCCTATCGGAGTCTATGAGCCGGATCAGGGAGCATCGGCGATGCCTGCGGCGACGACCCTCGCGAGCGCCATCACCGTGATCATCGGATTCACGCCGGAGCTCGCGGGAAAGAGGCTTGCATCCGCCACGTGGAGCCCCCGCACACCACGCACCGCGCCCGTCTCGTCGCACGGAGCGGCTTTCCGGTCGGCGCCCATCCGGCAGGTGCCCATCTGATGCGCGCTGAAGAGCGTGGACCAGTTCGCGTCGATCGCATCGGCCAGGACACGCTCGCAGAACGCGTCCACGGCGCCGGAAGCCGCGGAGCCCTGCGCCAGCGAGAGCACGTGACGGCGTGAGTGCAGCGTCAGCACCTCTTCCGCCCCGGCCGCCAGGTGTGCGCGCACCGCTGCGACGAGCCCGCGCCGCAGGTGCTCCAGCTCGCGACGGCCCGGGCGGTACCGGAGCACGGCACGGCCGTCGCGCCGCACGCGCACACGTCCGCCCTCCTCATCCCGCGCCACGACGATGGTCGCGCTCACCTGCGACAGGCGCTGCATTCGCTCGCGGTGATCGCGCGCGCCGAACCACGGGAGAGCGAGGGCGTGCAGCCCCGGATGTGCGGGCGCGGCTTCCAGCCGCACGCCGTAGTTCCCCTGCAGCGCCGCATAGTGGTCGCAGAGCACAGTCTGGGGCGGCCCCTCCCAGGTGCGCACCGGCGACGCATAACGACCGGCGGCGGCGCTCGTGGGATGCAGGTACAGGTTGCGGCCGAGCGCGGGGTGGGCGATCCCCGAACGCAGCAGGAGCGCCGGCGTCTCGATGGCGCCCGCGGCCACGACCACGCGTCTGGCGCGCACCTCCACCGGATACTCGGTTCCCATGCTGGAGGTGACGTCGTGCGCCACGGCGCGAACGCCGCTGGCCGCGCCGCCTGCCCGGGTCACGCGGAGTGCCCGGCAGTTGGGCACGATGGTCGTGTGGCCGCGCTGCTGGGCGTCGGCCAGGAAGGTCACGGCGGTGGACTGCTTGCCGCCGTGCCGGCAGCCAAAGGTGCAGTAGCCGCACTGCGCCGGATCGCAGCCGCGGGCGTTGCGCGGGATGATCTGCTGCCGCCAGCTCAGCACCTCGCAGCCGCGCCGCAGCATCGCGTTGTTCGCGTTGACGCCGCTCTCGGCGGTGCTCACCCCGCTGCGCTCGCACACGGCGTCCAGCGCGCGCGCAAAGCGCTCGCTCGTGAACAGGTCGCAGCCCGAGCGTTCGCTCCACTCCGCGCGCACCTCGTCTGGGAGGCGCAGCGAGGTCTGCCAGTTCACCGTCGTGCCGCCGCCCACGCACGCACCGGCGAGGATGGCGACGCCGAGATCGCGAGTGGTGGTGGTGCCCCGGTGCAGATACAGCCGCTGCATGCCGACGATCTCGCGCTGGTCGAAGTCCGGCGCCTGGTCGGCCGCGCCCTGCTCCAGCACCACCACGTGCAGCCCCGCGACCGCCAGCACGGCGGCCGCCACGCCGCCGCCCGCGCCCGACCCCACGATGCAGACATCGCAGTCGAGCGTCGTCGGCCCGGCGATGTGCGTGAGCGCGAGCGCCGCGTCGCGGCTGGGTGGATTCGCCGACGGCGTGTAGCCGATGCCGCTCCAGGTGGGGTTGCGGCGCTGCTCGTCCATCAGGCTGTAGAAGAGGAAGGCTGCCAGCCGCCGGAGCGCCTGGAAGCCGCGCCGCAGCGGGGGCAGCTGGTTCGTCGCCATCGCGAGCAGCAGCCGCTCGCGATCGGTGGCGTGCAGCGCGCGAAAGGGCTTCGGCTTGCCCGTGAGCGACAGCGCGAACAGCGGCTGATCCAGCAGGCGCAGCAGCCGGCGGAACTCGTTCACCTGCGCCTCGCCCAGCGCCGACAGCGCTTCCTCCATGGCGGCAGGCACGCCGAGCGAGACGGCATCGGCCGCGAAGAACGCAGCGTCATCGCCCGGCCCTGCCTCGAGCTGCGGGAAGAGCGAACCGCACACCCAGGCGAGCGTCGTCCGCTCCTGCGGGCTGAGGAGCGACGGCGCGAGCGCGGACCCGGCGGGGGCAGGGCGCAGGGTGGACGTCATCCCATCACCGGCGCGGCGCGCCCGTCCAGCCGGGACCGCGCACGATCATCCCCGGTCTCGCGCCGGTCACGCGGCCGCCGCTCACCACGGCGGTGCCATTCACGAACACGTAACGCACCCCCTCCGAGAGCTGGTGCGGCTGCTCGTAGGTGGCGCGGTCGATGATCGTGGCCGGATCGAACACCACCACGTCGGCGTACATCCCCTCGTGCAGCTGGCCGCGGTCGGGGATGGACAGCCGGTCGGCCACTGCCCCGGTCATCTTTCGCACCGCGTCCTCCAGTGTGAGCACGTGCTGATCGCGCACGAACCGGCCCAGCACGCGCGGGTAGGTGCCGTATGCCCGCGGATGGGTAGCGACGCGGGCGCTGTCCGGGTCGAAGGCCTCGGCATCGGTGCCGAACTTCATCCAGGGCTGCCGCACCTGCATCGCCACGTTGGAGTCCGACGCGATGAAGATCACCTGGCCCAGCCGGTTGTGTTCCGCCAGGGTGAGATCCATCAGGGCATCGGCCCAGCCCTCGTGCCACGCCTCGGCGATGTCGGTGAGCCGCTTGCCCTCGTACTTCTTCAGCGAATCCTCCCCGAATCCCACCACCTCCACTCCCGACGGCGTGGCCGCGAGGCAGAGACTCTCGAAGTTCGCGTGCTCGTCCAGCATCTCGCGCCGGATGCGCGCGCGCGTGACCGAGTCGCGCAGCCGCTCGAGCAGCTTGCCGTCCGCATGCGCCCACGGCGGGATGCAGGAGGAGAGGTTGTTCTGGCCCGCCACATACGGATACTGATCTGCCGTCACGTCCTGCCCGGCCTCGCGCGCCGAATCGATCTTCGCCACCACCTGGGCGGCCTTGGGCCAGTTCTTCACCCCCGCTGCCTTGAGGTGGTAGATCTCCACCGGAACGCCCCCCTCGCGGCCGATGCGCAGCGCCTCATCCACCGCCTCGATCAGCCGGTCGCCCTCGGAGCGCAGGTGGGTGATGTACACGCCGCCGTATGGCGCCATGGCGCGCGCCTCCTCGATGAGCTCCTCGGTGGAGGCGTAGCTCCCCGGAGGGTAGATGAGCGCGCTCCCGATGCCGAAGGCCCCGTCCCGCATGGCCCGCTGCACCACGCGCCGCACCGTGTCCAGCTCTGCCGCGCTCGCCGGGCCCTCGGCCATCCCCTTCACGTACGCGCGCAGGGTGCCGGCGCCGACGAAAGATCCGACGTTCACGGCGTCGCGGTGCTGCGCCATCGCGCGCAGCCAGATATCGAAGCCGTGCTCGCCGCCATAGCCGCGCATGAGCGCGAGGCGCTCCTCTCCCACTGCCTGCTCGCGCGCCGCCGAGATGACGAGGTCGTTGGCCGGTGCCGGCGTGTCGCCCTCGCCCAGGATCATTGTCGTCACACCCTGCGTGCTCATGCTCACCACGCGGCTGTCGCCCGTGAGCAGCTGGTCGTACGACTGCGCCTGGATGTCGATGATCCCCGGCATCACCACGAGCCCGCGTGCGTCGATGCGTTGCCGCGCCGGCGCGTCGCGCAGGAGCCCGGCTGGCGTCACCCGCGCTATCCGGTCGCCGCGCAGGGCGACGTCGCCGTAGAACCAGGGATTGCCCGTGCCGTCCACCACCCGCCCGCCCGAGATGACCAGGTCGTAGGGCGCGGCGCGTGCGACGCCGGGCGTGGGTGCCGGCGTGCGGGCGGTGGCGCACGCGGCGAGGAGAATGGGCAGGATGAGCGCGGGACGGAAGCTCATGTGTACACGATCGCGAAATGGAGGATCACGCAATCCGATTGCGGCCGGCGCTTCGAGCGAATTCGGTCGCGGTCTACCGGGCAACGCGAACACGATGTCGAGCCAGACCGTGCTCGTCCAGTAGTCGTGCCCTCATCTTGCATCATCTCGCAGCGGACGTACAGCCGCGAGGGATGTGATGGCAACGAGACGGAGTGAACGGGCGCCCGGCGGCGCCAGCGGGAACACGGAGGCGCTCGCCGCCGAGGTGCGGCGCGGGTCGGTGCCGCTGCGCACCCCGCAGGACCTGGATCCACTCATGGAGCGCATCGGGGATGCTCACTTCGTGCTGCTCGGCGAGGCTTCGCACGGGACGCACGAGTACTACACGTGGCGCGCGGAGCTGTCCCGGCGGCTCATTCGCGAGAAGGGGTTCTCCTTCATCTCCGTCGAGGGCGACTGGCCCGACTGCTATCGGGTGAACCGCTATGTGAAAGCCTACCAGGATTCCGGCGACAACGCGCGCGACGTGCTGCACGCCTTCGAGCGCTGGCCCACCTGGATGTGGGCCAACCGCGAGGTGGTGGAGCTCGCGGAGTGGATCCGCCGCTACAACGACCAGCGCCGGGTGCCTGACGAGCGCAAGGTGGGCTTCTACGGTCTGGACGTGTACTCCCTGTGGGACTCGATGAAGGCGGTGGTGGACTACCTGGACCGCATCGATCCCCAGCTCGCTGCCGGCGCGAAGCGGGCCTACCGCTGCTTCGAGCCGTACAACGAGGACGAGCAGGAGTACGCCCGGGCGACCTACCTCGTCCCCACCTCGTGCGAGGACGAGGCGGTGTCGGTCCTGCGGGCGCTGCGCAGCCGGGCACCGGAGTACCGGGAGGATGGACGCGAGGCGTACTTCAACGCCGAGCAGAACGCGCTCGTCGCGCGCAACGCCGAGCTGTACTACCGCACCATGGTGCGCGGCGGCTCCGCGTCGTGGAACGTCCGCGACCATCACATGGTGGACACGCTCGGACGGCTGATGGCGTACCACCGCCAGGCCAACCCCGACGCGAAGGCCATCGTCTGGGAGCACAACACCCACATCGGGGACGCGCGCTTCACCAACATGGCCGCGTCCGGCATGGTGAACGTGGGCCAGCTGGTGCGCGAGGCGCACGGCACCGACGGCGTCGTGCTGGTGGGCTTCGGCTCGCATCGCGGCTCGGTGATCGCCGGCGAGGAGTGGGGCGCGCCGATGCAGCGCATGCGCGTCCCCGAGGCGCGCGCCGGCAGCTGGGAGGACGTGCTCCACCGCGCCGTCGAGGGCACCGCGTCGCGCGACGCCCTATTGGTGTTCGCTGATGCCGACGACGGCGGCATCCCCGAGCTGGACGAGCCCCTGGCCCACCGCGCCATCGGGGTGGTGTACGACCCCGGGCGCGAGCGCTGGGGCAACTACGTGCCCACGATCGTGCCGCGCCGGTATGACGCCTTCGTGTTCGTGGACGAGTCGCACGCCCTGGACCCGCTGCACATGCCCGTGCACGTGGACGGCGAGCTGCCGGAAACCTTCCCGACGGGGATGTAGCATCGGGAGGCCACTATGATCCCGCTTCAGTTCGTGGGCGTCGATGCGTACGCCACGAGCTGCCATCGACTGGCGCGGCGGACATATACTTCCGTGAATTGCACCGGCTCGTCGACGGACTTGCCGTCGGAGCGCGCCGCCAGCTGGGCCGTCCCCGTGGCCACGGCGGTCTCGCCATACTGGCGCACGAGCGTGCCGCGCGGCTGGATGGAGGCGAAGACGAGCGTGCGGCTGCGGATTGCCGCGAGCAGCTCGTTCTTCGACTGCGTGAGGCCGGAGGTCTGCGTGAAGGTGAGATCCGGCGCCAGCAGCGTGTCGAGCGCGGCGATGTCGCGCGACACCAGCGCCGAATTGTGCGCCGCCACCACCGACGCGAGCGCCCCGTCCGTGCGCTGGGTGCCCTGCTGGGTGAAGCCGATCGGCTCCTCCCGGAGCGACGACGATACGCACGCGGGCAGCGAGACCAGTGCGGCAACGGCCGCGAGGCGGAATGGCGAGAAGGCGCGCATATGTCCCCCCATGTGAGCTGCGTCACAATGATACTGGAGGACTTCTCTCCAATCCGATAGCCCCAACCCCGCCCCCGCCCCTTTACCCGATCCCCTATTCCCCGTGCCCTCCGCCCTCTGCCCTCCTCCCCCTATTCGTACATCTTCGACAGATCCGCCTTGGCCAGATCGATGAAGTACTGCGACAGCTTCTGCACGGCCGCCTCGGCGTAGCTCCGGCCCTTCTCGGCGCTGGCCTGCTTCGGGTTGCCGACGCCTGTGTCCGCTGTGGCCTGGCGCCAGTCGCGCGGCGCCCAGGCCCAGCCCTCCCGCAGCGCGGCGACGCGGAAGCGGTGCTCCTTCCCCTCGCCCGCCTCCGAGAGCGGCAGCACCACCTCCGGCGCGAAGTGCAGCATCACGCTCGTCTCCAGCTCGCCTGCGTGGTCCCCGGGTTCCGCGAACGCGCTCCTGGGGTCCACGATCGTGTACCAGTTCACCAGCGAGAGAAACACCCGCGTCTTCGCCTGCAGCTCCCGGATGATGGCCTTGAAGTCGTTCCCGCCATGGCCGTTCACGATGCACAGCCGGGTGAACCCCTGCCGCTCCAGCGAGTGCACCACGTCCGCGAGCAGCGCGGCCTGGGTGCTCGGGTTCAGGTTTATGCACCCTTTGATGTCGAGCTGTGTGGTCTGCACGCCGAAGGGCACCGATGGGAGCACCAGCACGCGCGCCCCCGCCGCCCACGCGCGCTGTGCCGCCGCAGCGCTGATGCGCACCGACTGCACGGTGTCCGTGGCGTACGGCAGGTGATAGTTGTGCGCCTCGGTGGAGCCCCACGGCAGAATGGCCAGCTCGAACGACGTGGGGTCCACCGCCTTCCAGGTGGTCTCGGCGAGAATGAACGGGCGTCCGGGCATGGCAACCTCAGCTCACGCTGGGCCGGCGGGCGTTCCGGAGCCCGGTGAAGCGCCGGGCGGCGATCGCCGCGTCCACGCTCCAGAGCCCGCCGCCCGCGAAGACGAAATACAGGAACACGAAAGACAGCAGCACGGCCAGCTCCCCGCGATTCACGATCGGCAGGAAGGCACGCGGTGCGTGCACCTTGAAGTACGCCACCGCCATCTCCCCCGAGAGGATGAAGGCCACGGGACGGGTGAACAACCCGATGAGCAGCAGCATCCCGCCGCAGAACTCGATCACCCCCGCCACCCCATTCAGCGAGAGCAGGGTGAAGGGCACACTCGGGCCGGGCGCGCCGGACGGGGGAAGCCCGAACAGCTTCTGGCTGCCGTGCTGCACGTAGATGATGGCCGCGACCACGCGCAGCACGCTGAGGAAGATGCCGCTCCATCGGGGGCTGGCGGGGTCGAACACGCTCACGCTGCGGTCCTCCATGAGAATACGATGACGGCGCGCCGGCGGGCGCGCCGGGGTGGGGCGGACCCCGGTCACGGCACCGCGTCCAGGATCCGGCGCTTGCCGCCGGCATCGATGTCGAACGCTTCGGCGCGCGGCCTGCGCGCCAGCGCCCCGCGGACGACCGCGAGCGCGTCGTAATAGTCCAGATACCGGAAATCCGAGATCCCGCCGCGTACGAACTCGTATTGGGTCACGGCCGTTCGCCACGCGTCCATCCCGTCGGCCACGTCCACGGACAGGTACGGCTGAAAGCCCTGGGCGTCCTCCCAGTTCTCGGCGTACCAGATGCCCCGGACGCCGCGATACGCCGGGTGGGCCGTGTGCACGCCCTCCAGCGACGCCAGGAGCACGGCATCACTCACGATCGCGCTGGTGGCCGTGTGATCCTTGTGAATGCTCTGCTTCCAGTGGGTGATGACGAGCGTCGGCCGCACCTGCCGGATGACGTCCGCCACGTACCGCCGCACCTCGTCGTCGTTCGGCAGCTCGCCGTCGCGGTACGGCGCGAACAGCACCTCCGCGCCGAGCGCGCGCGCCGCCGCGATGGCCTCCTGCTTCTTCTGCGCGGCGTAGCGCTCCGGCGGCATCCGCGGATTCCCGCCCTCGCCCAGGGTCATGTGCAGGATCACCACGCGATCGCCGAGCCGGTGCTGGTGCGCGAGCAGCGCGCCGCAGGTGAGCTCGGCGTCCCCTGCGTGCGCGCCGACGGCGAGGATGGTGCGGGCCGGCGTCTGGGAACGCGACGTCCCGAGCGCCAGGCAGGACGCGATCAGAGCGGGCAGAAAGGTGCGCAGGGGCATGCCCACTCGAAGCTAGGCCGACGAGGCCAGCAGGTCCAGCATCCGCCCGGCATGCCGCGTGCTTCTGTTGTCCGGCTACCGGACAGGAGGACTCACATGGCAGATCAGCGAAACGACAGCAACGGAAACGAGAGCGCCGATCGCGAGGATCGCGAGCGGCAGAATGCGAAGCAGGGAAGCAGCGGCGCGGGGCGCGGCCAGCTCGATGACGCCGAGGAGAGCCAGGTGGACGAGGATCGCAACCTCTCGGGCGCATCCACCTGGGAAACGCTCAACGGACGCCAGACCAACCTGCAGGAGGAAGAGCGCGCGCGCCCCGAGCCCGGCGGCGAATCCCGATAGCGGAACGTCCCAGTGCACGTGAGCCCCCGGGACTCTGCCGGGGGCTCACGTGTTGGTGCTGCGGCGTTCGGGCTCGCGGGTTTCGTGCCCGCGTGTTGATGCTCGTGCGCCGGCGTTCGCGCTGGGCGCTATTTGGCGCGCTTCGTCGGCTTCTTCTTCCCCTTCGGCCGGCGCTTCCCGTGCGTGCCGCGCGAGATCTTCCCCTTCTTGGATCGCTGATCGCCTCGCCCCATCGTCGTCTCCAGTTTCGAGTGATGGCGACGCTGCACGCCGCCGACCGACAGCTTCGCGCTAAAATACTACATGCGGGGGGCGTGGGGCACAGGGCGTGGGGCACAGGGCGTGGGGCATGGGGAGTTGGCAGTCCCTCTTCCCAGTCCCTATTCCCCAGTCCCCATCTCCGATTTTTTCGCGAAAAGTACACCGAGTCCTACGGCGACCAGGTAGGTCAGCGTTCCCGCCGCGTGCACGCCGGCGCCGATTTCCTGGTCGTGGGCCATCCAACCTAGCCGACCCAGAAGGTACGCCCAGTCGTGCTCACCGCCGCCGACGAGCGGCAGCTCCTGCGCGCGCGCGTCCTTCACGTACACGGAGATGTTCCAGAGATTCTGCGCCACCCACCAGAGCGGCACCGTGGCGGCGTGGCGATCGCCGCGGCGGGCGAAGTACACCACGAAGGTGATGGGTACGATGAGCTGAAAGAGCGTTCCTCCCAGAAAGCCGATGAACTCGCCAAACGGGCCGAACACGAGATGCCCCGTCTCGTGGATCGCGAGATCCACCCCGTCCAGCAGCTGCCCCGCCTCGGGATGCCGCATCGCGGCGATGCCGTACAACCCGAGCGCGACCGTGAGCGCCAGACGCCAGGCGTTCACGCGTGGGGATTCCGCCGTGGCTGTGATGGAATTCATCGATAGGCATTGTGCTGGCACGGTCCCCGCATTATAGGGCCGGCGCAGTCTCGCGAGCGCGCGGTGCGGTCGGGGACGTGGGACGGGAGGGGACGATGATTAGGACTTTCGTATCGGGCGCACGCCTGCGCGCAGGTGTTGGCAGGCATCTCTGTGTGATCGCGCTGGCCGCGTCGGCCGGCCTGCTGGGCGCGTGTGCCTCGTCGGGCAGCGTCGGCCAGCGTGCGGCGGCGGCCGCCGCAGGCGGCGCGGGCGATCTCGTCGTCGAGAACAACAGCTGGGATCGCGTGACCGTGTACCTGGAGCGCGGCGGTCAGCTCTGGCGCGTGGGCGACGTGGGCGCGCTGGACAAGACGCGCTTCTCGATGAAGCAGCTCGGGCCGCTCGTGGACGGGCGCAACACGTATCTCGTGGCGCATCCCATCGCCGGCAGCTCGTTCCGCTCCGAGTCGTTCCTCTTTCCCATGGGGAGCACGGCCGTCTGGACCATCGAGAACCAGTCGGGCCTCTCGCACGTCGTGGTGCGCTGATCGCGCCGCGGGGGTACGCCCAACGCGCGGGGCGGCGATGGCATTGCCGCCCCGATGAGAACCTGCTGATGCCGGTGCCCGCCCGCGCGGTCAGAAGTAGACCGCGGCGAGCACCCGCACCAGCCGCAGGTTGATGCCGTAGGCTGTCTCGGTCTGCGACCCCGGGACATCCACCGACGTGTGCGTGTAGGTGGCGGCCAGCGCGCCCGATGCCCCGAGGCTCAGGTGCGGAGAGAAGAAGTAGCTGCCGCCCATCTCCAGCGATGGTCCGATGCCCCACGAGTGCGACCCGGCGAAGTTGTCGCCCGTGGTGGAGGCGTACGTGCCGGTCACCAGCAGCCCAGTGAAGGGACGCAGCGAGCCGGCCGCGGGCCCGTACCAGCGGTAGCCCACACTCAACCCCAACGCTGCCTGCGTTGCGTCCGCGCTGTTCGACGGCAGTCCCGATGCGCTGGATTCCTCGTGCACTCGCGCCAGATTGCCGGTCAATCCGAGCATCCACGCCGCGTCCGCCGTGCGGAACTTGAGCAGGGAGGCCGCGATCCCCGAGCTCAGCGTCGCCTCCGCCCCCCAGCGTCCGGCGGCGGGACAGGAGCACTGCGCCCGCGCCGCCTGCGGCGCGGCGGCCAGGATGATGAGGGCACTGGCGACGACGCGGCTCACGCGCATGACGGGTCTCTCCGTGGCGATGAATCGGATCACGACGCCGGCCGCTTGCGGCCGCGCGCCGGGGTGGGTGGACTGCTGAGTGCCTCCAGGCGCACCTGCTCCATGATGCGCTCCAGATCGCGCTGCGCCTGCTGCCGCGCCGCGGTTGTCCAGTTGTCCGCGTTCGCGGCGGCGCGAATCTCGGCCAGCATCTCGTCCACCAACCGGCGAAGTGCCACCCGGCGGCGGCGCTCATCGGTGGGGGGCTGGGCGTCGGTCCGCGCTGCGTGCGCCCTGGCTTTCTCGACCATGCGCTTGTCTCCCGAAAAGGTGTGCACACTCTCGTGACAAACCGCTGACGCGAGTCCCCCCGCGCGCGTCACAACCCTGGCGGTCAGCTCTCCAGCATCCGCAGCAGCTCGGAGACGGACCAGGCCTGAAAGGGGCACCCGCGCGGCGTGTGCGGCGGCTCGCCATCCGCCATCTCCGACACGTGGCCCACGCCGGCGTGGTCCAGCTGGCGGGCCAGTCCGTGCAGGTACTTCCGTCGCGCGCCGGCCCGCAGCGCCGCGGCCGCGCTGGCGTTGTCGGGCCCGCGCGTCCGCACCCACGCATCGACGAAGGCGCCCATCAGCCAGGGCCACGCCGTGCCGTTGTGGTACGCCCGGTCGCGCGAGGCCGCGTCGCCGGCACACCGGGCCAGGTAGCCCGGCTCGCCGGGCGCGAGCGTCCGCAACCCCATGGGCGTCCACAGCTGCTGTTCGACGAGGTCGACCGCGGCGCGCGCGCGGTCGCTGTCCACGAGCATCACCGGCAGCGCGCCCAGCGCGAACAGCTGGTTGGGCCGCAGCCGGGCGTCCAGCGCGCCACGCTGGTGGTCCACATCGACGACATCGTACAGGCCCGGACGCTCGGCATTCCAGAAGCGCGCGGCAGCGCTCGTGAGCGCACGATCCGCCAGATCGCCCCAGCGCTCGTTCCAGCGCGCACCCGCCGTCAGCGCATTCACCCAGAGCGCCTGAATCTCCACCGGCTTGCCGACGCGCGGCGTGACGGGCGCACCGTCGACGATCGCGTCCATCCAGGTGAGCGCCACCCCCTCACCCGGCTCGCCGGAGGCCAGGAGCCCGTCGTCGTCCATGTGGATGCCATAGCGCGTGCCCCGCTCGTAACGTTCCAGGATCTCCTGCGAGGCGTCGGTGAGCCGCTGGCGCACCGACGCCTCCAGCCAGTGTCCGCGCCGGGTCGCCGCGTCTAGCAGCTCGCGCGCGGCCAGCACGTACCAGAGCGCGGCATCCACGGAGTTGTATGCCGGCAGCAGCGCGGCCGAGGGAAAGACGTTCGGGAGCATCCCCTCCGAGATCGTGTCGCCCCACGCCAGCAGGATGCGCTCCGCCTCGAGCAGCCGGCCGGTGGCCAGGCACAGGCCGCGCAGCGCGATCATCGTGTCGCGTCCCCAGTCGGTGAACCAGGGATAGCCCGCGATGATGCTGTGCCGCTCGCCGCGCCGCACCAGGTACTCGTCCGCCGAGTGGTGCAGCCGGGTGGGAAAGGCGGCGATGCGCGCCCGCTCGGCCTCGTGCACCGCGCGCGCCGTCGTGACCAGGTCGCCGCTCAGCACGTATCCGCCCGACGGCTCCGGCACGGTGAGCATGAGCAGGGCATCCGGCGCGCCTCCGCCCAACTCCCAGGAGAACACGCCCGGGGAGGCGAGATCCTCGATACAATCCAGCCCGCGCGAGCGCTCCTCGATGTAGAGAAATTGCCGGTACCAGGTGGGCTCGTGGCGATACTGCGCGTTGGCGTAGGCGACGACCGCGGGCACGCCGTGGTACGGCTGCCAGCGCCACCCCTCGGTGCCCTCGCGCTCCGGCTCGAAGCGAAAGTCCGGGTTCTCGTGATGCAGCGCGTGGAAGTCGCGGCCCGACATGAGCAGACGCACATACAAGCGTGCCGTCGCGCCCTCGGGGGCATCGCCAAGCAGCCGCCAGCGCAGCAGCGTGGCCGCGCGGCCGGAGAGTCGCGGCACGAAGACTTCCTGCGAGAGCTGCACGCCACGGCCCACGTAGAACGTCCAGGCGGGCCAGGGCTCCGCGGCGAAGCGGCCGATGCGCCAGGCACCGTCCGGACTCGTGACGTCCGGGGCGTACTGCTGGCTGGACAGCGGCACGCGGCCCTCCGCCGTCTCGAGCCAGGCCTCTATGCCGTTCACGAGCACGAAGCGGCGCTCGTCGGTGGGCAGCGCAGCCAGCAGCAGCGCGTGGTAGCGCCGCGTGCGCACGCCCGCGGCCGTCCCCGAGGCGAAGCCACCGCGGCCGTCGGCCACGAGCCACTCGGTGTCCAGGCCGATGAGGGGCTTCACCGATGACGGGAGAACGGCTTCCGATCCAGATCCGTCATCGCTGCCCGTGCGTGCTCGCGGAAGCTCAGTCGTCGGCAAAGGCGGCGAGCTCCACGGAGGGGCGCGAGATCGGCACGCGCGCCGCCGTCTTCTCCAGACAGCGCGTCACCAGCGCAGTCCACCCCGTCTGGTGGCTCGCGCCGATGCCGCGCCCCGTCTCCCCGTGAAAGTGCTCGTAGAACAGCACCAGGTCGCGCCAATGCGGGTTGTGCTGATACCGCGCGTCGTCGCCGTGGCACGGGCGCCGGCCGTGGGCATCCGGAAGGAACAGCCGGGTGAGCCGCGTGGCCAGCTCCTGCGCCACCTCGCCCAGCGTCAGCATGGTGCCGGAGCCCGTCGGGAACTCCACCCGGAGGGAGTCGCCGTAGAAGCGGTCATAGCGCTCCAGCGCCTCGATGAAGAGATAGTTCACCGGAAACCACACCGGTCCGCGCCAGTTGGAGTTGCCCCCGAAGACACCGGTCTCCGATTCGCCGGGCGCGTAGCGCACCACGTAATCGCTGCCGTCCACCGTCAACGTGAAGGGGTGCTCGCGATGGATGCGCGACAGCGACCGGATGCCGTAGGGCGACAGGAACTCCTGTTCGTCCAGCACGTAGCGCAGCACGCGCAGCAGCCGTTCGCGCGTGGGGATGGCGAGCAGGCGGCGTGCGTGGCTGCCCGTCTCGCTCCCGTCCAGGAAGGACATCTGCCCCGTGATGTCGCGCCGGTGGTCCAGGAACCACTGCATGCGCCGGCGGAAGCCGGGCAGCCGGTCGATGAGATCGTCCTCGATGCTCTCGCAGGCGAGCAGCGGCACCAGTCCCACGATGGACCGGACGCGGAGCGGCACGCGCTGCCCGCCGACGTGCAGCAGATCATAATAGAAGCCGTCCTGCTCGTCCCAGAGCCCCGTGCCCCCGAGGGTGTTGATGGCGTCCGTGATGCTCACGAAGTGCTCGAAGAACTTGGAGGCCATGTCCTCGTACGCCGGGTCGTCGCGCGCGAGCTCCAGCGCGATCGAGAGCATGGTCGCGCAGTAGAAGCCCATCCAGGCCGTGCCGTCGGCCTGCTCCAGGTACTCCCCGCTCCCCAGCGGCCGGTTGCGGTCGAAGACACCGATGTTGTCCAGGCCCAGGAAGCCGCCGCTGAAGAGATTGTTCCCGTCGGGATCGTTGCGGTTCACCCACCAGGAGAAGTTGATGAGCAGCTTCTGAAAAACCCGCTCGAGGAAGAGCCGGTCGCGCTCCCCGCGGCGGCCGGTGAGCTTGTACACGCGCCACGCGCTCCATGCGTGCACCGGTGGGTTGACGTCGCCGAAGGCGAACTCGTATGCCGGGAGCTGTCCGTTGGGATGCGTGTACCACTCGCGCAGGAGCAGCAGCAGCTGGTCCTTGGCGAACTGCGCATCCAGCCGCGCGAAGGGGATCATCTGGAAGGCCAGGTCCCACGCCGCGTACCAGGGATACTCCCACTTGTCCGGCATGGAGATGATGTCGCGGTTCCAGATGTTGAGCCAGTCGGCATTGCGGCCGTGCCAGCGCTCCGGAGGTGGGGGCGGGAAGCTGGGGTCGCCCTCCAGCCACTCCCGCACCTCGTACTCGTAGAACTGCTTGGTCCACAGCAGCCCCGCGTACGCCTGGCGCGCCACCTGCCGCCCCTCCGGCGTGGAGCCGCGGGGCATCAGCCTTCCGTAATACTCGTCCGCCTCGCGGCGCCGCAATGCGAAGGTGGCATCGAATCCGTCGCCGAACGCCTCGGCCGGCATTTCGTCGTCGGCCGAGAGGCGCAGCGAGACCGAGACCTCCTCGCCCGCGGGGATCACCCACTTGTACAGGAAGGCCGCCTTGGTGCCCTCGCGCCGGGGGTTCACCGCGTCCACGTCGTTGCGCACCACGTAGCGGTGAAAGGCGTCCTTCACGTAGGGCGTGTGATTCTCCACCCCCCAGAGCCGCCGGCGATTGCTCTCGTTCTCGGTGAACAGCGGTTCCGGCGCGGCGCTGTGCACCCCCGCCTCGTTGCGCGAGGCCTGCAGCCGGTACACCCCCAGCGTGGGGTGCTGCGCCGTGAGTGTGCGAAAGCTCTCGGCGAAGATGCGCGGCAGCGGCGCCTTGCTGCGGCCCCAGCTCCAGTAGTTCCGGAACCAGAGCGTCGGCAGCAGCGCGAGCGGGGCGTCCTCCGTTCCGCGGTTCACCACCGTGATGCGAATGAGGAGGTCGTTCGGCGACGCCTTGGCGTACTCGGCGAATACATCGAAGTACTGGTGCTCGTCGAACACCCCCGTGTCGGCCAGCTCGTACTCGCGGTCCAGCCGCGTGCGCCGCCGGTTCTCCTGCACGAGGTCGAGGTAGGGGAACTCCGCCTGCGGGTACTTGTAGAGCGCCTTGAGGTACGAGTGCGTCGGCGTGCTGTCGAGATAGTAGTAGCACTCCTTCACGTCCTCGCTGTGATTCCCCTCGTGGCCCGTGAGCCCGAAGAGCCGCTCCTTGAGGATGGCGTCGCGGCCGTTCCAGAGGGCGAGGGCGAAGCACAGCCGGCACTCGCGGTCGGTGATCCCGAGGAGGCCGTCCTCGCCCCAGCGGTAGACGCGGCTGCGCGCCTGGTCGTGGGTGAAGCTCTCCCACACCTCGCCGGTGGCCGAGTAGTCCTCGCGCACGGTGCCCCACTGTCGCTCGGAGAGGTACGGACCCCAGCGCTTCCAGTTGAGCTCGCGCTGGACATCCTGCTGCAAGCGCAGCTCCTCGGCTCGCGTCATGGCGCGAATGGATATTCGGGGGCGATCGAGATTGCCAGTCCTTGGGGTGCGAGCAGAGCGGGGAGTGCGAGAACTACGGAGACTGCGAGAACGACGGGAGCTGCGAAGAGAGCGGGAACTGCGAATGGGGCGGGGATTGCGAATGAGGCGGGAGCGGCTCGAACGATCAGCGTCGAGAGGGGGGGAGCTCAGATTGAGAGCAGCGGCAGTTCCCGTCCCCTATTCCTACTCCCCATTCCCCCTCAGCTATCCCTCATTCCCCCTCAGCTATCCCCC
This sequence comes from Gemmatimonadaceae bacterium, assembly GCA_035273185.1. Taxonomy (GTDB): domain Bacteria; phylum Gemmatimonadota; class Gemmatimonadetes; order Gemmatimonadales; family Gemmatimonadaceae; genus AG2. The sequence continues at coordinate 18,122 of DATEPM010000080.1, forward strand.
ATTCCCTACGTTCATTCCGAGCAGGCCCGCGCGGCCCATCACCAGGCGAATCGAGCCGTCCTCGTTGATCATGTACAGATATTCCGTCGTGAACACGTACTCGAACACCCGTGGGCGGCGGAGGAGGACGTGGGCGACGTCGGTGTCTTCGGGCACGTCGTCGATCTCAGTGGTGTGCGAGCCCGGGGTGTAGCGCGCGTCGGGCTGGCTGTCGCGATCGAACTCGATGATGCTGAGGTGCAGCCGGCGCATGTCGCGCACCCGTTCGCCGTCGGCGGAGATGCGGTAGCGCACGTCGCCGCCCAGAGGCCAGACGCCGGGGCGAGTCGGGGCGGGGAGGAAGTAGACCAGCCAGTCGCCGCCAGGCGTGGGGAGCACGACGCTCTGATATGGGACGCCCGGACGGGCCAGTCGGCTGAAGAGTGCCGCGGCCGTGTCCAGCGCGCGCGCGGCACGCAGCAGGGTGTCCGTGTCGGCGAGCGGCGTGGCGAGCGTGTGTACCACGAACTGCGTGTCGGGTGAGAACGGAATGGCTCGGGAGGTGGCCAGTTGCTCGACGGTGAAGCTGTCGTGCGTGGGACTCAGCCGGCCGAAGGCCACCGACCACCCGCTCGACGTGTGAATGGCGATCTGCTGGAGCGCGCGGGAGAAGTCCGGGTCGGGGGACGCGGCGCGGGCCTGCCAGACCGCTTCCTCGTAGCCCGCGATGGCGCGTCCACGCGCGGTGATGGCGGTGAGCAGTGAGTCGGAGGGCGCGGGGCGGGAGATCGCCGAGGCGCGCTGGGCGTGGAGAGCGGTGAAAGGGGAGAGGAGGGAGAAGGCGAGTGCGAAGCGCGCTTGGGCGCGGGCGGTGTCGCGTACGATCGGAAAAACAAGGCGATGCAGCATCGGGACGGCGGAAGGCGGGACGAAATGGTCGGGACGACGTCGTCTCGCCGAGGGACGATCGGTGTTCCAGGCGTGCAACCCGGGCGCGTGTCAAAGCGGGCTGCTTACCCGGTGAGTGGCCATGAAGGCCGCTCTACGTACCTCCCGGTCCCTCCGGAACGTGGCCGCAATCGCGATAGCAACGCGACGCATGGGTTCCACAGCTGTGGCGCGGCTGCCTCACTCACGTCAGAGGTTCTTCCATCTCGTTCTCCCCAACTACAATGGCTGCAACAGGCTGACCAGTCGGCAAGTGCTGGTTCCCGGATTGCGTCAGCGTTCCCGGCTGTAGCTCCCCCTCTCCGCTGCCGTACTCCGGCGAATCCATCAGCGAGGCAAATGTGAGTGGCATCGCCGGCGTCTTCTGGTTGGACGGCCAACCGGCATCCCGCGAAGAGATCGCCGGGATGGGCGCGGCGCTCGCCCACCGGGGTCCGGACCTCAGCGGTATGTGGTGCGAGGGCCCGGTCGGGTTCGCGCACCGGATGCTCCACACGACTATGGAATCCATGTGTGAGGTGCAGCCGGTGCGGCGGCATGCTTCGGAATTGGTGCTGGTCTCGGATGCGCGCATCGATAATCGCGAGGAGCTCGCGGCCGCACTCGGCCTCGGCCGGCTGTCGGAGCTGACGGATGCGGCTCTCATCATCGGAGCATATGAGCGTTGGGGGAGGGAGTGCGCGCGCCGACTCGTCGGCGATTTCGCCTTCGCGCTGTGGGATGGCCGAAGTCGGTCGCTCTTCTGCGCCCGCGATGCAATGGGCGTCAAGCCCTTCTACTACTACCGTTCCGCGCGCCTCTTCGCGTTCGCATCGGAAGCGAAGGCGTTGTTCTCCCTGCCCGATGTCAACCGCGAGATCGATCCCGCACAGGTCGCACTCTTTCTCGATTGTCAGCAGGATGATCGCGAGCGAACGCTCTACCAGGACGTTCGCCGCCTGCCAGCGGCGCACTCGCTGGAGGTGACGCCACATGGCAGCGCGATCAGGGAATACTGGCGGATCGATCCTGAACGGGAGCTGCACCTCGCCGGAGCCGGCGAGTACGTCGAGGCGTTTCGTGAAGCCTTCGCGGAGGCCGTGCGGGTGCGCCTGCGCAGCGCGTTTCCCGTCGGCGCGACACTGAGTGGTGGTATCGATTCGTCGTCCATCGTGTGTATGGCGCGCGAGATCGTCGCGGGTGCCGCTGAGCTGCACACCTTCTCACTCGTGTTTCCAGAACTGCCTCGGGATGACCTGAAGCTGATCGATGAGCGTGCGTTCATCGACTGCGTTACGCGCACTGGCGGTGTGCAGCCGCACTTCGTTCGGGGCGATCAGCTCAGTCCTCTCGGCGATGCCGCTCGCGTCCTCTGGCACCTCGACGAGCCACACTTCGCACCGAATCTGTATCTGCACTGGGGTCTGTTCGGTGCGGCGCGCGACACCGGGGCGCGTGTGCTGCTGGATGGCTTCGATGGCGATACCGCGGTGGGTCACGGGTTCGGACGGCTGGACGGGCTCATACGGCGTGGGGAATGGAACGCCTTTGAACGTGAGGTCCGGGGCTACGCGGCACGCCGACAGATTTCAGTCGAGAGCATCCTTCCTCATTTCGGCCTGCCATATTTGCAGGAGCTGGCACGTCGCGGGCGCTGGGTGGCCTGGACACGTGGTGCATCGGAACTCGTACGGCGCTTCCAGCTGTCCCGACGCAGCATCCTGTTCGAACAGGGGCTTCTCCCGGTGGTACCCTCAGCGGCGCGAAATACGTGGCGCGGACTCCGGCGCCGGCGCGCGGATTCCCAGTCCCCGCTGCACGATCAGCTTGCACGCCGCGCAGCCCTTTCCGTCCATTCGAGGAATCACCGGACTGCCGGCAGCGCGCAAACGGAACGGGAGGGCCACGTCCAGGGACTCGCGCAGCCGCTATATCAGCTCACTCTCGAGATCGCGGACAAGTCGGCGGCCGCCTTCGGAGTTGAACCGCGGTATCCTTTCTTCGACCGGCGTCTCATCGAGCTCTGCGTCGCCTTGCCAGAAGTGCAAAAATTCGATGACGGGTGGTCACGCCTGATCTTCCGTCGCGCCATGGAGGGTGTGCTCCCTCGCGAGATCCAGTGGCGGCCGGGCAAGGCGAATCTCGCCCCGAACTTTCGCCGGCGCCTGCGGTCGGCAGATCAGCCGGTGTTGGACGACGTGGCTTTTCGCGGGCTCGAGCCGTACGCCGATGTCTGTGCCCTGCGCGAGATACAGCGGCGCTTCCAGTCGACGCCTATCACCCGGGCATCCGACCGTGATGCGCAGCTGCTCTTCCGAGCGACGATGCTGGCGGCATGGCTCTCGGACTGCTGGAACCAGTCGTCCGCCACGGGCGATTCCTCCCGCAGCGCATCGCCTCGCGCATCATGGCGCGGCCACGATCATGATGCGTGGCTGCGCGCGAAATGTGAGCCGGCGAGTTCAGGAGTGCTGCAGTGAGTCCTGCTCTCCTTCTCGTCTGCTCGCGCCCCGACCGCGAACGATGCGGTCATGATCCCCACCTCTCTCGGAGGTTAGCTGATGGCAGATGTGAAACGCAGATGGGTTTCACCAGAGATTCGAAGGTACGGCACCTTCGAATCCGCGACGCAGGGATGCAACAAGGATTTCGGTGCCACGGACAGCTTCACGTTCCAGGGCCAGCCGATCACCTGCACTGCGTCGTAAGCTTTTCTCCGCCCCACCGCCACGGCCGGAAAGAAGTGTTCCGGTCGTGTCGGTGACGGCACCTTCCGATCGATGTCTCACCACGTCCACTCACGCGCGCACGCGCGCTCCGCCGTCGCGGCATCTCGGCCGATGCGCGTTCACCGACCCAGATGGCTCGCGCTCACGGCGCACGAGTGCTGCGCCGTCATCGCTGCTGCTCCTCTGGTGCTACTGGTGCGCGGCGCCCTCGGGCTGGTTCCGTCCCCGGTCATTCTGCGTCTGGTGCGCCGATTGATGCAGCCGGAGATTCCCGAGTCGCGGGCGCGCCGCGTTCCCGTGAGGACACTGGTCTGGGCTATTGAGGCCGTCAGCCGCCGGGTGCCGCGCGCCACCTGTCTCACGCAAGCCGTTTCAGGGCACCTGCTGCTGCGGGCGTTCGGGTATAGCTCGCGTCTGCGCCTGGGCGTTGGTCATGGCGTCCGTGGCGATTTCTTGGCACATGCCTGGCTTGAGCGACAGACGCAGATTCTGATCGGTGCGGCGGGCGCTGGCGCGCTCGTGCATCTCCTCGATCGGATCTCGCCATCGCATGCGGCCTCGGAGGCTGAACGCTCATGATCGCGTCGGTCGGTGAAATCGCTTCCGCAAGAGACCTGGCGCTTCGCTCACCACCCCTGGTGCGGGGCTATGCGGTGTTCGGCGGGGTGCTGCGATCGGCTCTGGAGTTTCCGGAGCTTCGCCCCGTGGCCGCTACCGATGCACCGGACTGGACGCTCCGCGTCGCCACGGCGGCGCCCCCATCCACTGGACTGACGCTCCTGGGACGGCGACAGCTTGGGCGGGAGAGCTATGCGCTCTGGCGCACGACTGACGGCCTTCGTCTGGAATACTCTCACGCCGGCGCCTGCGACATCTCGCAGAATGGAGCATTGCTGGACTTCTATATCCATTCCGATGCGCTGCTGGAGCTCGTGCGAGCGATCGTCCTCGGCCCCGCACTCGCCCTCGCGCTCGAATCGTCCGGCTTTCTCTGTCTACATGGAAGCGCCGTTGCAATCGGTCCTCGTGCGGTCGGCTTTCTCGGGCCAAAGCATCATGGCAAGTCGACACTTGCGGCGGCGCTCACGGCGGCCGGGGCGCGGCTCATCGGCGATGACCTCCTCGCCGTGGCGCCCGGCCCGCCGGCGAAGGTTCGCCCCGGCGCCGCCAGCGTGCGCCTCTGGGAGGATACCGCCGGCGCCCTGGCGCTGGATCGCATGTGTGGCACGCTCATCCCTGGCGTGAAGGCGACCGCGACCGATTTTGCCGATTGCGCGCTCGCACAGTCCGAGACGATGCTCGCGGCGTTGTACGTCATCCAACCTGTTCCACCCGGTACGGATGGCCGCGCGGCCTGGCGCACGCCGATGCGAAGGACCGAGGCGACCGTCGCGCTGGCGCAGCAGGCGAAACTGGCCGACTCGCTGGTCGGTCTGCGAACGGCGGGGGCGAGACTCGCGAGCGCTGCGGCAGTCGCGGCAATCGTCCCCGTGTGGACGCTGTACGCGGTCCGCGACCTATCTCGGCTGGACGATCTGGTAAAGCAGATCCTAATATGGCACCAGCCACCACATCACCGAACCAACAGTGAGACGCCTTCATGATCAATCCGATGGTCCTCTCCCCCGCGTCGGTGGTAGTGGCTTCGAATGAACAGATCTCGTGTGACGTGGCCGACGAGGCTGTGCTTCTCAGCATGCAAAGCGGCGAGTACTACGGGTTGAACGCTGTCGGCGCGAGCATCTGGCGGTTGATTCAACAGCCACGCGCGGTGCCTGCGCTATGTGATGCGCTCCAGTCGGAGTACGACATCGATCCATCCAGCTGTGCCTCCGAAGTGCTCGGGTTTCTGACGGAGATGCTGGCGCTTGGGCTGGTCGAGGTCCGGTCGTAGGCCGATGACACCCAGGCTGTCGGCGCGCCAGAGTTCGGACAGCACCCGGGAAGCGCGCCTCGTCTTCCAGCTCGCGGGAGCATCTCCGCAGTGGGTGGCCGCGGATGCCGACGCCACATCGCTCGAGTGGTCGCTGGTCCTGCAGCTTGCAGCTCAGGAGAACGCCGTCTTCGCGGTGCGTGATCACCTGCGGCGGTTCTCGCCCGGCATGGTACCCACCGCCGTGGAACGTCAGGTCACGATCCTGTCGCTGGATCGCGAGTTTCGCATGCGCCGGCTCAGGCAGCGGTTCGAGGAATCGGTGGCAGCGTTGAACGCGACGGGTAGCGTGCCTCTTCTGCTGAAGGGCGCGGCGCTCGCATCGACGACCTACGGTTCGTTCGTCGCGCGCCCGATGAGAGACATCGATTTTCTGGTGAACGCTGGCGACGCTCAGGCGGTCGGCAATCTGATGCTCAGGACTGGGTGGATTCACGACCCCTCTCTGCCGGATAATCGTATCTACGCTGGCCATCATCATCTGGCGCCACTGCTGGACGGGAGCGGCACCGGCCTGCGATTGGAGATACACCGGGAGTTGCTGCCGGCGGGCCATCCATTTCGATACACGATCAACGAGCTATTCGCGTCGGCACGATCCGCATCCGTGGGATCGGGCCGGGCCCTCGTGATGTGCGCAGCGCATCACGCGGTGTACGCCGCCATTCATTTCGCCTGGTCGCACATGATGCAGGTGGGGTCGTGGCACACCTTCCGGGACCTGATTACCATCGAGAGAGCCGGCGACCTCGACTGGTCCGAATTCGCTGAGATCGCGAAGCGGTGGGGCGCGGGGACGTGCTGTTACTGGACTCTTCGGCTTGGCCGTGCTCTCTCGGGCCTTACGGTCCCTGGTGCGGTACTGCATCGGCTGCAGCCCTCTCTGCCAAGGGCGGCGCTCACCCGGCTCGAGCGGCACTTCACGCAGTTCCTCTTGAGGAACGAGTTGTCCTGTCCGTCGGTCGGCCTGGACCGCCTGTTCTGGACGACTGCCATCCAGCCAGGCCGGCAGGGCCACGGCGCGGTACGCCCGTGGCTGGTCTCGCCCGAGCTGCGCGTGGCGCGGGGGGAAACCATGCGTACCTCGAGCAGCCGGCGTGTACTGCTGCAGATGTCGAACGCCCGCCGCTGGGGCCTCTACCTGGCCGCCCTCCTGTGACGGTCCTACAGGTATCGCCGACGCAGGCGCGGCACGGGGCTGGATGGCACGGGGCCCCCGCCGTTCAGTTGCAGGGACTCACAAAGCACTTCGCGCAGCGGCGCAGTTTCCGGGACATGCTCGTGCCGCGACCCCGCACGCCACGCGTTGCCGCCGTGGACGAGGTGTCCTTCGAGGTTGCCGCGGGAGAAGTTTTCGGGCTCCTCGGCCCGAATGGAGCAGGGAAGACGACCATCTTCAGAATGCTGTCGACGATGATCCTTCCCGACCGCGGCTCCGCTGTCGTCGGCGGTTTCGATGTGGTCACGCAGTCCGCCAACGTGCGGCGCATTCTCGCTGCAGTGCCGGCGGACGAGCGTAGCTTGCACTGGCGCCTTTCCGCGCGTGAGAATCTTCTCCTCTTCGCGGCCCTGCACCGGGTGCCGCAATCAGAGGCGAGCGCTCGCGTGCAGGAGTTACTTGGCACCGTCGGACTTGGGACCGCGGGGAACAAGCTGGTTGCCGCTTTCTCCTCCGGGATGCGTCAGCGGCTGCTGATCGCCCGCGCCCTGCTTGCACGCCCTCGCATCCTGCTGCTCGACGAGCCTACACGTGCGCTCGATCCGCTGTCAGCGCAGGAGTTTCGACGATTCCTGCGGCGGGAGATCGTCGAACACCGGCGATGCACCATCGTGCTCGCCACGCACAACACCGAGGAGGCATTCGGGTTCTGCGATCGCGTGGCGGTGCTGGATCGAGGCCGCGTCCTGGCGACCGGTGCAACGACCGATCTCGCCGCACGATTTGGCGAGGAGCGCTACAGGCTCTTGACGACGGATCCCGATCATCCAGCGCTGTCGGCGCTCGAACGATGCGGGCTGCTGCGCTCCCTGTGCCGGTCTCAGAGCAGCAGTCCAGACTGGATGATCGTGGAGTGCGCGATCAGTGGTGATCCCGCGAGGTCCGCGCAGGTTCTGAAGCGTCTCGTCGAGAGCGGAGTGCCCGTGGCGCGACTGGAGCGCGTCGACACCTCGCTCGCAGATCTGATCACGCGCATCATCGGCGCGGCGCCGAAGTCTGTCGCGCATGCGTGAATGTCTTGCGCTTCTGCGCGCGGCGTGGCTCACGGAGACCAGCTATCGGCTAAACATGCTGTTCTCCCTGGCGTCCCTCATCTTCGTCGTGGTTCCGCTCTACTTCGTTGCCAGGGCCCTTCAGCCGACGATGGCGTCATCGATCGCGTCGCAGAGCCAACAATACTTTGCCTTCGTCCTGATCGGCTCGGCGACCCTCACGCTCATCTCCGCCAGTGCTTCGGCGCTTCCGAACGCAGTGGCGTCTGCCATCGGGCGCGGAACACTCGAGGCCTTTCTTTCGACCCCGACACATCCCGCGCTTCTCCTCGGCGGGATGAGCGCCTATGGCGTTCTCTGGGCCGTCGTGCGTGCCGCTATCCTCGTCGCTGCCGGCGCCGTGCTCGGAGTACGAATCGCATGGGCCAATGCGCCGGCGATCCTCGCCCTGCTCGCGCTCCTCATCGTGTGCTACGCGGCGTTTGGCCTGATCGCCAGCGCGATGCTGCTCTGCTTCCGGACGACCGGTCCGCTACTGAGCGGCCTGCTTTCACTCTCCGCTCTGCTTGGCGGCGTTTACTATCCGACGCACGTAATCCCTTCGTGGATTCAGCAGCTCTCGAACGCGTTGCCGCTCACCTACGGGCTCCGCGCGTTACGCCAATCCGCGCTACTCGGAGTGCCAGTGGTCAGGCTTGGTCACGACATGGCCATGCTCGCGGGCTTCGCTGTATTCCTGCTCCTCATCGGAACTCTTACGGTCGCAGCCGCCCTCAGATTCGCCAAAAGGGCCGGGACGTTGTCCCAGTACTGACCAGCACCTTCTGCCGGCTGCCGTAGGTCATCACGCGCACCGAGAGCTGCTGGCATACGGCAAATTGCGGGACTCGCTCCGGGCGCGGTGGACTACCTGAGCATCCCCTTCGCGATCGTCTGCAGCTGCATGTTGGACGTCCCCTCGTAGATCGTCCCGATCTTCGCATCGCGGTAGAACTTCTCCACGGGGTAGTCCTTCGTGTATCCGTATCCCCCGTGCAGCTCCAGGGCGAGCGACGTCACACGCTCCGCCACCTGCGACGAGATGAGCTTCGCGATCGCACCTTCCATGGCAATGTCCAGCCCCGCGTCCTTCAACCGGGCGGCGTTGTACACCAGGAGCTTCGCGCCCTCGAGCTCCGCGCGCGCCTGCGCGAGCTGGAACTGCACGCCCTGGAAGTCGGCGACCGGTTTCCGGAACTGGTGCCGCTCCTTCACGTACTCCGTGGCCGCGGCCAGCGCTCCCTCCGCCACGCCGATCATCTGGGCACCGATCCCCACCCGGCCGCCGTTCAGCGTGTCGATCGCGATGCGGTAGCCCTGGCCCACGGGTCCCAGGACGTTCTCGCCGGGTACCTCCACACCGTCGAGGATCAGCTCCGTCGTGCTGGACGCGCGAATGCCGAGCTTGTCCTCCTTCTTTCCGACCGCGAAGCCGGGGAAGCCGCGCTCCACGACGAAGGCCGTGATCCCCTTGTAGCCCGCCGCCGGATTTGCGTTCGCGAATATCACGAAGATGTCGGCCTCGGCGCCGTTGGTGATCCACATCTTGCGCCCGGTGAGCATCCAGCGGTCTCCGCGCTGCTCCGCGCGCGACTCCATCCCGAAGGCGTCCGATCCGGAGGCCGGCTCGGAGAGCGCGTACGCACCCACCTTGCCCGCCACGAGCTGCGGCAGGTACGTCGCCGTGATGTGGCTGCTGCCGTAGGCGCGGATAGGGTAGTTCACCAGCGTGTTCTGCACGTCCATCAGGATGGCGGCCGCGGGGTCGACCTTGCTGATCTCCTCCACGGCGAGCGCCACCATCATGAGCGTCCCCCCCGACCCGCCCAGCGCCTCCGGCACCTCGATGCCCATCAGGCCCATGTCGAAGAACTTGCGGATGAGCGCCGGGTCGAACTTCCCCTCGCGCTCCATGGCCTGAGAGCGGGGGCGCACCTCCTCGGCGGCAAAGGCCGCGACGGCATCGCGGAACATCGCCTCCTCGTCGGAGAGGACGGTGAGCGGCGGCCGTGCGGTAGTAAGGTCGGCAGTCATACGGCACCGTCTTGCGGTCGGGCCGCCGGAATGTCAAGAGCCTGTGCGGGCTTCCGGCGGTGTCGGGCCGACATCAAGTTGACATCCGTGCGCACAGGACTGTCGAAGCGAAGCCGGCGCGGCCTGGGATCCGGCCGCCACCCTCGCAAGTCGGGAGGCTTCGATGTTGCCGACCCCGCGCCCATCGCAGGCCTCCGCCGATGGTTCGCCGTGCCGGTGCTCGTCTCCGTGCTGGCGACGGTGCCCGCCCGGGCACAGGTGCCCTACCGGGATGCCTCGCTGCCAGTGGATGCACGGGTGCGCGATCTGCTCGGGCGCATGACGCTGGACGAGAAGTTCTGGCAGCTGTTCATGATTCCCCGCAGCCGCGGCGGTCCGGCGCCGGACTACTCGCACGGCATCTTCGGGTTGCAGGATCGGAGCGCCGTGAGTGCACGGAACGACGCCGAGCTGCAGAACGCGCTGCAGCGGTATTTCGTGGACTCCACGCGCCTGGGGATTCCGATCATTCCCTTCGAGGAGGCCGTGCACGGGCTGATGCGGCGCGGCGCCGCCGTGTATCCCGCCGCCATCGCGCTCGCGGCGACCTTCGACTCCACACTCGTGCGCGATGTCGCGGCCGCCATCGCGCGCGAGGCGCGGGCGCGCGGCGTGCGTCAGGTGCTGTCTCCGGTGGTCAACATCGCGACCGATGTGCGCTGGGGGCGGGTGGAGGAGACGTACGGCGAGGACCCGTACCTCGCGTCGGTGATGGCCCGGGCGTACGTGCGCGAGCTCGAGGGGCGCGGCGTGGTCGCGACGCCGAAGCACTTTGTTGCCAACGTCGGCGCGGGGGGACGCGACAGCTATCCCGTGGACCCGAGCGCGCGTGCGCTGGAGGAGCGGTACTATCCGCCTTTTCGTGCCGCCATCCTCGACGCGGGTGCCCGGTCGGTGATGACCGCGTACAACTCCGTGAATGGCCTCCCCGCGACCCAGAATCGCGCGCTCCTGACCGGAACGCTGAAGCGCGCCTGGGGCTTTCCGGGATTCGTGATCTCGGATCAGTCGGCGGTTGGCGGTGCGGTGGTCCTGCACCATACTGAGGCGAGCACCGCGACAGCCACTGCGCACGCACTGAACGCCGGGCTGGACGTGATCTTTCAATCGTCGTATGAACAGTATCGGCCCTACCTCGCGGCGTTTCACAGCGGCCGCATCGCGACGCCTGTCATCGATAGCGCCGTCGCGAGGGTGCTTCGCGCCAAGTTTCAGCTCGGGCTGTTCGAGCAGCCCTACGTGAAAGCCGACAGTGCCGCGGAGTGGGACGGAGAAGGCGAGGCGCACGTGCGTGCGCGCGCCCTCGCGCGCGAGGCGGCTCGCGCGTCCATGGTGCTCCTCAAGAATGAGGCGGGCACCCTCCCCCTGAGCCCGAGCACCGGGAGCGTGGCCCTGATCGGCACCGACGCCGCGGAGGCTCGACTGGGCGGCTATACCCTCGACCATGCACGAGGCGTATCCATCCTGGATGGGCTGCGCGCGCGCCTCGGCGACCGCGTGCGATTCGAGCCCGGCCCGGGGCGCTCCTCGGCCGACCACTCTGTCGTTCCCGCACAGGCTCTCGACTCGTTGCGCGGCGAGTACTTCGACAACATCGCGCTCGAGGGGACGCCACGAGTATCTCGCCGCGACGCAGCGATCGACTTTCACTGGACCTTCAACGCACCCGCACCCGGGATTCCGGTGGACTGGTATTCGGTTCGCTGGACCGGACGGCTGCGCGCGCCGGCCGGTGGTGCGCGGCGGATCGGCGTGGAGGGGAACGACGGTTACCGACTGTACCTCGACGGCAGATTGCTCATCGACGACTGGCGCAAGCAGTCCTATCGAACCACCCTCGTCCCGGTGGTGCTGGCGCCCGGCTCCACCCACGACCTGAAGCTGGAGTACTTCGAGAGCAGCGGGAATGCGCGCGTTCGTCTGATATGGGACGCGGGGGTGCAGCCCGATGCCGCGGTGCAGATCGATTCGGCCGTCGCGCTCGCGCGGCGCAGCGACGCCGTGGTCGTCGTCGCCGGGATCGAGGAGGGGGAGTTCCGGGACCGGGCGTCGCTCGCGCTGCCCGGCCGGCAGGAGGAGCTCATTCTCCGTCTGGCCGCGCTCGGAAAACCGACGACGGTGGTACTCGTCGGAGGCAGCGCGATCACGATGTCACGCTGGATCGCCCGGGTCGGGGCCGTGGTCATGGCCTGGTATCCCGGTGGTGAGGGTGGGCACGCCGTCGCCGACGTCTTGTTAGGCGACGCGAATCCAGGCGGCCGGCTGCCCATCACCTTCCCGATCTCGGAGGGACAGCTCCCGCTCACCTACGACCACAAGCCGACCGGGCGCGGCGACGACTACGTGGATCTCACGGGAATGCCCGCATTCCCCTTCGGCTTTGGGCTGAGCTACACCACCTTCGCGTACCGCGACCTCCGCATCGAGCCGCGGAGCATCACCACCACGGGCCGGGCACGGATCACCTTCCATGTGAAGAACACCGGGGGTCGTTCCGGCGACGAGGTGCCGCAGCTCTACGTGCGCGACGTGCTCTCGTCCGTCGCGCGGCCGGTGCTCGCGTTGAAGGGATTCACGCGTGTGCGGCTCGCGCCAGGCGAGGAGCGCGAGGTCACGTTCACGCTCGATGCGCGCCATCTTCGGATGCTGGATGAGCGGATGCACTGGGTGGTCGAGCCGGGCGTGACACGGGTGCTGGTGGGCGCGTCCTCGCAGGACATCCGCCTGCGCGGAGACCTCGCGGTCCGGCCCTAGGCGGCCGCTGACGATATTCGACGAGAATCCCTGCGTGTGCACCTATTACAGCAGGGACGTGGCTCGCGCGGCCAGCTCGAGGAGCTGCGCGTCCGAGAGCGCGAGCCAGTCCGGGGGACATGGCCAGAGTCGCCGGCGTTCGCGCGGCGAATTGAAGATGAGCCCAGGGCTGTCCGTTTGCGGCGGATAATCCCAATCGAGCGCCATCTCCATTCCCCACGCGCCGTCGTCGTACACCTCCCACTCGACGCCGTTGGCGTCGATGATGATGCGACCTGCACGCTGGCCAGACGTAAGCGGCGTCCTCACCAGAGCCGGCGAGCGCCTGCGCGACGCGGCCGCGTTGCCGCGCTCGTGCTTGGGGTACTGGCGTGCCGTGGCCGCGTGCCTCCCCGCACCCGGGTTACCATGCGTCGCCAGCCCTTCGACGCTCGTCCTAAGAGACGTGGGCGCCGTGAGATACGTCACGCGGGGGTCGCCGATGCTCGCGTCCTGGGGGGGGACGAGCCAAGCTGTCCGCCGCACCCGGACAGCTTGTCCGTACGGATGCGGCGGTTGCTCGCGTTATGGACTCGCCGCTGCGTTCCGCAGGGTCATTTCGCCGAACACCTCCAGCGCCGCCTCCACCTTCCCGAACGGCGCCGACACCTGGACTCCCTGGACGATCTCCCGCACCCGCTCCAGCATCTCCCGGGCGATCGCGATCCCCTCCGCCACGGCGTGCTCCTTGGAACGCTCGTTGGCGCGCCGCATTCGCAGGATCACGTCGGCCGGCACCGACACGCCGGGCACCTCGTTGGCGAGAAACTCCGCGTTCCGCACCGACACCAGCGGCCAGATGCCCGCGACGATGGGGATGCGCACGTGTTGGATGCTCGCCAGAAAGCGCTCCAGCTGCGCCACGTCGAACACCGGTTGGGTGATCGCGAACTCGGCGCCCGCGTCCACCTTCCACTCGAAGCGCCGCAGCTCGTGCGCAGGCTCCAGCGCGGCGGGGTTGACGCCCACGCCGATCGCGAAGCACGTCGGTCGGCCGATGGCGTTGCCGCCGGGGTCCAGCCCCCGGTTCAGGTTGCGCACCAGATTGGTGAGCCCGATCGAGTCGATGTCGAACACCGCCGTCGCGTCGGGGTAGGGACCCATCTTCGGCGGATCGCCAGTGATGATGAGCAGGTTGCGGAGGCCGATGGCCGATGCACCCAGCAGGTCGCTCAGCATCCCCAGCAGGTTACGATCGCGGCAGGCGTAGTGGGTCACGGTCTCGATCCCCACCTGCTGCTCGATGAGCACACTGGTAAGGAGCGCCCCCATGCGGCTCTGCGCGCGCGGGCCGTCGGGCACGTTCACGGCGTCGACGCCCGCCTCCTTCAGCCGGCGTACCTCCTCGATCATGCGCGATGCATCCACGCCGCGCGGCGGCACGATCTCCACCGAAGTGACGAGCTCTCCCGCCGCGATCTTCGCCGCGAAGCGGGACCGCTCCGCGAACGGCGCGGGCTCACGCGCCTCACTGCGCGTCACGCGCTCCGACGCGCCGGCGCGAGACTGTTGACCCGAGACTGGCGCTTCGCTGCGAGATCCCGATCTCACGGCGCTGATCTCCGCGCCGCGACCGCGCTCCATCTCCCGGTTGTTCAATCGTGGATTCAGCGGCCGTACTCCTTCCACAAGCGCCCGGATGTGCGCCGGAGTCGTGCCGCAGCAGCCTCCGAGGATCTTCGCGCCCGCATGGATCAGATGCCGGCCATATGTCGCCATGTACTCCGGGCTGGCCATGTACATGGTGCGGCCGCCGACGTCGCGCGGTATCCCGGCGTTGGGCTGCGCGCTCAGCTTCCGGCGCGTCACCGGCGCCATCTTCTCGATGCATTCGAGAATGATCTGCGGCCCTACCGAGCAGTTCAGCCCCACGACGTCCGCCCCCCAGCGATCCAGCGCGCGGGCCACATCTTCCGCGGTGGCGCCGTATGGTGTGCGGCAATCGGCGCCGATGGTCATCTGCGCGATCACGGGCATGTCCGGGTCCACCTCGCGCGCCGCGCCGATGGCCTGCTCTATCTCGTGCAGGTCACTGAAGGTCTCCAGGAGGAAGAGATCGGCGCCCCCCTCCTTCAGCGCCTGCATCTGCTCCCGGAACACCGCACGCGCGTCGGCCACGCTCGTCGGCCCGTACGGCTCGATGCGCACGCCGAGTGGTCCGACGGCGCCGGCCACCAGCACGGGACGCCCGGCGCCGTCCGCCACCTCGCGCGCGAGCGCCACGGCGGCGCCGTTGAGCTCCACCACGCGCGCTTCCAGACCATGCTGCGCCAGCTTCAGTCGGTTGGCGCCGAAGCTGTTGGTCTCCAGCACCTCGGCGCCGGCAGCGACGTACTCGCGGTGCACGTCGCGCACGAGGTCGGGCGCGCGGACGTTCAGCTCGTCGTAGCACTGGTTGATGAACACGCCCCGGCTGTACAGCATCGTCCCCATCGCGCCGTCGAAGATGACGACGCGCTCGGGGTCGAGCAGCTTGTCGATGGCCGCGGAGCTCATGGTTGGATCATCCAGAACTGCTGATCGTGGGCGTCAGGCGGACGTACCGGCGGCGGCCGCGCCGCTGCGGGAGCCTTCTTCCCCCACCGCGCGCACGGCATAATACCTGGCCTGCGGGTGGTGGACGACGAGGGCCGCGGTGCTCTGCTCCGGGATCAGCTGGAACGCGCTGGTGAGCGAGAGTCCCAGCGCCTGCTCGGCGGGAAGCAGCCTAAATACCACCGCGTGGTCGTCCAGGTCGGGGCACGCGCCATAACCCCACGAGTAGCGCTTGCCGCGGCCTTCGGGCACGCCCAGCTCCCGCTTGACGCGGCGATGCATCCACTCGGCCACCGCTTCGGCGCTCTCCACCGCAAGGCCGTGCACGTACAGTGCCTCGGAGTACTCGCCGGCGTCCTGCAGCTCCTGGAAACGCCTCGCCGCCTGGTCGCCTACCGTCACCACCTGCACCGCCGCTACGTCCACATCTCCGGAATCCGTGGAGCGGAAGTAGTCCGCGAGACAGAGCCGCTCGCGACCTTCCTGGCGCGGGAAGCTGAAGCGCGCCACCTCGCGCGTGCTGCCGTCCCTGGCATAGGCCTCCGGATCGTACACCACCAGCTCGTTCCCCTGCGACTGCACGGGGAAGTAGCCGTACACCGCCTGCGGCTTCAGCCAGCCTGCGCGCCTGGCCTCGGCCTCGAGCCGCGCCAGCGTGGGCTCGAACTCGTTCTTCACCGTAGCCTGGTACTGCGGGCCCGAGCCGCGAGCCCCCCACTGCAAACGATACAGCTCGTCCAGGTCGAGCAACGCGAACACCTCGTCGATGGGGATGTCGCGCAGCGCACGTACGCCATAGAAGGGGGGCTTCGGCACCGCATGATCGCGCGAGACGTCGCTCCGCTGGCCGGCGCTGTCGCCCGCGCGAACGTCCTTGCCCACCGTGGTGTGCAGGAAGGTGTCGTTGCGGGCGTCCTCGATCAGCTTCTCCACGAACGTCGCGCGGCGCGAGGAATCGTCGCCCTGGAGCACGTCCATCGTCTCGAGCCCCTCGAACGCGTCCTTGCAGTAGAACACCCCGGCGTCGTACGCGCGCTCGCCCTCCACGAAGAGCGCCCGCCGGCCGAAGCGCCGGTTGATGGCCGCGCCGCCGATGAGCACCGGGATGCCGATGCCGCGCCGATCCAGCTCCTGGACGCACAGGGGCATCTGCTTCGAGGTCGAGACGAGGAGTGCCGAGAGCCCGATGGCGTCGGCGTTCACCTCGAGCGCCTTCTCGATGATGGTGTTCACCGGCACCTGCTTGCCCAGGTCGTAGACCGTGTAGCCGTTGTTGGAGAGGATGGTGTTGACGAGCGACTTGCCGATGTCGTGCACGTCGCCGTACACCGTGGCCAGGACGACTTTCCCCTTCGTGTAGCCCTCGGCCTTCTCCAGGAACTGCTCCAGGTGCTTCACCGCGCGCTTCATCACTTCAGCCGACTGTAATACGAAGGGCAGGATCAGCTCCCCCGCGCCGAACTTGTCGCCGACCTCCTTCATGGCGGGGAGGAGCACCTCGTTGAGCACGCGCACGGGAGTGTCGCGTACTCCGGCGGAATCCAGGGCGCTTTCAATGCCCTCCTTCTTGCGATGCACCACCATGTACTGCACCCGCTGATCAGGCGTCATGCCGGCGGTGGGATCTTCCTTCTCCGCGGCCGCGCCCGATATGCCACGCCCCGCGCCCCCCTCGTAATGCTCGATGAAGAGCTGCAGCGCATCCGGCCGGCGGTTGAAGATCAGATCGTCCGCCAGCGCGCGCTCCTCCGCCGGGATCTCGGCGTACGGGCGCACGTGCGCCGGATTCACGATCGCCATGTCCAGCCCTGCCTGCACGCAGTGGTGCAGGAACACCGAGTTGAGCACCGCGCGCGCGTCCGGCGCCAGGCCGAAGCTCACGTTGGAGACGCCGAGCGACGTGAAGACACCGGGCAGCTCGCGCTTGATGAGGCGGATGCCCTCGATGGTCTCCACCGCGGACGAGGCCATCTCGGGATCGCCCGTCGCAAGGGTGAAGGTGAGGTCGTCGTAGATGAGGTCTTCCGCCTGCATCCCGTACTCGCCGACGACGATGTCGAAGATCTTGCGCGCCACCTCGAGCTTGCGCGCGGCCGTCTTCGCCATCCCGATCTCGTCGATGGTGAGCGCCACCAGCGCGGCACCGTGTTTCTTCGCCAGGGGCACGATGCTGTCGATGCGCTTGCGGCCATTCTCCATGTTGATGGAGTTGATGAGCGCGCGCCCCGGGATGTGCTCCAGCGCGGCCTCCACGACGTCAGCTTCGGTGGAGTCCACCATGATGGGTGCCTCGACGCCCATCGAGAGCAGCTTCACCACCTGGGACATCTGTGCGGCCTCGTCGGCGCGCTCGGTGAGCGCGACGCACACGTCGAGCACGTGCGCGCCGGAGTCCACCTGCTGGCGTGCGACGTCGAGGATCCCCTCGTAGTCGTCCGCGAGCAGCAGCCGCTTCACCTTGCGCGAGCCCTGCGCGTTGACGCGTTCGCCAATGAGAAGGGGCGGAGGATCCTGGTGCAGGGTGATGGCGCGCATCGCGGACGAGACGCGAGGCGCTGGTGGGGTGTGGACCGTGGCGTCGACAGCCCACGCCTCACGCATCGCGCCTGAGAGCCTCTCCACCACCGCCGCCAGGTGCTCGGGACGGGTGCCGCAGCAGCCGCCAACGATCCGCACCCCGAACTGCTCGACGAACTGGCCGAGCATCTCGGCCATCGGGGCGGGCTCCAGTGGATAGACCGCGTCGCCGGTGCCCGTGTTGAGCGGAAGCCCGGCGTTGGGGATGCACGAGATCGGGCGCGAGGCATTCTCGGTGAGATACCGGATCGGCTCGCGCATGTGCTCCGGGCCCGTGGAGCAATTGAGCCCGATGATGTCGATCGGGAGCGCCTCGAGCGTGGTCATCGCGCTGGCGATGTCGGTGCCGAGGAGCATGCGGCCGCTGGTGTCGAGCGTGACCTGGGCCTGGACAGGGACGCGGCGGCCGAGCTCCTGGAAGAGCCGCTCGAAGCCGGCGATCGCCGCCTTGACCTCCAAGATGTCTTGGGCCGTCTCGACCAGCAGCACGTCCACACCGCCCTCGACGAGATACTTCGCCTGCGTATAGAAGTTCTCGGCCAGCTGGGCGAAGGTGATGTTCGAGAGCACCGGGTCGCTGCTGGACGGCAGCATTCCCGTGGGGCCGATGGAGCCGGCGACGAATCGCGGGCGGTCCGGGGTGGCGAACCTGTCGCAGGCCGCCCGGGCCAGCCGCGCGGCGGCGACGTTCAGCTCGCGGGTCTTCTCCTCGATGCCCCACTCGCGTAGGCGGTGCGGCGTCGACTGGAAAGTGCAGGTCTCGACGACGTCGCAGCCCACGGCGAGGAAGGACTCGTGGATGGACCGGATGATGTCGGGGCGGGTGAGGACCAGGTGGTCGTTGCAACCTTCCAGCGACTTCCCCCCAAAGTCCTCGGCCGTGGGGTGGTGGAGCTGGATATTCGTGCCCATGGCGCCATCGAAGACGAGGACGCGGCTGGCGAGGGCGCGAAGGTAGGGGGATTCGGGCTGCGGGGGCTCTGGTGCCTGCTTGATCATCGACTCTCGGACTCCCCAGAAACGAAAAGGCCCGGCGATACGCGCCGGGCAGGCGCTTTAGCGGATTGTTTAACGTGGCCGCAAGTTGCCGGAAATCGCCACGAGGATCCATGTTCTTACGAATGATATGTAGCATACGCACCGCTCATCGGCAACCTCGGCGCACCGCGTGCCATGGGTGCTCGTGGCGAGGATGGGCTCACGATGCCTGATATTGCGCAGTTCTGGGTCAGATCATAT
Source organism: Gemmatimonadaceae bacterium (assembly GCA_035273185.1). Classification (GTDB taxonomy): domain Bacteria; phylum Gemmatimonadota; class Gemmatimonadetes; order Gemmatimonadales; family Gemmatimonadaceae; genus AG2. Next base: position 37,157 of record DATEPM010000080.1, read on the forward strand.
AAGTACCGGCCCATCACCGGCCCAGGCGCCGGCCTTCTCAAAGCGATTGAGGATTCGATGACCGCGGCTGCACGCGATCCGAACGCGGCGCCAGTGCTCTTCGTGCACTGGGGCGAGGAAGGCATTCGTGGAAGTGAGCGGGTGCTGCTCGACCTGCTCGCGAAGTTGGATCGCGATGCTTTCGCGCCGCTCGTCTGGTGTAACGCGGAGACGATGGCCAACGCGGTGCGGCAGCTGGATGTTCCGGTGCACTTGAGCCGGATGCCGATCCTGCTGGGCTGGGACGCGCCAAGGCTGGATCTCGCGGGCTATCGCGCTCTCGTCCGGCAGGGCACGGAGCTGATCCGCAGCCACGGGGCGCGCGTCGTCCATGCCAACTCCGGTGCGCCAAACCAGTGGATGGTGGCCGCCGCACGCGGTGCTCGCATTCCCCTGGTGGGGCATCTTCACGCTGTTTACAAGTTTCGGGAGCGCTGCACGCTGCTGCTGCACCAGGTGCCGCTCGTGGTCGGCTGCAGTGACGCCGTCGTGGCGCCCTTCAGGGCCGACGGCGTTCCCGCATCGCGTCTGCGAGTGATTCACAACGGCGTCGATCCGGAGCGGTTGCACGCAGGCGATGCTCGAACACTCCGTGCAGCGCTGTGCATCCCCGACGGCCACGTCGTCGTCGCAAGTGCCGGCGCGCTGGTGCCCCTGAAGGGTTTCGACCTGCTGCTCCACGCCCTCTCACTCCTCCGCGATCGAGGGTTGTCGGCGCATGCGGCGATCATCGGAGAGGGGCCGAACCGTGGCGCCCTCGAGGCGCTTGCCCGTGAACTGGGGGTAAGCGACCGGGCGCATTTCCTGGGTCACCAGAAGGATGTGGGCGCGATTCTGCGTGATGCTGCCGACATCGTGGTGGTTGCATCACGCGTCGAGTCTTTCGGGTTGGTCGCCGCGGAAGCTGGTGCCGTCGGCCGAGCAACGGTTGCCACCCGAGTGGGTGGGTTGGCGGAAGTGGTAGAGGACGAGAAGACGGGCCTGCTCGTACCGCCGGGAGATCCCGTTGCCCTGGCCGCCGCTCTGGCGCGCCTCATCGAGAGCGTGGAGCTCAGAGACCGGCTGGCGTCGGCTGCGAGGGAACGAGTACTCGCCAACTTCACGACCGAACGTGCGGCGCGTGCATTCGAAGGTCTCTATCGCGAGCTGATGGCTCGGCCCGCACACGCCTTCGGCTGGTCCAAGCTCGGTTTCCGCGTTGCGCCGTTCGCGCGGCTCGGTGCAGGTGTGGTCGGGCGCCGGATGGGAATGCGAATAGCGGACGCCTAGGTCGGGGTCGCCTCGGCGCATCTCATCAGCCGGCTTTTCGATCGACGGAGCCCTGCTCGACATCGCTGAGATCACTGTCTGACCATCAAATCATCAGGGCAGCGCCGAGACATCGCGCTGCCCTGATGATCGTCCGAAGTCCGTCCATGCTACTGCTGAGCACTCCGCGTGTAGCTACGCCACAGCCACGCCTGGTACTCGGGCTCGTACTCATTCTCACCATAGCCCATGTGACCCATGTAGTCGTCGTACGCGTTGAACGCTGTCGCCTTAATGTCGTACATCGCCTGTGAAAGGTTTACAGGCAGGTACTGAACCTGATAATCAATGTACCAGGTCAGATTCCAGTTCCGAGTGAGGGCGGCGGCGTGTACTAGGTCTCCAGTGGCGAGGTGATCGGGGTGATCGTTGATGTTGACCGTGCGGTCATATTCCGGTGCATTGACCTCGACGTAAGGTGCGCTCTGGTTCCCCGACTCCTGGTCTATGATGCCGCGAATCGTTGACGTGAGATCCGTCCACGAACTGTATGATGTCGACCCATCAATCGCGGTAATTGACGCGATCTGCCCGTCCCGAAGCATCGCCATGCTGCCATGTCCCAGGAATCCTTCGCCGTTCGTTCCGCCATCAGGAAGTCGCAGATCATAACTCACTGCCTTGCCCTTGGTGCAGCGGTGGATCGCGTGTCCCTGGATTACCTGATTCCCGCAGGTCCAACTGCCCGCACCCACGTAGGCGTCAACAGACAGCTGTGCCCCCTGCTCACGCGCCTGCCAGAAGGCAGACGGCCGCCCTGCATCTCCTGCGGTAGAGTAGACGAACACGACCTTTGTCGCGATCTGGACGCTATTGTATGCATGTTCACCCATGAACAGCTGCCAATCGTCTTCATGTCCGTGGAAGTAAAAATCGGTCCGGGACGTCGGCGGCGACAGAGTCATGGCGTGAGCCGTACTAGTGTATGCTGAATTCCCAGATGCGTTGTACGATCTCACCCGGTACCAGTACGTCGTGGTCGGTGCTAGCCCCAGATCGCTATAGGCCGTGGCATTGGAGCCGAGGATTCCGATCTGTGTGAAAGTTCCCGGCACGCCGTTATTGTCCGGTGCCCGCTCGACGTAAAAGCCGGTCTCGTTCGTCGCGTTGTCGGTCCACGCGAGGTCGACGCGTGATGACGACAAGGCGGTCGCCTGCAGGTTGCTGGGCGCCGCCGGAGGCAGGAGCGGCGTGGTGGCGCTCACCGGCGTGGAGTACGCCGAAACATCGTTCGCGTTGAATGCGCGAACGCGATACCAGTAGCGCGTGTTCTGGGAAGTCGTCAGATCGCTGTAGGTGGTGGCGTTAGCTCCCAGGGACGCAATCTGCGCAAACGCCCCGGGCGCGCCACCGTTGTCCAGCGCACGCTCCACCACATACCCTGTCTCACTGGAGGCATTGTCCGTCCAGGACAGATTGATCTGTGTCGCCGAGACGACCTGTGCCTGAAGATTCGTTGGAACCGGAAGTCCCTGCAGGCTCACCGCCGAAACCTGCCCGGAGTACGCCGACACGTCCGTGGAGTTGAACGCCCGCACCCGATACCAGTAGCGGGTGTTGGGGCTCAACGTGGCGTCGCTGTAGGCCGCGGTGTTCGCGGTGAGCGAGGCAATTTGCGTGAAGGTGCCCGGCGCGCCTGCATTGTCCGGGGCACGTTCAACATAGTAGCCGGCTTCATTCGAGGCGTTGTCCACCCAGACCAGATCGATACGCGTCGACGATCTCGCCGTGGCGGTCAGCGAGCTGGGCGCGGCTACCGGCTGAAGAGTTGTCGCGCTGCCCTGGTTGGAGTAGGCGGAGGCCCCACCGGCGTTGTATGCCCTGACACGATACCAGTAGATCGTGTTCGGCGTCAGGCCGGCGTCTGTATACGTGGTTGCATTCAGGTCCGGAGAAGCAATCTGCGAGAACGCGCCAGGGGTGCCGCCATTGTCCGGAGCACGTTCCACATAGAATCCGCTCTCGTTGCTGGAGTTATCGGTCCACCTCAGCGTCACCGAGATTGACGACGTAGGTTGCGCCTGCAAGTTTGTCGGCGCCGTCGGAGGGGGCGGCGGCACCGATACATCCGTGCGATAATACGTGCGCCAGAGCCAGGCCTGGAAGTCGGAGTCGTATTGATTCCTCCCCAGCCCCGCTGCGCCCATGTAATTGTCATATGCATAGAAGATGTTCTGCTTCAGGTCGTGCGCGGCCTGGGTCAGATTCACCGCCATGTTCTGCGTCTGATTCCCGATGTACCACGAGATGTTCCAGCTCCTCGCTCCAGCCGCGGCGTGCACAGCGTCCCCTGTGGCGGTATGGTCAGGGTGATCGCCCGGATTCAGGGTCCGATCATATTCCGGTGCGTGCACCTCTACGTATGGGGCACTCTGATTCCCTGATTCCAGATCGATGATCCCGCGGATCGTGGTGTACAGGTCCTGCCAGGAGGCGTAGGTCGTCGAGCCGTCGAGGGCAGCGAACGTCGTGATCTGCCCATCCCGTAGAAAGGACAGGCTGCCACGGCCGGCAAAACCTTCGCCGCTGGCGGCGCCGTCAGGAAGGCGCATGTCATAGGCAACCACCTTCCCCTTTGCGCACCGCCGGATCGCGTGGCCGAGGACGGTCTGGGCTGCGCAAGTCCAGCTGCCCGATCCTGCCAGGACGTCCATGGCTGCCTGCGCAGCCAACTCGCGCGTTTGCCAGTACGACGCGCTCTGACCACCATCTCCCGCCGTCGTATAGATGAATACCACGCTGTTGGCGGTCTGCATGCTGCTGCTCGCGCGGTCGCCCATGAACACCTCCCAGTCGTCCTGGTGGGCATGCACGTAGAAATGCACGGTTTCACCAGGGTTCACGGCGAAGCTTGGCGCGGTGCCGGACAGCGATGGCGTGTGGTGGGCAGCATTTTCCGTGGGCCGTGTGCCTTCGCACGCCGAGAGAAAGGAGACGAGGCCGATCAGCGCTACTGCGAGGCTCCTGTGACCGGCAGTACGAGCAAATGCGAGCATGGGTGCGCCCAGCGCGAAATGTGGGACAGCGTGGGAAAAATACCGTTCAACGGAGGGCGCCGAGGGCAAGCGACATACCACGTGTGGCCACCGGCCAACTGACGTGTAGAAACGCATTTAACCGGAATGATCATTACCCGGTGAGGCATTCGCGCCACAATACTGCTGCGGCGACAACCGTGGCCGCGACCACCGTCGCGCAAGGATGCAGGCACCAAACCAGCCGGCGGCAATGCCGCCTGCCGTTGCCACGCATTCGGGCGCATTGCCGCTGGCCGTCCCAGCGGCATATGGCACCAGCCACAGCGCCATCGATGCGACCGCTGTCGTGAGCACGATCAGCGCCGTCGCTCGCCCACCCGAGGGTGCGCTGCCTGTGTTTCGCCGACTGGCGAACCAGCTCCAGTATCCCAGCGGCGCAACGCCGCAAAACAACCAGAGCAGCGCCCCGATGCTGGTCGCCGTGCCCAGCGCAAGATCGAACGGCATCGCGTAGCACCAGGTGAGGCCCGGCCCGATGCGTCGAACGCGTTGGTGTGTGGATCCGCGCTGGGATGTCGCGAGCCGAGCGAAGCCACGCTGCAGTTCGACGATGATCAGAGCTGTATCGGCGGGCGCGATTCCGGATGTCGGAAATACGTCATCCATCCCGAACAGGAGCGAGCGAAATCTCGCGGCGCTGGCGCGCGAACGAACCCGGAAGACCAGGGACGAGCCCCACTGTCCGACCAGCAGAATCTCCCGTCGATGCCCGTCGAAGATGCTGATGATGGGCGCGATGCGCACTGGTTCCTCCCAGCCAGGCAGCACGACCCCTCGCACGCGCACCGATCCATGTTGCCGCCATACGTCCCCAATCGGTGAGAGGTTTGGGTCCGGTCCGTCCGCCATCGGTTTGCCATCTACCTCCGCTTCGAGAAGCCGGCCAGTGAAGCGGTCGAACTGCCGGAGATGGTGCTGCCACTGCCCGTAGTAGAGGCTATGCGGAAAGGACGGCGCGGACGCCAAGCTGCCCAATGTCTGAATGCTGAGCCATCCGGTGCTCCAGACGACCAACAGTGCGGCAGCTTGCCGGAGGCCGGGAACCAGGACCACTGGAAGCCTCCGGCCAAGTGCGAGGCCGGCTGCTCCGCCGACAACGTTCGTGAGAATGTCACGGAGTGAAGCTTCCCGGCCCGGAATGATAGTGAGCTGAAGAAACTCGATGCTCATCGTCAGGAGCAGCATCAGACCGAGCGCGCGTACTGGGCGCATACCCAGGATCCCGAGCCCGAGACCCACAGGCGCGAAGAGCAGCACGTTCAGGACGGCATCCGTTCCCGACAACCTTCCGCAGAAGAGGCAGAGGCTCGGCCGCAGAAGGTGATGGCCGGCGGGGACCAGCGTCAGCCCCACGATGAGCAGAATTCCGAAGACCGTTACTATCCCGCCCGCACGTTGCTGCATCAACGCAACACTCCAGGTTCGCATGCCGTTGCGCGAAGGTGCGCGCCGCGCGCACGACAGGGGCGCTTGTGAATGTGGTGGCGCGACATACGCCAGGTGCAGCAGGCCGGCGGCGCACTCTAGCCGACTGGCACCCGAAGTGCTAGCCGCAGCGTGCAATTTCAGCCGCAATGCGGCCGTCGCCCGATCCATCAGGACCTCTGCAGGCGAGACATTGCATTTCTTCACCGTCGACGTCGAAGAGTACTTCCAGGTTTCCGCTTTCGATCGCACCATCTCGCGCGAGCAATGGCCAGCACTACCGAGCAGACTCGAAGCGTCGGTGGAGCTGTTGCTCGAGCTGCTGGCGCGTCATGAGGTGACCGGGACGTTCTTCACGCTGGGCTGGGTCGCCGAGCGGTTGCCGCACGTCGTTCGCGCCATTGTGGATGCGGGCCACGAGATCGCGTCCCACGGATACTGGCATCATCGTGTGCCGACGCTCACGCCGGCGCAGTTTCGAGCCGACGTGCGTGCATCGAAGTCGGCACTCGAGGATCTCACGGGGCAAGGCGTCATCGGCTATCGCGCCCCGAGCTTCTCCATCGTTGCTGGAGCGGAGTGGGCACTGGACGTCCTGATCGAGGAGGGCTTCGTATACGACTCCAGCCTGTTTCCCGTACGTCGCCCAGGTTACGGCTATCCACGAGCAGGTCGCGATCCGCACATCCTTCAGCGTGTCGCGGGCGTGCTCTGCGAATTTCCGCCGGCGACGCTCGACGTGGCCGGAGTTCGCGTGCCCGCAGCCGGCGGCGGATATCTGCGGCACTTTCCCTTCGGCGTCGTGCGACGCGCCTTTCTGGACGCGACGAACCGCGGCGTGCCGGCGACCTTCTATGTGCACCCGTGGGAGGTAGATCCGGAGCAGCCGCGCCTGCGCACCTCTCGTCTCACGGCGCTACGGCACTATCGCGGACTCAAGCAGACGGCTGCCCGAATCGAGCGCTTGCTCGGCGAGTTCACGTTTGGTTCCATCGGGCGGAGCCTCGCGCAGCGCGTCGAGAGTGGGCGCACTGCCGTGACAGCAGGGCACCAATGACCGAGCGCGTTGGGCTGTTCAGCGGAGATTCCGCTGAGTGGGATGCTTTTGCGCGCAGCCGGCGCGGTTTCACGCACTTTCATCTGCATGGCTGGCAGTCGGTCATGGAGCGTGTTTTCGGCCACGAGTGCATCTATCTGGGCGCGCGTGACCACGCCAATCGGCTGACGGGCATTCTCCCGCTCGTTCGGGTGCGCAGCCTCGTGTTCGGCCACTTTCTCGTGTCGATGCCCTTCGTGAATTACGGCGGGCCGTTGGGCGACGACGAAGCCGTCGTGGCGCTGGTTCACCGAGCGGCGGAGCTGGCGCGAGCTACTGGCGTCGGACTCCTCGAGCTGCGCAGCCCTCAGGTGCTGCCACTCGGTCTCGACGCATCACACCGCAAGATCACGGTGCTCCTGGATCTACCCGCCTCGGCCGGGGCGCTGCTGAAGTCCTTCGATGCGAAAGTTCGCAGCCAGGTGCGACGTCCGCAAAAGGAAGGCGTCGAGGTGCGCTTCGGTGCCGATCAGGTGGACCCGTTCTTCGAGGTGTTCTCGCGGCACATGCGCGATCTCGGGACGCCAGCGCAGCCGCGCCGGCTCTTCGCCACGATTGCCGAGACCTTTGGCGAGGAGGCGTGGTTTGGTTGCGCGTACCTGAATGGCCGGGCCATCGCGGGTGGATGCGGTTTCCGCTGGGGTGGCGAGTTCGAGATGACCTGGGCCTCGTCGTTGCGCGCCTACAACCGCATCGCTGCTAACATGCTCCTGTACTGGTCCTTCATGGAGCGCGCAATCGCGGAGGGTGTGGCGGTCTTCAACTTCGGCCGTTGTTCGCCGGGAAGTGGCACGCACCGGTTCAAGCAGCAATGGGGTGGACGCGACGTGCCGCTGTGGTGGTACCATCCCGTTCAGTCGGGCATGACGGCGACGCCGTCGCCAAGCGACAGCACGTACGCGTGGGGCCCGAAGCTCTGGCGGCGGCTGCCCGCCAGCTTCACGAGCACGTTGGGCCCGCGCATCGTACGGTATATCCCGTGATCGGCCGCCGGCAACTTCCAGTCTACTCGCCCATTCGTGCGCGATGGCTGCTGGCGGGTGCACGCGGGTCAGTAATGGCGAACCGTGCTGAGAGTAGCGCAGCGGAAGCACGAATCGCGAGCCAACATCATGCGCTCGACGCTGCGCTCACCGACAGCGGCACCTCGGCACTGGTGCTGGCGCTCCGAATCCTGGTTGGAGAAGGCGGAACCGTCGCGCTCCCAGGCTACGGCTGCATCGATCTCACCGCCGCGGCACTCCTCGCGCGCGTGCGCGTGCGGCTGTACGACCTGGACCCCTACACGCTGAGCCCCGATCTCGACTCACTCGCGCGGGCGCTTCGGCGCGGCGTCGACGCGGTCGTGGTCGCGCCGCTCCACGGATACCCCTGCGACATGAAGGGCGTGATCGCAGCCGCTTCGGAGCGCGGCGTGCCGGTGATCGAGGATGCAGCGCAGGCAGCCGGCGCACAGCTTGACGGTGCCTCGGTCGGGTCCTTCGGCGCGCTCTCGGTGCTCAGCTTTGGGCGCGGTAAGGGGATGACCGGTGGTGCAGGCGGGGCGCTGTTGCTGCACGATGGTGCGTGGGCCATGCAGTTCCACGCGGCCGTTGAGCGTCTGCTCCCCGCAACGACGGAATGGCGCACCTTGACCGTCGCAACCGCGCAGTGGGCCTTCGGGCGCCCACGGCTGTACTCGATACCGTCGGCGCTGCCGATGCTGCATCTGGGAGAGATGGTCTATCGCCCTGCGCACGAGCCGCGACGGCTCACCCGGGCGGCGGTCGCGATGCTCGACCACGCCGCCCGTATGAACGAGGCGGAGTTGGCACGCAGGCGCGAGCATGCCATGGAGCTCACGGACCTCGCCCGCTCGGCGGGTGTTCGGACGCCGGCCCTGGTGCCCGGTGGGAGTCCCGGCTACTTGCGTTTCGTGATTCTGGACGAAAGAGGTACCAAGACAGCGGCCCCGGAGCTCGGCATCTTTCGCGGCTATCCCCTTACACTTGGGCAGCACGATCAACTGCAGCCGGTGCTGCACCCGGACGAACGATACTCCGAGCAGCTCGGCGGATCACAACTTCTTCGGGGTTCGCTGCTGACGTTACCGACGCATTCACTCCTCACGCTACAAGATCGGCAGTTGCTCGCCAGCTGGCTGAGCGACGAGCGCGGACGACTGGCCATGCCGGTGCGGGTCACGGTGCTCACGTGAGGGGGTGGCGCCATGTTCCGCGACGGCTTTACCAGCAGACTCGCACGCTCGCAACGCGGTGCGCGCGTCCGGCGCGCAGGCGCCGCGCACTAGCCCTGCTGGAGCTTACAGGCATGCCCCGCCAGATATTGGCGCTGTGCCATGGCAACGTTTGCCGAAGCCCGTATCTGGCCGCGGTGCTTCAGCGCGACCTCGCGCACAGCTCTGCCGCTCCGGTAATCCTGTCCGCGGGGTTCGTGGGCCCTGGACGTGCGGTGCCCTCGCACGCTGCTCTGATCGGCGCCCGACACGGTGTGGACCTGTCCGGGCATCGTTCGACCCTGGTCACCCCCGCTCTGATGGCCCGATCCGATCTCGTGCTGGTGATGGATGCAGTTCAGGCAGACAAGGCACGGCGCCTCTGCGCGGCCACTCCGCCACGCATCATCGTGCTGGGCGACCTGGATCCGGAATGGCCCAACGCGCGCACCGTTCGCGACCCGTGGAATGGCGACGAATCCGCCTTCGAGGAGTCGTATACGCGAATCGACCGCTGCGTCCGAGTGCTGGTAAGTGCAATGCGCGGTATCTCGGTAAGCGAGAACCCTCCATCCACGATGCGGGCGCGCTGAGCGCGCCCGCGGCTCGCGCCGGTCAAAGCGCAGTCGTCAGATCTCTCCGCAAGGCGAGCATGTCGTGCTTCCCGCTCATGTTGCGCGGCAGCTCGGTGCGAATATCGTATCGTGCCGGCTGCATGTAACGCGGAAGCTCGATCCCACAGTGCTTTCGGAGGGCGTGCAGGCTGCCACCATCGCGGAGCACCACGCATGCGACGATGCGCTGGCCGCGCTGAGCATCGGGCTCGGTGAGCACCACGGCTTCGTCGACCTGTCCCGAGGCATAGAGGACATCCGCGATCTCGTCGGGACTCACCCGATAGCCCAGCGTCTTGAACATCCGGTCGCGCCGGCCGACATAATACAGCCGCCCCTCGGCGTCGCGCCGGACGAGATCCCCGGAGTACACCACACGCGCCGGCGCCTCTGGATGCATATCTCGAAACGGATTGGGTCGGAATACACGCGCGGTCCCGTCGGGGTCGTCAAGGTACCCGATGCCGACAGTGGGCCCGCCGTGCACCAGCTCCCCGATCTCATCCGGTGCGCACAGCGTTCCGTCCTCGCGGACGACATAGATCACGGATTGGGGAATCGGGCGACCCATCGAATCGGGATGCGCGTCCACCTCCGCCGGGGGCAGAAAGCTGCTGCGAAATACCTCGGTGAGTCCATACATCAGGAACAGCGAAGCCTGCGGTTGTGCTCTGCGCAGCTCCTGCACGGATGCGGGCGGGAGCCGGCCGCCCGCGTTGGTCGCGACGCGGAGATCGTCCTGCGGGGCATCCCGAAACGCCGGAGTGCGCAGCAGCTGCAGCCAGAGTGGTGGAACGGCCGCCAGCACTGTCACGCGTTCCCGCCGCAATGCCGCCGTGATCTCCTGTGAGAGCGTCGAACGCTCGATCACCAGTGTCGCCCCGGTGAGCAGACTGCACGTAAGCTGGTTAAAGCCGTAGACGAAGCTGAACGGCAGCAGGCTCGCGATGCGATCTGTCGCGGTGATGCCGAGGTAGCCGGCAACGATCTGCACGCCGGCCCAGAGGTTTGAATGGCTCATCACCACGCCTTTTGGCTGCCCCGTGGAGCCCGACGTGTACGTGATCTGTGCCGGGGCGCTCGCGTCAACCATCACCGGCGTGAACCTCCCCGTTTCCGGCAGTGTTCCCACGTCGATAATCGTCGTGGTCGTCTCGATTGGTCGAGGGTGCGATTGTACGACATCGGCACTGGTGAGCAGAATCCGCACGCGCGCGTGCGTGAGCACATACTCGATCTGTCGCGGCCGATACATCTCGTTGAGGTTGATGCCAATCGCGCCCGCCGCGAGCGCCGCGAAGAATGCCGCCGCCGCCGTTTCACCGCGCGGGAGCAGTACGGCCACGCGGTCGCCGGGCTGCACGCCGGCATCGACAAGAGCGCTCGCGATGCCGGCAGCCCGCTCTCCGACGGCCGCAAAGCTAACCGAGTGTCCGCGCTCCACCATCGCGGGGTGCTGATCAAACCGGTGCGCCGCGCGCCAGAGGAGATGAGCGAAGTTCGTGGCGCCGACGCTCTCGGCAGAGGGGTCGTCCTGGTCGTTGCGCATGCCCACCTACAGTTGGAGCGGAACTCCGAGCGGCGTCTGTCGTGACCCGCGGGATGGTATGGCGGGACGCAACGATCGTGCTGTAGCTGGAGAGTCGGAAGGCGGCGCTGAAGGCCCGGTCTGCGGACTCCAGCAACCGCGCGCACCCTTGCGCACGGAGCCACTGTCGCAGTCGGTACGAAGAATGTTGCGGACTCGCCACAATGTTGTCGGTGCGGAACGGTCCAGGAGCCGCATCACGACAGCGAGCCAGGGCGCATCCTCATGAGCACGAACCGATTAGGTGCCAGGGGGCCGGGCTCCCAGGCCTGTCGCTGGCGGGTGCCAAGCTTGCGTTTCCCACGCCGCGCTGTCGCGTTCCGGCGCACGTCTCAATCAACAGCCGCTCATTCACCATGCCCTCCCAGCTCTCGCCCGTCCTCGCCATCGATCCCGCCGAAGCGACGGCTCGCATCGTTGCCGCGCTGCGCACCCAGTTGGCGGAGGTGCTCAAGCGCCGCGGCTTCGTCGTGGCGATGAGCAGTGGTGTGGACAGCTCCGTGTGTGCCGCGCTGGCCGTGCGCGCCGTGGGTTCTGATCACGTGTTCGGGCTCTTTCTTCCAGAGCGCGAGAGCGATCCACGAAGCTATCAGCTCGCCAAGGCGCTTGCCGATCAGCTCGGGATCGAGAGCACGCGGGAGGATATCGCACCGATTCTCGAGGCGGCGGGGTGCTACCGTCGGCGCAACGATGCCATTCGCCGCGTCATACCGGAGTTCCGCGATGATTGGGGGTGCAAGCTCGCGATCGATCCGGGACGCATGAATCTCACGATGCTCGTGGTGCAGGCGCCGGGCGAACAGCCGCGCAAAATACGGCTCCCCGCGGCCGAGTACCGAGCGATCGTTGCCGCCAGCAACTTCAAGCAGCGGGTGCGCAAGATGCTGGAATACTTCCACGCAGACCGGCTGCACTATGCCGTCGTGGGTACACCCAATCGCCTCGAGTACGATCAGGGATTCTTCGTGAAGGGCGGGGATGGCCTCGCCGACGTCAAGCCGCTCGCGCACCTCTACAAGTCTCAGGTCTACCAGCTCGCGGACTACCTTGGCGTGCCGGCGGCGATCACATCACGCCCGCCGACCACGGATACGTTCTCGCTGCCGCAGACGCAGGAGGAGTTCTACTACTCGCTCCCCACGCGCCACCTGGACGTGGTCCTCGCCGCCCGGAACACTGGCAGGGCGGCGCTGGAGGTGGCGGAGGAGCTCGGCCGACCCGCCGAGCAGGTGGAACGCGCGCTGCGAGACATCGACCAGAAGCGCGCAACCACACGCTACCTGCATCTCGGGCCACAGCTCGTTGAGCCGGTCGCGATCGGTGCCGGGCTGCACGCTGCCGATGGATCGTATTGCGCACCGGCGCTCAGTCATGGTGCCGAGGTTCCGGCCTGATGTGCGGCATCGCCGGAGTTGCGCGGCGTGGGAGCGAGGTGGTGTCGGTGGACACGCTCGCCCGAATGGCTGCTGCCATCCGTCATCGCGGGCCAGACGGCTACGGCTTCGCCGTGAACGGACGTGTGGGCCTCGCGCACGTGCGGTTGAGCATCGTGGATCTGGTCACGGGCGCACAGCCGCTGGCGAACGAGGATGGCCGCTACATCATCACGTACAACGGCGAGGTGTACAACTGGCGCGACCTGCGTCGGGAGCTCGAGGCGCGCGGTCACGTGTTCCGCACGCTCTGCGACACCGAAGTCCTCGTGCATGGCTACGAGGAGTGGGGCGTGTCTCTGCTCAACCGATTGAACGGCCAGTTCGCCTTCGCCATCCACGATCGTGCCGACGATTCGGTGTTCCTCGCGCGCGATCGCTTCGGCGTGCGGCCGCTGTTCTATTCGCTGCAGCACGGCAATCTGTACTTCGGGTCGGAGATCAAGGCGCTGCTCGCGAGCGGCGAGATCGAAGCCGCTGCCGATCCGCGGGGCCTCGATGAGGTGTTCACCTTCTGGGCAGCGCGCCCGCCACGCACGCCGTTCCGCGACGTTTCTGCGTTGGAGCCAGGAACATACGGCCGGTGGCGTGATGGCGGACTCTGGCTGGGCAGATATTACGAGCTGGACTATCCAGAGGCTGGAGAAGAGCACGTTGATGCGCTCCAGCAGCTGGATGCGCTGTTGTGCTCGGGCGTGGATTTCCGCATGCGCGCAGACGTCCCGGTGGGTGGATATCTGAGCGGCGGGCTCGATTCGTCGATCACCTGCGCGCTGGCCGCGCGGAGCTCGCCGTACACGCTTCGCACGTTCTCGGTGACGTTCGATGATCCGCGCTTTGACGAGAGTACCTACCAGAAGGAGGTGGCGGCTGCCGTCGGCAGCCAGCACGCCATTCAACCGATCGATGCCAGCGCGATAGCCGCTGCATTCCCCGACGTAATCCGGCATGCGGAGTCGCCCCTCGTGCGGACCGCGCCCGTCCCGATGTATCTGCTGGCGCGGCTCGTCCGCGATGCCGGCGTCAAGGTCGTACTCACTGGAGAGGGATCGGACGAGCTTTTCCTCGGTTACGACCTGTTCAAGGAAGTCGCGGTCCGCCGCTTCTGCTTGCGCCGCCCGCAATCCACGGCGCGGGGCCGGTTGTTCGACCGGCTGTATCCATACCTGATGCAGGGGAACCGCGGCGGCGAGTTCTGGCGCCGCTTCTTTCTCAATGCGGGATCGATGAGTGATCCGCTGTTCTCGCACCTCCCTCGCTTTCAGCTCACCGCACGCATCAAGGACTTCTACACCGACGGATTTCGGGAAGCGCTCGACGGTGCCATCCCGCTGCAGGAGCTGCGCTCCCTGCTCCCGGTCCGGTTCTATGGATGGTCACCGCTCAACCGGGCGGCGTACCTGGAGATGGTCACGTTGCTGTCGCCCTATCTCCTGAGCGCCCAGGGTGACCGCATGTCCATGGCGCATGGTGTGGAGGGCCGATATCCCTTTCTCGATCATCGGCTGTTCGAGCTCGCCTCCGCGCTTCCCACGGGGTCGCGCCTGCGCGGCCTGCGCGAGAAGGAGATTCTGCGGCGGTGGGCGTCGCGCGTTCTGCCACCACGGATCGGGAATCGACGCAAGCAGCCGTATCGCGCACCGGATGCACCCTCGTTTTTCGGGGCCGGCGCACCGGCGTACGTCGCCGAGATGCTGGACCCCGCGACGATCTCTCGCATCGGCGTGTTCTCGGCGCCCGCGGTCGCAGGGCTGGTGCGTCGCTGTCGCAATGGCCAGGCAGCCGGCTTTCGGGAGAACCAGGCGCTGGTCGCGATCCTGTCGACCCACCTCTGGTACAGCGAGTTCCTGGAGCAGGCGCGCACTGCCACACCACTGGATGTCCGCGGGGCCGACGTGTTGTTGCACGAAGCGGAGTCGGCGTCGCTGATGATTGCTTGAGCTGTCCGCTGCCTTCATCCTCACCGACCACTTCCATGAACACCACCGATACCGAGATCCGCAGCCGTATTCGTTCTTACATCACCGAGAACTTTCTTTACATGCGCCCAGACTTCGCGCTTGGCGACGACGATCCGCTGCTCGAGCGCGGCATCGTGGACTCGATGGGGGTCATGGAGGTGCTGCAGTTCATCGAGGAAGAGTTCGGTGTACAGGCCGCCGATGACGAGATCACGGAGGAGAATCTCAACTCGCTGGATGCGATCACGCGGTTCGTCAGTGGGAAGCGATCGCACAGCTACGCGGCGTAGGCGCGCGCGCGATGATCTTCCACCCGCCGCTGGTGTTCGCGGCACTCACGGTCTTTGCGCTCGTCGGCTGCACGGCTGACGGGGATGGAGTTGTCAGGATGTCGGGTACCCGTTCATCACCGCTCCGAGAGGTCTCCGACGACGCTCTCGTGGAGCTCTCCAAGGCTCGGATCTTTTTCGGGCACCAGTCCGTTGGCTATAACCTGGTGGATGGCATCCGCGATCTTGCAGCAAGGGATCCTCGCATCCGCCTGCGCGTGCTGGAGTCGCGCAATGCCGCCGACGCGGAGCGCGGCGGCTTTCTGCACGGCGCGATAGGCCGGAACACGCATCCGAACGAAAAGGATGCGGACTTCCTCGCCGTACTCGACCGCGGTTTCGGTCAGTCCGGCGACATTGCCTTCTACAAGTACTGCTACGTCGATATACAGCCCGGCACCGATGTCCGCGCGCTCTTCGGCGCGTACAAGCACAGTTACGAGACGGCGCGAGCGAGATATCCGGAGCTCACGATCGTGCATGTGACAATGCCACTCATGGTCTCCGAGGGTATGCTGGCGGCACGCTGGAAGGCGTATCGCCTTGGATACAGCCAGCGAGAGCTGAACGCGGCACGCAACGAGTTCAACCGCCTGCTGCTCGCCGAGTACGGGAAAACCGGCCTGCTGTTCGACCTGGCACGGATGGAGTCCTCCCGGCCCGACGGTTCACGCGAAGGTCACCAGGTCGGCGGAGATACGGTATTCTCGCTCGTGCCCGAGTACACGTTCGACGGAGGGCACCTCAACGAGCCGGCGCGGCGGTTCATCGCCGAGCGGCTGGTCGCGTTCCTGGCGCGGGTGAATGCCTCGCGCGTGACAGCTCGCCCGGCGCTTACCGTGGCGTCCACCGCAGTCCGTTCCAACGTGGTGTCGCGGCCCTGAGGGCATCCCGACGCGACGCGCGCGGTCTCGACCGCGGGACGTGTAACCATTTTCACGACGCCCAACTGCCATGTACCGCCAGCCAACGACACTAAAGCTCATCGCGATTCGGCTGCTTCGCTCCCTTCTCGCCCGTGACGCATTCGCCTCCTCGCGATTCGACAAGATCCGTCGGCGAATCGAGATGGGTTATCTGTTTCGCACGGATCTCGTGAGATATCGCGTGGAGCGTGCGAGGGAGATGGGGGCCAAGATCGGCAAGAACTGCCGGTTCTTCTCGCTGCAGATCTTCTCGGAGCCGACCCTTCTGGAGATCGGCGAGAACACGATCGTGTCCGGCAACGTCACGTTGCTCACTCATGATGGTGCCATTCACAGCGCCGCGTACAACGAGATTCCTGACATCAACGGCTATTATGGTCAGGTGATCATCGGCAAGAACTGCTTCGTCGGGTACGGTTCGATCATCATGCCGAATGTCCGGATTGGCGACAACTCCATCATCTGTGCCGGATCGGTCGTGACCGAGAGTTTCCCCGAGAACTCGGTGATCATGGGAAATCCCGCTAAGCTTGCCTTCCCGCGTTCCATGTACGTGAAGATGAAACAGAGCAGCCCTCACACGATCATCGATCCGCAATATCGGTTTCCGACGGAGCTGCCGGAGGCCATCCTGATGCAGCGGGTGGGACATCTGCCACCGCGCGAACCGCGTCGCAGCCTGGCCGAGAGTCGTGCCCAGTGAGTCCCTTGCACGAAGTCTCGTGATCGCCGGTACCGCGCTCGAGCCGGACGCCGTGGAGATACCAGCGGCTGCCGGTATCCCGATCGAGCCGGGGCACCGCACAGGCGCGGCTCCGATCCCGGGCAGACGCAAGCTCGGGCGGGAGGCGCTGATCTACGGTCTGGGCACGCTGCTCGGGCGTGCGGCATCGCTGATCATGCTGCCGGTGTATACGCGGTTGCTGAGTCCCAGCGACTACGGAGTGCTGCAGATCCTGGACATGACGTCGGACGTGGTCGCGATCATCGTGAGCGCGGGGTGTACGGCGGGCGTGATGCGCTTCTACTTCAAGGCAGAAGGAGAGCAGGAACGCCGCGCCGTGCTCGGCAGCGCCATGCTTCTGCAAGTCTCCCTCAACCTCGTCGGCACGCTCCTCCTGGTGCTGTTCGCGAATCCGGTGTGGAGGTACGTGCTGCACGGCACGCACAGTAAGGACTTGGTGTATCTGGCGGCCGCGAACTTCACGCTCGGGTCGCTGTATGTGGTTCCCCTGATCTTCATGCAGATCGAAAAGAGGGCGTTGCTCTACAGCTCCACCTCGGTCGTGCGGCTCGTGCTGCAGCTCAGTGGTAATATTCTGTTCCTCGTCGTGTTCGGCTGGGGCCCAAAGGGCATTCTGCTCAGCTCGTTCATCGTCAGCTCGGCGATCGGCGCGGCGACATGCGTCTGGATGATCCGCCGGGTGGGGTTCGTGATCAGGCGCAGCGCGTTGCTCGACCTGCGCCGATTCGGCATTCCCTATCAGTTGGTGACGCTCGGCACGTTCATCGTGACGTTTGGCGACCGTCTCTTTCTGGACAAGTACAGCGGGCTCGCCATGGTGGGGCTGTACGGCATCGCGTATCAATTCGGGTTTGTGCTGGATCAGCTGGGAATCGCGCCATTCATGCGCGCTTGGACGCCACGGCGCTTCGAGCTCGCGAAGGAGTCGCCCGCGATACGCGACGCGCAGAACTCCCAGGGGTTTTTGTACCTGAACCTGCTGGCACTGACGTGCGCCGTAGGCATCGCGCTCTTCGTCCACCCGTTACTTCGCATCCTCGCCCACCAGGAGTATTGGTCGGCGGCGGATCTCGTCCCGATCATCTTGGCCGCCTACATCGTCCAGGGTTGGGCGGCCGCCCTCGAGATCGGAATCGATCTTTCCGAGAAGACCAGGTATGCCACCTACGGCGTATGGGCTTCGGTGGCGGCGGTGATCGCGCTCTACAGCGTGTTGATTCCCCTCTATGGGGGGGTTGGCGCCGCCTGGGCGACGCTGCTCAGCTTCCTCGTGCGGCTCGCGTTCTACTGGCGGTTCAGCCAGCGGTTGTGGCCGATGGCGTACGGATGGAGGCCGGTGCTTCGGCTGTCGATGTATGCAGTTGGGGTAAGTGCCGCAGCCATCTATCTCCGACCGGCGACCTTCGCTCTCGAGATTGCGTTGAGTCTGGCATGCCTCGCCACCTACACGGTCGCGGTGTGGACCACGATCCTGCACGAGAACGATCGCGGGTTGATCCTTGCCTTCGTGATGGCGCGCGTACGGTTACTCACCACACGGTTCGCGATGGCATGATGCAGCGCTCCGCAGCACAAGGAAAGGGGAAGGCGCCTCGCCGCATTCTACTCGTCGAGACGACCCGCGACGGCACTTTCGGCGGTTCGTTCCAGGCATTATACGATCTCGCTCGGCACATCGATCGGGATCGCTACACTCCCGTAGTCATATTCTACGAGCACAATCCATTCGTGGAGCGACTACGAGAGCGGGGTGTCAGCGTGATCGTCTGGGAAGCGGAGTGGTATCGCGAACATGGAGTTCGCGCGCGATGGTTCTCGCCGCGTCGCGTGCTGCGTGCGGGAGCAGCCGTCGCGAGGCGTGTGGCGCTTCTGCATCGTGAGCGGATCGATCTCGTGCACGTCAATAATTCACCATCGTACGGCTATTACGACTGGCTGCCGGCGGCGCGACTTGCCGGCATCCCATGCGTCACGCATCTGCGGGGCGAGCTGTACCCGATTCGAAGTCCACTGGTTCGGTGGCTGAATTGCCGCTTCGACCGGTTCATCACCATCAGTACCTACGTGACCGGCATCCTTGAGCGAGAGCGGTTTCCGCATGAGCGCATTGTCCAGGTGGAGGATGGGATCGATCACGCGCTCATCCGTGCAAGTGTCAAGCGGCCCTCCTGCTGCGTCCGACGGGAGCTGTCCGTGCCTGAAGGAACATTGTTGGCCGTCATGGTGGGTCACCTTCGCCGCTGGAAGGGGCAGGACGTGGTGCTATTGGCGCTTGCTGGTCTCGAACCCGCGATGCGCCGGCAGATTCTTGTCGCATTCGTCGGGGCTGACGATCCGAATGATTCCGCCTACCGGCAAACGCTCGAAGATCTCGTAAGGGTGCACCAGCTAGAACCGTCCGTGCGATTCCTCGGATCGCGTCTGGATGTGCCGGACCTCATGAACGCCGCCGATGTTGTCTTGCATGCCTCTACGACGCCGGAGCCGTTCGGCCTGGTAGTTCTGGAGGGAATGGCCCATGGTCGCCTGGTCATAGCCGCCGCGTTGGGTGGTCCAGTCCAAGTATTGGGCCAGGGAGGCGGCTGGTTATTCGATCCGCGCGATCCAGCCGAGCTCACGGCCCTGCTTCGTCGCGCCATGCTCCGGCCCGGGGATGCCAGCGCATGCGCGGCCACCGCTCCTCTGCAGGCGCAGAAATTCACGATCGAGCGCACAGCGGATCGGGTACAGGCGATTTACGGCGATCTGCTGAGTTGAGCGCGTCCGCCGTCAACCATTCGATCGCCGTGATTGTGATGCCAAGCGCGAAAGCCATCCTTAGAGACGTGCTGCTGACGACGGGCCGGGTCCCTGTCTTTTGGCCACTACTACGGACGCGTGCCACAATATTCATGCTCCATCGGTTTGAGGTCCGGGATCTCGCCATCGCGGGCCACAACCCCGCAGGACTTCGGCAGGCGCTGAACGCGCTGCGTAAAGACGGTTATCAGCTCGTCCCTCTCCAGTCGCTGCTGGAGGGGCTAGTCGCCCGGCGTGCGTCCGCACGCCCGATGGTAGCATTCACAATCGACGATGGCTATTTCGACCACGCGGCTGTGGCCGCACCGCTGTTCGCCGAGTTCGATTGCCCTGTCACGACATTCGTAACGACTGGATTTCTGGACGGTGCGCTCTGGTTCTGGTGGGATCGAATCGAGTACGTCTTCCAGGCGACCACGCATTCCCGGCTGTCGGTCCCCCTCGAGAATGGTCATCTGCTCTACGAGTGGCATCATCCCGGCGAGCGGCTTTCGGCGCAGCGGCAGTTCACGGCATGGTGCAAGACACTCCCGGAATCCGCGAAGAGTTCCGCGATAGATCGCCTCGCACAGGTGGCGGAGGTGGAGCTACCTGCGAGTCCGCCGCGGCGCTACGCTCCGATGAGCTGGCATGACCTACGGCGGTGCGAGGGTATGACGATGACATTCGGTCCGCACACGGTTACGCATCCCGTGCTCTCACGTACGTCCCACGAGCAGTGCCGGTTCGAGCTCCGGGAGTCTTGGGAGCGTCTCCGCGCCGAGGCTGCGCACCCGCTGTCCATCTTCTGCTACCCCAACGGCCAGCCCGGGGACTTTGGCACGCGCGAAATCCGGATATTGAAGGAGTTGGGATTCCTGGGCGCGGTGAGCGGCGTAGCCGGTTACGCACACGGGGCCGCGATTCTCAATGCGACCGATGGGATGTTCCAGCTACGTCGCTTTGCGTATGCCGAAGGCCTCCCACAGCTTCTTGGTATCGTCAGCGGAGTAGAGAGGCTGAAGCAGATTGTTCGTCGCGAAAGATGACTCTCCCGGCCACTCTACTCGACCTGATCGTCTCGGCGAAGAGCCACCTGGAGCGCCGGCGTCTAGAGCGCCGTTGGCGTCGCCTGCGGGCCCTGGGAATGGGCATTGGCCGCAACGTGTGGCTGCCTGCCTCGACGTGGATTGATACGAGTCACTGCTTCCTCATCAGCATTGGTGACGACTGTGGTTTCGGCGAGGAGTGCCTCATTTTGGCACACGATGCTCAGATGGATGAGTTCCTCGACGCGGCGCGGGTCGGCCGTGTGATCGTTCATCATTCGTGTCACATCGGAGCGCGCTGCATCATTCTTCCGGGAGTGGAGGTGGGTCCGCGAACGATCATCGGCGCTGGATCCGTCGTGACCAAATCGCTCCCGCCGGATACCGTTTGCACCGGCAACCCGGCACGAGTGATCTGTTCCCTCGAGGAATACCTGGCGAAGCATCGCGAACGCCTGGCGAGCGCGCCGACCTTTGTGTACGAGCGTGTTACGTCCAGCAGTGGGCGCACACGCATGGCCGAGGCGCTGGCGCACCGAGATGGTTACATCACCGGCGGCCATTCGGCAGAGCTCCGTGGAGAGGGTGGGACGCCGCGCACTGACGACGGTGAGGGGCGGCGAGTTCCCGCACGCGAGTGAGTCCGGGTTGACACTGCCGGCCGGCTCACGGTGACTCGCTACCGCGCAAGCGGCCATCCGCGATAGTCGCGTGAGGCGGGAGCGCGATGAGCACAGCGACCGCAGCGACCGCCGGACGTTCACCGGAAGGTGCGGACGGAGTCTGCTGCTCTGCGGGTGCGACTGCGTACGCGAACATCCGATTATGTGATCGCGTGACGGATCGCGTGACCCGAGTCGCCAGCGCACGACGCGACCGCGGGCTCTGCCGCCATCAGACGGGCAAATCGGCGCGCCACGCAGGCATGGTATGCTCCTTGTACAAGCGCCGTGCGCGGTGAGGCCAGCGGGGGCGAGGCCGGCCTCGGCCGATTCCGGCCCGCTGACGCGAACGCAACCATATTCTGACATTCTCATCGACCGCCTCCTCAGGGGCAGAGGAGGGCGAGCACACGGGCTGCGACGCGTATCTGGATGAAGGCCCGACTGGCAAGGACCCGCGCAACACATAAGTACGTGCTTCGTCCTTCGCGCTGCGTGGTTACCGCGTTCCCAGATCGGAGTGCGTGGTGGCGGTGCCGGGACACTCGTGCCACTAATCCGGGTACTCTGGACGCCAGAGCGGCGAGAGGTGCGCGAGCCTAACGTGAGTGGCGGGTGTGGGTGGACGGATATCTGGTGGTGGACCGGCAGCACCTAGGGACGTATGCGGCCGAGACGAATGACGTGATTCTGGCCGGCACGTTCAACGGCGGCTCCAGCGTGAACCAGACCGAGTACTACGACAGCATCGTCGTATGGCACTAATACAGGAGCATTTGACATCCTATTCGGAGGAGCTGCACTGATTGTGACGAACACGGCATCGCGGAGGTGGTGCGCGGTTGCCGCGCTCGCTGTATATCGCGTGGCAAGCAGTCGAGCCTGCCTGGAGTGGTCAGTTGAGCCAAATGTTCCCTCGCAGAGTGAGATCTGCAGCACAGCGGGACCGAGTCAGTTGGCATAGATCCTCGCTGATGCATGCGGTGACGGCCGATCCCCTGGCACCAGACATCGGCAACTGCCTTGATCGGTGACCCTTCCGAGGCGCGGTCGTCGCCCTGATCGACAGGAGAAGATCTGCTCATCGATGCCGGTGAGGCCTCGCGATCAACGGCAAGATCGCACCCTCCGCTGGAGGTGCGCGACAAGGGCAAAGCCGGCGAAAGCCGGCGACGCAAAGCTACGAGGCTACAGCGCGTTTGTTCGCGCCATGCTAGTCGAGCCGCCGAAGCACAGTTCATCTGGAGGATGCGTCTAATGCGTACCCTCGCTTCGTTAGCCACTTTAGTGATGGCCGCTGCCGTGGCGTGCTCGGATGGAAGCTCGCCAAGCCAGGTGTACGGGCCTGGTGGCCCCGCTCCGCTTCCGCCCACTAAGGTTGCATCGGTGGACGTCTCGCCAGTCTCCGCTTCACTCATCATTGGAGGAAGCGAACGGCTCAGCGCGACCGCCAAGGATTCGACTGGTCGCCCTCTGAGCGGATTGCCGATTAAGTGGAGCAGTTCAAACGTGAGCGTCGCGACCGTTTCCGACTCCGGGCTCGTACATGCGATGGCAGTAGGGACCGCTGGAATTACCGCAAGCGTGAGCGGCGTTAGCGGGACTGTCTCGCTAGCAGTGAATACAGCGCCTGTAGCGTCGGTCACCGTCGGACTGACCTCCTCAACTGTGGTAGTAGGTCAGTCTGCCGAGGCCTCGGCGATTCTACGCGCAGCGGACGGTACTCTTCTTACGAACCGCACGATCCTGTGGAGCAGCTCGAATCCATCGGTAGGAACCATCGACTCCGGTGGTCATATCGTCGCGGCCGCAGCTGGGAACACGAGCATCACGGCAATAAGCGAAGGCATCAGCGGGCAGACAACGCTCACGGTAACTGCTCCAGCGCCAGTACCGATCGCCTCCATCTCTGTTTCACTGACTCCGTCGTCAGTGGTGGTCGGCCAGACAGGGGTCGCGAGTGCCACGCTACGGGACGCGGCCGGGAATCTCCTGTCAGGCCGCATCATCAGCTGGCAGAGCTCGAATACCGCGATCGCGACGGTGAGTGGGGCGGGGGCCATCACTGCCATCGGAGTTGGCAGTGCTAACATCACTGCGACCAGCGAAGGTATAACTGGACGCGCGACGCTGAATGTGACTGCTCCGCCGCTCCCCGCTCCGGTGGCGTCAGTCTCGGTCGCTCTCAACCCCTCGTCTGTTGTTGTTGGGCTGGCCAGCTCCGCGACGGCTACCCTGCGCGACGCTGCTGGAAACGTCGTGAGCGGCCGAAGCATCACCTGGCAGAGTTCGAACAGCACCGTTGCCTCGATCAGCGCCGCGGGAATGATTTCCACCAACGCGGCGGGCAACACGACCATAACCGCGACGAGCGAAGGGATCAGCGGACAGGCAATGCTGAGCGTGATTGCCCCACCGCCGGCGGATGGGACGGAGCCCCGGCCGAGTGCATCGAGCACGGTGGTGTTCCAGGATGATTTCGAGCGCTACGACGGGACTTGCTTCTCGATGGATGTTGCCGGGGGAGGCCCGTGGCGGACGAGCAGCGGGTACTGCGATACGAACCCGGACGG